>NZ_JAMYTF010000004.1:0-316752 GCF_040322295.1 Mesorhizobium sp. M0159
AATGGCAGGCCAAATACCCGAAGCTGGTCAACTGGGTGGAAGATAACATCGAGGAGACGCTGAGCTTCTATCGGCTGCCGCTAGCCCACCACAAGCACATGAAGTCGACGAACATGCTGGAGCGGCTGAACCAGGAGATCAAGCGGCGCACCCTGGTCGTTCGCATCTTCCCCAACCCGCGGAGCTGTCTGCGGCTGGTTCGGGCATTGGCGGTGGAGATCCACGAGAACTGGCTCGAGGCGACCCGCTACCTCAACATGGATCATCTGCGCGAGCACAAGAAGGAGAGCCTGAGGGCCTTGGCCGCCTGAGCACCGTCATGTGTCCGTAAACACGGGGGCTGCGCGGCGGACACGCCGACGTCACCGCAATGCCACGCCATTTTGCAGAACTTGACGCACACAACTAGGCTCGGCTGAATGACAGCCCACCGCGGAACGCTGGATTTCAAAGAGGAATGTGTTCGGCGTGGTTCGGCCGACTATGTCCAGGATCACGGTTTTGATACGCTATTGCGTGCAACAGTCGTAGCATGCTGCCGGGCGCAGACCCCTTCAGGAATTTGAGTAGTCCTGAAACGCTGGTTCGCGCCGCCTCATCCAATAGGAGTATGCTCGCCGATGGCCCAAAGGAGATCTCGTGCAACCAGGGCCATTTGCATGCTCCAAGATGCGTTCTGCTCGGGCGCCAACAACAAGGATGGGGCTACAAGATGCCGTACCCATTCAGGTTTTCCCTTCCCCGAGAATGTGTCGAAGAAAGGTGTTTCGGAACGCCTGGCTCAGCTTCTTAAAGGCATTCTAGTGGATCGAGAGCTATCCGCCGACTCCGCCCGTCGGAGAAAGGGATGATAGACTGTGCCGCGTTCGTCTTGGATGCGATGGGAATACGGCATGTACACAACCATCAATACCCTCGTGCGAACGATCAACGGCGGACGGCAGGTCTCGTGATACAGCAGATGGTTCGTCTACAGGACGAGAGGACGTTTTCGGGCCGATATCGACGACCATGATCTCCGGCGACACGCCGAAGCGCACCGGCAGCCATGATACGCCCAAACCCCCGGATACGATCATGTGCCTCCCACCCTCGACGACATGCCCATAAGCGAAGCGCTGTCCGTAGGCTGACTTGATGATGGGGGGGCCAACGAATGGCAAGCGCACCTGTCCGCCATGTGTATGGCCGCATAACGTCAGGCTGACACGGTCAGGGACAGTAATGAAGATGTCCGGTTCATGCGCAAGGAGCAATATCGGATTGCCGTCGTTGGGTATTCCGGCCATTGTTCCAGGCAGATCGTCGACGCCCTTGTACACGCCGCGAGAAAACTGCATGGCCCACTGGTCGCCAAGACCCGCGAGCCAGAATGCTGGGCCATCCTGCTGACGGATAAGCGTGGCGGTGTTCTCGAGGACCGGAATGCCATTGTCGACGAGGGCTGCGCGGACACTATCGACACCGTGCCACCAGTCGTGGTTGCCGAGAATGGCGTGGCAGCCGAGTGGCGCCGAAAGTTTCGAAAGAGAATTCCCCCAAACAGTGTCGGGCACGATCCCGGTGGCATAGCGTGGCAGCACGCCCATCACGTAGTCGCCAAGGAGAAGGACGATGTCGGGCTGCAGGCTATTCGAAACACCAACGATCTCGTCGATCCTGGAAACCGGCATCCAAGGCTCGCAGGCATGGATGTCAGCGACCACGACGATGCGCAGGGGCTTGGCAGTGGTCGGCCAGCGCGGCGGAAGGAGCTTGTAGTGCGTGACACTCAGTCGAAACCGAGGCTCAATCGCGATGGCATAACTCGCCAGACCGAATGCCGCGAGCGACACGGCGCCAAAGAGCTTCAGGAATGAGCGCCGCGACGTCAGCACTTGTGTTTTCCAGCAGAACTAGGTTGGTACTAGAGATCGCTGCGTATTCAGCTGCGGCAGCCTGGACCACATCAACCGCGTGAGAGGCCTCGCTGGTCAATAGTTTCCCAAATTGGCGTCACCTGCAAGCATTGGTCTTTATTGCGCAGGGAAGGGAGCTCGGGCTAGGACCAGTCAACTGCTCCGAATTGCCACTGATCTCGGGCGGATGGTGCAGTTCCATTCCGGATGAATGCGTCGCCTTAGATGGCGAGCGCCTCCATCTCGACATCGTTCATTTGATCCCGTTTTTCGTCGGCCGCGGAATCGACCGCGCGCCCGCTTCGGGTCCGCTTGGTTGTCGTGACTGCGATCAGCTCGACCAGGGCCACGCGATTGAGGAGGCGCCGTCCGCGCCAGCTTTGCGTGATGCGGCAGAACAGGGGTGTTCGATGTTGCGCCACGTCGATATGCCCGTCGGATGGTGATGCAATGTGGAGCGCAAGGCCTGTCTCGCGAGTGAGTTGTTGCAGTTCGACCTTCCACAACCGGCTATGGTCATCCAGCTTCGAGCCGACCGCTTCCCGCCTTTGACCTATCGCCTCGACAAGATTGCGGCGCTCTCGAGTTGAAGCCGGAGGGCGAACTTTCGTCGGCTGCAAACCGGCTTCTTACCGCTCTCGCAGTGTTTCCTGCTTGTATCGCATCATTGGCGAGAGAAAGTAGCTGATGATGCTGCGCATGCCAGTTTGGGATGTTCATTCGGACCCGAAGCTTGGTAACTCCAGTCTCCTCGGTTCGGTCCGAATGGACAACCTGCGCAAAGCTCACAACTAGACTAGAGCGGTTCCATCCCGATGGCATCGGGATGGAACCCCATCTCTTTTGCTTGAGCAGATCATCGCCGAAAACCGGGCTCCCGCCTTTGGTACGCTGACTTCGGTTCGGCACCATGGCTTTGAGGTGCAGTTCATCCAGTCCTTATTTGGCCATGGCAGCCCCGCGTAGTCCTTCAGGTCACATAGAACGAGGCTGCGCTGAGCGACAGATGTGGGGAAAGGCTGGCGAACTGTATTTGAGATCCGCCGCCGGCCCCGTCACTGTCGAAAGAGAGCGCCCCGGTTGCACTGTCGTAGATGATGTGATCGGAGCTGTCATGCGCGGCGGCACCAATAAAGAAAGCTTTGGATGGAAGCCCTCCCGGCTGAAGCCCGGCAAAAACGGTATCGCTGAGATGGAACGTATCCTGGGAGCGCTTGAAGTCGGTGATCTTGTCGACATTACCGGCTCCAAGAGCAGTATTGAACGAGAAGGCATCGTGGCCTCCGTAGCCGGTCAAGACGTCGGCGCCGAGGCCGCCGTTAATGACATCGTTGCCGGCATTGCCCTGGATGGTCTGGGCGAACTCGTTGCCGGCGAGGGTCATTGCTTTCGTGCCTGACGCGTTATTGGTAGCGAGGAGCTCGATCTCCGAGCCGGCGGAAAGCGCATAGCTCACCGAGGCGAGCACACTGTCGTTGCCGCCGCCCACCGCCTCAACCACCTTCTCGTTGGCATTATCGACATAATAGGTGTCGTTGCCGCCATAGCCAATCATCGTGTGGCCGCTGGTTCCGTGTAATACATCGGCGTCGCTGGTGCCGTACAAGGTGCCATCGCTGGTGCTGACGGAAGAAGGAACCGTCCCGGTGCCAGACACGGGCTCGGTCCCGGTCGAGCCAGTGATTGGCGGAGTGACGTTAGGACCCGTCACCGTGTCACCGCTGCCTGCCTTCTGGTAAAGCTGAATCTGATCGACTTGCATCTGCATCGACGAAGGAGTCGAACCATCCAGAGCCGTATGCCATCCGGTCACGTTCGAATTCGCGACCCCATTGTTCATGATCAATTCCATCGGTTCATCCGGGATCGGCGCCTGTGCGCTGGTCACTTGCGCCATCTGATGCCCGTCGAGATACCAGGTGATCGATTGAGCGGGCACCCAGTTGATGCCGTACGTGTGGAAGCCGGCCGTGAGGTCGGTCCCCGTATCAATGCTGTTTCCTACCCACCCTGACGGCGAGTGGAGGTGCCAGGAGAACATCTGGTCCGCCGGCCCCGAACCGGTAAATCCGCCCTCCTGCATGTCGATCTCGAAATTGTCGCCGCTGCTGCCGGCGCCATGGCCGGGCAACAGCCAAAGGGCCGGCCATGCGCCATCGCCGCTTGGCGCCTTCATGCTGATCTGAAGGTAGCCGCCATTGAATTCGAAGTTGCCGTAGCTGCTGACCGCGCCGGACGTGACCGGGTATGTCTGTGTGGTCCCCTGATTTATGCCGCTGATGGGCTGCTTGATCGCCGTGAGATCCAAGGCCCCGTTGCTCACGGAGACTTGGCTCGGCACATCGTAGTCGGCATAATATTGCGAGCCTGCGTTGCTTCCTCCTGATCCATTACTATTCCATGGCCAGCCATTGGCGGCATTGCTGGTGATGTAGGTATGCCAGTCGCTGTCGAGCGCCGTACCGGAGAAGTTTTCCTCGAAGACGAGATCGCTAGAGGCAAAGCCTGCGGGGGCGGAAAGAGTCATTCAGTGATCCTCTTTGGTGTTGAAAACAGGGAATTCCACTGCCGCGCATCGCCAAGGCGCGCGGCAGATCGCATGCTCGCAGTTGGGCACTGCGAACGGAGTTTCAAAGTAGCGGAGAATTGGAAGTCCTCGCCCAGACATTATTGTCGAGCAAGCTGAACGTTGAACTCGCCATCCGAAGGCGAATTTTGTCGAGGGTGCTGCCGCGCACGCAAGCTGTTCGGCGGTTCCAGCCGCAGCCAAATTGAAGTCGAGCGCAGCTCTTCCGGCACCGCCGAGCTGTTTAGCAAAAAACACGGTGTATCCTTGGTTAGTTGTGTTTTTTTGTTGTAATTACGCCTGCGCCATAAGTAAAACGCAGGCATTCCCGCTCGTTGGACTTATCCCGCCTACCGTCTTATACTATCGAGAAGTGATTAATCAGAGGACGATGTATCGAGCTAACGCGAGCTTACTGCCATTTGCGGCGAGAATGAGGCTCAGTGAGAACTTATTAACACATTCTAATGTAGGACGTGTGTCGAACGGCCGCACCGAAGCGCCCTTCCGGACGTCCTACCAAAACCGTGTCCGTCGGCTGAAATGTTGCGCCGGTTTGAGCGCATGTGTTCGCGGGGTCGTTCGCATGTGAGGTCATCGACAAGGATGGCCGGAATGTCTTCCGAGTTGCGTGGCGGACGAGCCGTCGAACCTATGGCTGGCGCTGCCGGCCCGATGTTCGACCGTGCCGTTTGCGCGGCCGATGCAGTCTCTACGCGTATTGCTGAGGGATCTCGCCAGCGCCACGGCGGCGATGTCCCACATGATCCGCCTTCAATGATCGAAGGTGAGAGCTGGCCCTGCTATCGAGTGCAGGCCCTACAGCGCCGACAGGCCGTTCAATCGAAACGCCAGCGTGCCTGCATGTAACGCGCCGAACCTGCAACCGCATCCAGGGGAAGTGCGATCGCTTGAGCGGCTTGTTGAAGTGGCTGATACTTGACCCCTATGGCGCGGCGCGTTCTCGCCGCGTGGCGCCTGCCACGAGTCTGAACCGCGCAGCCAGTGGCCAAAGCTCCACCTGGGGCACAGTCGATTAGCGTGCTCTTTTGCTGCATGGTCGTCTATGCAGGTTGACCGTCGTTCAGAACGTAAAGCCGACAATGCGGCATCGCTTGTCCCTGATCCGCGAAAATTTCTGCCAGTCAGCCTCGCTGTGGAACGAGAGGAGTTGGATTCCCATGAGCTACCTCAGATGGGCCGCGTGCCTTACGGGACCTCCCCGGAAGCTTCGCCGCCGGCGGCTTGACGCCATCGAGAGTGTCGTTACATTTGTAATGGCTAGGTTTTGCTTTTATCCGGTTGCGCCCACTGAGATGCGCGGTTCGCATGTAGCGTGTAGTCCCGAGGCAACGGAGGAACCCTGAGCGACCTCAAGACCGGTGCGGCTCCCTAACATTCGTCCATTCCCGAAATGTGAATGCGATCGACAGGACGACTTAGGATCCCCTTCTGGACCTGGCCTTGTGGCCATGCAGCGACCTCGATCGCTGGTCGATTTCAAGCCAAAAGAAACTATTATAACACCGAAATATTTGAAGAGGCAACTTAATCTGGCTCGACCACAAAAGATGGCAGAGATGATGTCAAGTAATGACCTCTATACCGGAATAGATTATGCCGCTGCTAATCCTACTTGGCATGACGAAGATGGCGGTGTTAAGGCCGCGAACATCGCCAAGATCGTGCGCGCCAACAACATCAGTTGCCAGAAAATCGTCGATACAGGTTGTGGGACGGGAAGCGTTCTGGATGCTCTTCTTCGGCATGATATCTTCCGTGATTCAACAGCCATCGGCTACGATATCGCTCCCTACGCCATAAATTTGGCCAAACACCGAGAAAAAAACAACCTCAAATTTCACTGCGGCGACTTCTTTCAGACCGGCGAGAATTGCGATCTTCTTTTGTGCATCGATGTTTTCGAGCACGTTGATGATTATATTGGCTTCCTTCGAAGACTAAGAGGACGATCAAGATACTATACGTTCCATATTCCACTTGACATGAATGTCGTCGGACTTATACGTTGTCAGCATCTTAAGCAACGCAAGGAGGTTGGTCACCTGCATTACTTTGATCAGGCAACGGCGCTAGCGACTCTGCGCGACACAGATTTTAAAATTATTGACGCACAGTACACTAGGACCGCGGAAGATATTCTGCAGATCCATCCCGAATGGAGAACCACTACAGCCATCCTCGGTAATGCCGCCCGAGGCATTGTCCGGACTATGGCCGGAGAGGACCTGTCGGTGCGCTTACTCGGCGGCGCCTCGCTGATCGTCCTCACGAGCTGAGGTGGTGTTCGTGCGCGTCGAGCGCGAACCGACCTTTGTGTGCTGGAGGCTCACGAAGGTGAAAGTTGCAGTGCCCGGGAAGTGTCAAAACGCTGTCACCCGCAGGGCTGGGCAAATCTCCCATATTTTTAACGTCGATCTCCGTCCAGCGAGAAGCTTCGAAACCTGATTCCGAGCTGCTTGAGCTGCCCTACCCCGGGAACCTCTGCCGCCGGGTGCACGAGCCCCAGGATGGAGTCGGATCGGAAGGGTAGGGGGACGTGCAGGGCCTCTCCTGCCCGGAGCATGCAACTGACAAGCTGCGAGGGCACCGGGACGGCACGTAGTGTTCTGCCTTGTGACGCGGCGATCTCGTTCATGAGCCGTCGGAACGGCACGGGTTCGGGGTTGGCCAGCCCTACCGGTTCCGGCAGGGGCATGTCCGATTCGGCAATACGCACCATGGCGGCTGCCATGTCTGCCTCATGCACGGTGAACTGATGGGAGCGCGCCCCGATGAGAGGTGTAACCGGCAGTTTGGTGAGTTTGCGCAGCGCGCCGGCCATCCCGGCCCAACCGGGGCCGTAAACCAGTCCGAGGCGGGTGGAGACGCCTCCCAGACTGCTGGCTGTGCGCTCACACGCCAGCTTGGCCTGGCCGTACAACTGTCGGGTTCCCTTGTAAGCGGACATCGAGGAGATGAAAATGACCCGGCGAACCCCTGCGTCGGCGGCATTGCGGAGGAGGTGCTGCGAGCCGGACACATTGACACCCCATACATCGCCGGCACTGATGAGACTCAGGTCCCATGCACTATGTATGAGCACATCTAGGTCGCTGAATGCGGCCCCCGACGGCGGGCGCTTAATCTCATATGGGCGCCATTCGGCGACGCCGGCCATTGCGGCGGCAGATGCGGAGGTCGCCCGGTTCGGGCGGGCGAACGCGATGACCTCATGCCCTTGCTGGGCGAAGGTAGCACGCAGGATGGACCCGACATACCCAGTCGCTCCGGTGATGCCGACCCGCATTGATGCTCACCCCGTCAGTTCCATCGCCTCGCAGGCGATGCGATGAGAATTGGCCATCACAGTCAGCGTAAAGGTAGTCGCCGGAACATTTGGGAAAACCGAACCGTCGATAAGATGAATCCGGTCCCAACGCGCCAGCCGCCCGACGCGGTCTGTCGTCGCACTCCGGGCGTCCCGCTCACTAGCGTGGGGAAAGCTGCCGCCAAAGTGGTAGCTCTTGGCCCCACCCGACCACAGCATTTGCGACGTGACCGGCCACAAATCAAGGTAAGGTGCTGCCCTATAGATGCGCTTTATTACGTCAGGCAGCGTCGGAGGCACGTCTTTGCCCCTGACCCTGGTCTCGCTGAACCCCTCGGAAGTAAGGGTAATCCGGGGTAGCTCATCAGGAGCTGCGGGCACCTGGGCTGTGATCCGTATCTTGGGTGACGCCCAGGATGGCAAATAGCCGAGGCCCACCGTCAATCGGCTCAGCAGCCGATCTGTCGCGAAGGCGGCGGCGGGATGTTGGAGGAAGCCGGGCAGCGCATCGTAGTATGCGTGGTTGAACGGGTAAAAGTGAACCTGTGAGACGTCGAAGCCTTCGTCGTCCCGGCCGATGACCATGTTGAACTGGTTGAGTGTGAACTCGCGCCTTGTACGTGGGTCGGGAGTCGGCTTCACGGACATCATTGGAAGAATGAACTGAGCCGATTCCGAAAGATGGACCGGCTGGTCCGATCCGAGCGAGCCCAGGATCAGCCGAGTGGTGCCGATAGCTCCGCAACCCACGAAGACCCGGTCGGCTGCGAATCGCTGGATCCGGCCGCTGGATAGCTCCCGAGCCTCCACGACTGCCGTGTCGGCCTCCTGGCCGACTCGAACCGCGAGCAGCCCGCTGTGGTAGTCAATCCTCCCGCTGCGCCTGAAGCGGTCGAAGCTGTGCGAGGCCGAGTAGATCAGCGACCGCGGGCACCCAGTCATGCACAGGCCGCAGGGCTGGCATTCGCGCGCCGAGAAGGCGAGCCGCGCGCGCCCTATGGTTATTCCGGTGGAGCGTACACGATCGCGGTGCCGGTCGTAGTTGGCCAGCACCATCTGCGTCCGCGGTGCCAGCGGCGGAAGCGGGTGCGGAGATCCGATGAGCGGAAACCACTCATCGAGATCGTCGGACTCTCCGGCGAACGGAATGTGACCAAGGATCGTCCGATAGTGCTCTTCCATATCCGAGAAACCGAACGGCCATCTCTTGAATGTGGCAGCGCTGAAGGGCATGATCTGGGCCCCCCAGACGTTGCTGAACCCTCCGTAGGCGCATGAGATCACAGCAGAGTTGACTCTACCCTGGGAGTGGACTCCGTCGAGTTGGCCCTTGTTGACAAACGGAAAATCGGATCCGTAGCTTCTCTTTTCAGGGAGCGAATCCGACTGTACGCGCTTGGGTTGCAATCCGATCCGGCGGACGTCCTCCTCATCCCAGTCGCCGACACGCAGCTTGGACAGCCTGGAGATTACCTCTTGCGTCTGGACGTCCAGCACGGTGCCCGGATCGAACACAGTTATCTTCTCGTCAGACTTCCCGGACAGCGCCAACACGGCGGCGGCTGCAGCCGGACCCGAACCAATGATTATCGAAGAAGGCATTCACTTCTCTCGCCCATTGGCTCGCGCGGCTGTGTTAAATACCTGCCTGGTGGCCTGTCGGCGCTGCCGGCGCAATCGCCGCGCCCGCTCGACATGACCGGCGGCGTGGCCTGCCGCGGCCAGACCTATGCCAATAATTATGGCCGAGGACCGGACCAGCCCGTGGGGGTCACCCTTGGCGGCTTGCCAAATCCCTCGCGGTACGCCCTTGGTCAGCGCGTACCAGACGAAGCGGGTTTCCGCACCCAGAGTTGCGGCGTCGCCCATCTGGGCAAGAGCCTCGATCTTCCCCTTGTTGACGAAGAAGCAGCGGCGCCAGAAGTACTTCCAACTCGGCCGTGAGGCGGGTACAAAGTGGCGGACGGTCGCTGCCGGTTCGTAGATGACAGCCTCACTACCCTTGATCTGCGCCACGCGGTGGCACATGTCCATGTCGTCGTGATTGTCGGAGTGGAACCCTCCCACCTGCTCAAGGAGGGTTCGCCGCACCGACATGTTGGCACCTATAAGATGAGCCAAGGGGCCTCGGCTTGTCGGAAGACCGTCATAAGCGCATCCGAACACCCAGTCGAACTGCACGGGAAACCAGGCCGGGCGGCTAGACTCGAAAACCGGTAGGGGGCGCCCGCCGACGGCGCCGATGCGCTCATCCTGGTACGGGTCTGTGAGAATCCCGAGCCAGTCCTTGTCGGCCGCTGCATCGTCATCCAAGAACGCCAGAATGTCTCCCGCAGCTGTGTCGGCTGCCGTGTTTCGGGCCGACCCCAGGTGCCCGTCGTACTTGTTCTGGATCACCCGTATCGGAGGGGTGGATGCGGCGAAGCCAGCCCAGTACGCGGCACAACGGTGAAACAGGATTTCATTGTGGTCGATGCATACGATGATCTCGCAGGGTTGCAAGGTCTGCTCCTGAACCGAGGCCACCGACTGAAGCATCAGCTCCCATCTGTCCTCGGTGTAGGCACAGATAATCACCGAGATCGTGGGGGCGCGCGGGACCTGCCGGCGTTCGCTGGTGACGCCATGCTCGGTCTGCCCGGTTTTCGATCCAGGCTGACCGGTTGTGGCAACGGCAACGTCATTACCGCGGCAGGCGAAACCGATACTTAGGTTCCGGACGTGGCCCCGCTGGCCAACGCCAATCGGCGTACAGGATTGCGCAAGCATCAGAATACGCATCTAGGAATTCTCCCGACTTGAGCTGCCAATGTCTGCCCCAAGCTCTTCGATAGACGATGCGATAAAGCCAGACTTCCACGCGCTGGATTCGGCTTACCCGGAAGCCGGCTCTCAGCATAAAGAAACCACGAGGGCCGAGGTTTGCGCCACAGAGGCTCGAGGCGGCCGCCGACGCCAAGCACGCGCGGGTCGGCGTAGGGCATCAGCAACTCGTCCAGCCAGCGCTCATCGGCGATCGCATCGTCATCGAGAAACGCCACGACCGGCGCGGGCGCCAATCCGGCTCCCGTCGTGCGACCGCCGCACAGTCCACGCACGTTGGTATTAGGTGTGACGACGACACCCTCGATCTCGCGCCGGGCGCGCTCCAAGAGCGCCTCATCGTTGTCGACGACGAGGACGATCTCGCGGGCCGGGCAGGTCTGGCGGCGCACCGACGCGATGGCCGCGTTCAAATCGTCCCAGCGATCGAGTGTGTCGGCGCAGATCACGACGAAGGCTTCGGTCATGGCAACTGCCGGCTGGTTTCTGAGGCCGGGCTGGTTTCGCGTGTCTGCGTCGCCCGAGCCGTGGCGGCTTTGAGGATGTTCCAGAGCGGACCTCCGTCGTTGTGAATATCGAACTTGTCATATTCGTCGACGGGATAGCGTCCGCTGTCCTGCCGCGACACCAGCCGCCACACCATCCAGCCGGCGCAGTTGCGCTCGCGCGTCAGCGTGTCGAGCCACATCGCGTAAGCCTGGGCAAAGTTCTGATTGGAGCGGGCATAGCCGAACTCCTCCAGAAGCACCGGCTTGCCGGCGCGAACTGCCAACCGGCAGAACTCGGTGATCAAGCTGTCGAACTGCTGGACGGTGAGCTTGTAGTAGAGCGGGTAGCCGTGCCAGGTCCCGAAATCGAGAGTCGGGATCGTCAGATCCGATAGCTTCGACTCGACGTTAGCGTGCCCTGAGGTGACGAGATGGTTCGGATCGAGCGACTTCACGTAAGCCGTCATTTCGGTGGTCCAAGCCAATCGTAAAGCCTCCGGCTGCGCATTGCCTTCGTTCATTAGCTCCCAGGCCATGATGGTCGGATCATCCCGGTAGGCGAGCCCGGTGAGCGGGTTGACTCGCTGCACGACGTGGCTGACCCAGGTCCTGTAGTCGCGCTTCGTGCGCGGATCCTGGAAGAAAAACTCCGACTTCTCTTTGCTGAGGTCGGTGTCGTACTGGCTCTGCACGCCTGGGGCGTCCCGGCTCCCATACCAGGCTCGCATCTGCTGGGCGCCGCCTGTGAAGGCCCAGAAATCCAGGACGGCGATGATCAGCCTCAGGCGTCGCTTGCCGGCCTCGGCGATGAGGAAATCAACCTTCTGCATGCCGTCGGCGCCGTCATTGATCGCCATCCTGTTTTGGCTCGGGTCCCAGTAGAGCAGGTACGTGCCCTTGACCGCGAGATTGCTGGCTTCGCCTTCAAGCCGCCAATCCCAGATCGTAGGCTTGCTTCCGTCGAGCGACCCGATCACCGGCTGGAGGAAGGTGCGGACCACATTGGCGCCCATCGCCACCGCGTCATCGAGAACGCGGGTGACCTCATCCGGCGACCCGTAGGTCAGATAGTGGTTGTTTACGCCGGTCACGAAGAACGGCTTGCCGTCCAAGGTGAAGTTCGTTCCGGAAGTCTTGATGAAGGACGTTGCCGACGGGTCATCCGCGGCGCTCACGATTGCCGGAACGGACAGCAATGCGCACACCAGCACCCGCAGTCCGGCGTTGCGCAGCCTATTTTTCACTCGTTGCCAGCCAACAATCACCCGGGCATGTGGCTCTCGCCGGGCGCCGAGTGCAACAGCCCCGAGGGATTACCTCCTCTGACCTCGCACAGCCGGGCGTCGTTCGGGCATAGTGGTGCTTGGCCGATTCCGGTCGCTCGAGTATGGACCCGTGCTGTCAGACATCGCTCCCAACCAAGAGTTCGGCTCCTCTTATTGGCGAGTCCCCGCGGTCGTAATAGGTGGGAAATATTCTCGCGCTGTGACACGCGCCATCGCTTTCCATCTACCTCCCTGGCCCGCGGGCCCGCGGCGGAGTCTTGGTAAGGCGGATCGCCGCAGGCGGTTCTCGTCAAGCTGTGAGCCGGCGTCCTTTTGAAATCCGCGGTCAGAACAACAATGCGCATTTGCCTGAGTCTCGATCCATCGCGGCTACTTCGGTGGCACCTCTGGCTGGCAGAAGCGCTTGCTGAAGTGCCCGGCAACGAGGTCTCCTGCGCTTTGGCGGCCGGTCGCCGCCCGCTGCCGTTGACCTGCCGTCTGCTGCTCGAACTCGAACGACTGGTCTATGGCTTTCGCGGGAACGGCGCCACTGACTCCGTAGAGGCGGCGCTGCGGTCCCTGCCGCCGCCTCCGTCCGACCAAGTGGACGTGGTGATCGATTTGAGCGGAGAGGAGACGCGCCCGGCGGGGCTGCGGGTGCTGACGCCGCTCTTCAACGGCGTACCCGGCGAGATCGGCGTCATGGCGGCCGTGGCGAATGATCAGGACCTTCTCGTCGACCTGCACGACACGGCGCGCCCGTTGCGGCCGTGGATGGCCCGTCCGGCCAGTGTAGACCGTGGAGTGTTCTCAGCGAGTCTAGACAGCGTCCTCTCCTGCGCTGTGCTGCTGATCCTCAAAGCCTTGCGCGAGGAAACCGGTTCAGCTGCGTCCGGTGTCCCCGGTTCACGGACGGCCGTGCCTTCACTTGGCGCATCCTCGGCCCTTGCAAGGGCGACCGGCACGGTGGCATCGAAAGCGATCAGGTTTTTGGACGTCCTGGCAAGAGGCGGCAGGATGTGGGGGGTTGGCTGGCGCTTCGATGAATCGGCGAGCCTGCTCGACAAAGGCGAAGCAACCTTCTCGGTGCTCACCGGAAGCACCGATAGCTACCTTGCCGACCCGTTCCCGTTCCGGCGCCAGGGGCAGGATTTCATTTTTGTCGAACAGTACCTCTACTCGAAGAACCGGGGGTGCATTGCGGTCGTGGCAGCGGACCGGGACGGGACCGTCGGCGCACCCCAGATCGTCTTGGAGGAACCGCATCACCTCTCATACCCGTTCGTGTTCGAACAGGACGGGCAGATCTGGATGATCCCCGAATCGGGGACGGCCAGGAATGTTAGCCTCTACAGGGCAGTGGAATTCCCTTACCGCTGGACGCGGGAGGCCTGCCTCATCGAGGGGATCGAGGGCTACGATACCACGCCTCTCTGCTATGAGGGCGGCTTTTGGTTTTTCGTCAGCCCAAGGCGGTGGAGGTCCACGTCTTGGGATGTCCTCAGCCTCTACCGTGCCGAGAGCCTGACGGGGTCTTGGACGCCCCATGCCGCCAACCCGGTCCTGATTGATGCCAGGCTCAGCCGCCCCGCAGGCGCCGTCATCCGACACGGCGGACGCACGCTACGCCCGGTCCAAGACTGCGCGCGCGGCTATGGCAGTGCGGTGACGTTCTGCCAGATAGATGCGCTCGGGGCGTCGGAGTTTGCCCAGACCCCGGTCGGTCGCATTTGGTCCGGAGCGTTGGGGTGTCACACCTACAACCGCCGGTCTGGCTTGGAGGTGATCGACCTGTTCGGGCATATCCGGGGTTTGCGAGAGGTCACGACCTCCTATCGTTTGCTGGTACCCGACGCGCCGGTCTCGGGACCGCGTGGGGTCTCGGGACCGCGTGGGCAGTCCCTCTCTTGGGCGGTCTCGTCCGGGTCAGCCACCCGTAGCCAGGTGGTCGAGCGCAAGGTACCCCGCCCGCGCAGGGTCGGGCGCGCCCGACCCTTCTCGGGCACAGAATAAGCTCGGAAATCACGGCCGAGTGAAGGAGCGAGCCCACCTGCACATTGCAGCTTCTGGCCAGTGGCAATGTCAGCGTTATCTGGACGTTCATTTCTTCGCGCCGACGATCTTCGCTGCCTTCCGCACGGTTCGCTCAGTAGAAAATTGTCGCTTGTGAGCTAGTGCCGGCCGCGGGTCGATGGATGTCCTCGCCGGCGTTGGAAGTGGCCCCAGAGGTCTGAACGGGTTTGGCAACGCTGCCAACACAGCTGCTGAAGTGATCGGTGCCGCTGCCGTGCTATCCGCGCTGGTGGGATGGGCTGGAAATAACCTGAAGAGATACCCCAAAAGAGCTAATCATCTATTGTCTTTTCCTAACCATCCATCGTCCTTTCATTTAAGATATGCATAGGTAATGCTCGCATACAACCTAAAATTAGGGGGCTGCAACAGATCTTATTTCATCTCATCTTCATTCTTCTTTCCACTATGGCCGGGAGCCCGCATATGATTGGATCAAGCACATCCGTGGATGTGGCGGTCATTGGAGCTGGCCCCCACGGCTTGTCGCTGGCCGCGCATTTGCGCGCGCGCGATGTGGAGCACCGGACGTATGACCCGGTCCATCATCTCGCCCGATACCTATCGCCAGTCCTGGCGCGCTTTCAGCCCGCCCCCTGGGTTCCATCGTACGACCTTAAAGCGCTGCCATGAACGCCCGTCTTTCCAGCATTGTCGCCCCCATCGGTGCCGCATCGCCGCCTGACTCGATCAATTTCGCGCTGCGGCGATCGTTGATTCTGCCTCGAGTCAGCTTTGTCGTCCCGACGCTCAATGAAGCCGAGAACCTCCCTTGGCTTCTGCCGCGCATCCCCAACTGGGCGCATGAGATCGTTATCGTGGATGGCCGTTCCACCGACGACACGGTCGCGGTCGCGCGCCGCCTGCGCGAGGACGTGAAGGTTGTCATGGAGCCCCGCCGGGGCAAGGGCGCTGCACTGCAAGCGGGATTCCTGGCCGCCACAGGCGACATCATCGTCATGCTGGACGCCGACGGCTCCATGGTCCCGGAGGAGGCGATCGTGTTTGTCAGTGCGCTGATGGCCGGCGCGGATCTCGTTAAGGGTTCACGATTTATCCAGGGCGCCGGCACCGGTGACATGTCGCTGTTCCGGATGTTCGGCAACACGGGCCTGACCCTGTTCGTGCGGCTGCTCTATGGCGGTTGGTTCTCCGATCTATGCTACGGATACATAGCCTTCTGGACCAAGCACGTCGCCACGCTGAACTGCGATTGCGACGGGTTCGAGATCGAGACCCTCATCAACGTGCGAGCTTTGAAGAACCACCTCAATATCGTCGAGGTGGCAAGTTTCGAGGCTCGGCGCATCAGCGGTGTGAGCCACCTGCGCGCCATCCCGGACGGCTGGCGCGTCCTCAAAACCATCCTGCGCGAGAGGCTGCACCAACAGCACAGGCGGAGCGCCACAGCCTGTGATGACGGTGGACAACCCCGATGCGAATCCTGATGGTTGCCGCTCGCTGCTACCCCTTCATGGGCGGCATCGAAACTCACATCCAGGAGGTCGGCCCTCGCTTGGCTGCGCGTGGCCACGCTGTTGACGTGCTCACTACCGATCCTTCGGGGCAGCTGCCGGTTGAGGAGGCGGTGCGCGGCATGCGCGTGCAGCGCGTGCCGGCCTGGCCGAGGGAGCTGGACCTCTACGTGGCGCCCCGCATTTATACCGCCATCCGGCGCGGGGTTTGGGATCTGATCCATTTCCAAGGTTACAACAGCTTCGTGGCGCCGATCGGGCTGCTGGCGGCCGCCCGCGGGGACCTTCCGTTCATCCTGACCTTCCACAGCGGCGGGCATTCCTCCCGGCTGCGCAACGCCATGCGCGGCACGCAGCACGCGCTGCTCCGGCCGCTAGTGGCCCGGGCCGCGCGGCTGATTGGCGTCTCCGAATTCGAAGCCAGCTTCTTCAGCGCGAGGATGGGCGTGCCGCGGGAACGGTTTGTGGTCATCCCGAACGGTGCCGCGATGCCGGTTGCGAGCCCCGGCGTCAAGGTCGATCCGCACCTGATCGTCTCGGGCGGCAGGTTGGAGCGTTACAAGGGCCATCACCGGGCGATTGCGGCCTTGCCCGAACTGATCCGCCGGGTACCGGATGCCCGACTGCACATCGTCGGAAGAGGCCCGTACGAGGGAGAATTACGACGCCTCGTCGCGACGCTCGGCCTCGAAAAGCGGGTCACCATTGCGGGAATCCCCGGATCCGAGCGGCAGAAAATGGCAGACCTCCTGGCGAGCGCCGCGCTCTTCATACTGTTCAGCGAATACGAAGCCCATCCGGTCGCCGTGATGGAAGCCCTTTCACTTCGCCGTCCGGTCCTCGTCAGCGACACGTCCGGTCTGCGGGAGCTGGCCACCAATGGCCTGTGCCGGGCAATCCCGTGCAACGCCGGTCCGGGAGAGCTGGCCGCCGCCATGGCCGAGGAACTCGAGTCCCGTCGGGAGGTCCCGGATTTGGCGCTGCCCGACTGGGATGCTTGCGCGCACGCGCTTAGCGACGTCTATTATGATGTCCTCGGCAACCGATCCACTGTCCCCTTTCCCCCCGGTGGCCTGACATCCTGGTCTCCTGCGAGGAGAGTATGATGCTGATGTTGCCAGCTCATTTCACCGCAGGAACCAGGATCAACCCGCTCCAGGTCGGGATCCGATTCGTCTCGGCCGTTGTCGGTCCCGACCTTCGCGACGGCAGCGCCGATGCCCCATCGCAACGCGCCAGTTCCGGATGGATCGCGGCTCTATGCCTAACGATCGCCGCGGCTCTACTCCTGGTCGTGGCCGGGCACGCAGCCGGGCGCCGGGACTATGACGTGGCGGCGCCGCTCTTCTGGTCCGGTGTCGTTCTCCTGGTCGCTCCGATCAGCCTTCGCATCGCCTGGCCGACAACAGCCAGGGGTGAGCGCCTGGTGCTCCTGTTCCTGCTTGCCGAAGCCCTGTTCTACTGCAAGCTAGTCTATTCCCCGACAAGCTTCAGCGGTTACGACGAGGTTTTGCACTGGATCGCGGCCGAGGATCTCATCACGGCCCGGCGGCTGTTCCTGTCCAACCCGCTTTTTCCTGTCGGGTCAAGCTACCCCGGCCTGGAAATCCTGACGACCGCGATCGTCGATTTGACGGGACTGCCCTTGTTTGTGGCGGGAGCGCTCTTGTTGGTCATCCTTAAGGGCACGTTCATCGGTGCACTGTTTCTGTTCCTTGAAAGCATCGCCGGATCGCCGCGTATCTCGGCCGTCGCCTGTCTGGCCTATATGGGTTGCTCAACCTTCTTCCTGTTCGACTCGATGTTCTCTTACGAGAGCCTCGGCATGGTGCTGTGCCTGCTGACTTTCGCGGTTGAAGCAGCGTCCAAGGATCTCGTCGGGCAACCGAGGCTGAAGTCGCTCGGGTTGATTGCATTGCTGTTGGCAAGCCTCGCGGTCACGCATCACCTCTCGGCCGCCTTCGCCGCCATCTATTTCGGAGCGCTAGCGGCCCTCGAGGCTTTGCGCCGGCAAGACTCCCTTCGGATCAAGACCAGCATTGCCGTGGGTCTCGCCGCCATCCTCGCCATAGCCCTGCCGATCCTGTGGGTGCAGGCCCGTGACGTCCCTCTCACAGGCTATCTCGGTCCGGTGATCGAGTCCGGCTTCGACACATTGCTCGGGAAGATCCGAGGCGCGCCCACCCCGCCGTCGGAGCACCTCGGAGCGCCGGACAAGGCCCTCTACATGCGGCTCACCACTTTGCTGGCGCTCCTGCTGGTGGCGCTCGGACTGGCAACGGGATTCTTTCGGTCGCTGGCCCTGGCAGCGCCGAGCGGTGCGCGATCCGGTTGGCGTCCCATCCACGGCATTCTCAAACGCCGCTGGCGCGACAGCCGCCTCGTGCTGCTCAGCTTGCTGGCCTTCGGCCTCCCAGTCTCGGTGGCCTTCCGACTGACCGTCGCCGGCTGGGAAATCGGCAACCGCATGGGAACGTTCGTGTTCATCGGCGTTGGACTGGTCGTCGCGGTGAGCATCGTCCACTTCTGGCAGGGTCGCGCGCCACGCGGGTGGCGCCGCATCGCGCCTGCCGTTGCCTTGGTGATCATGGTCCTAGGCGGCGTGACGAGTTCTTCGATTAATCCGATCCATGGGCGCTACAGGGTGGGTGCAGATCAGGAATCGATCGAGCCGATGGGGATCGAAACGGCACTCTGGGCCAGGGAATGGCTCGGTCCCGGCAACCGGTTCACCACCGACCGTATCAACCGTCTTCTGCTTGCGGGTTACGGCCGGCAGGACGTCAGAGTCACCATCGTCAAAGGGATCGATCCCGCGCGCATATTCGATGCCGAGACATTGGGGCCCGACGAGTTTTGGGCGTTGGCGCGAAGCGACATCGATTTCCTGCTCATTGACCTTCGCCTGACCACGGCTCCGCCGGTGCTCGGCTTTTACTTTCAGCCGTGGCAAGCCCAGCAGGGAACTCCGCTCTCGGGCGCAGCGCTGCTCAAGTTCAATGACGTCAAGGGCGTCACCCGCATCTACGACAACGGCTGGATCGTCATCTACGATGTGAGAGGATTGCATGAGAATTGGTAGCAAGTGGGACCTTCTGGCCGCGTGCCTGTGGGCGGGGGCCGCAGTGGCTGCCGTTTCGGTTAGCGACAGCTTGCTCCTGCGTACTGTCCTGGGCGCGCCCATGGTGTTTTTCGTCTCGGGCCACGTGGTGCTGCGGGCCATGGGTGTCAGGACCACCTCCGCCTTGCAACACCTGGTCTACGCGGTCGGAGCAAGCCTCGCCGCCGGCATTGCCGGGGGCTTTGCCCTGAACGCCGCAGGCTTCCTTACACCGCTCGGGTGGGCGCTGTGGTTCTGGGCCGTGACGGCCGCCGCGGCGCTGCTGGCGGCCGGGCGCCGCGACACTCCCGATCTGCCAGCCTGGCCGGCACCAGCGCGGATCCGGTTCTGGCAGGGGGCCGCGCTCATGCTAGCGCTGCTTGTGGCGACCGGAGCCTACGCGGTTGCTGTCCGGGACGAAGCGGCCTACCGGGAATTCAAATACACCGCGTTCTGGTTGTTGCCGTCGGCCAGTGGCGAGTCCGGCCAGATCACCGTCGGCATCAGGAGCGCCGAGACCCAACCTCAGCGATTCGACCTGGAAATCACCCTTGATGGGCAGCCGTTCGCCATCTTCCGATCGCTCACCATCGCGCCGGGCGACACCTGGACACGGAAAATCGCGGTGCCCGTCTTGGGAACTCGCCAGACGGCCGAGGCGCGGCTCTATCGACCGGAAGACAACCGGCTCTATCGCAGCGTTTCGACGATGGTGCCGCGCATCTAGAACGAGGCTGGACCATGCGCATCCTGCTGCTATCACAGTTCTATCCTCCGGTGATCGGGGGAGAGGAGCGGCACGTCCGCAATCTCGGCGCGGCGCTGGCGCAGCGGGGCCATCATGTCAGCGTCGGGACTTTGATGCATCCTGGATCGCCTGAAACCGAGCTGGACGGCGCGGTCCGCGTGCATCGCCTGCAGGGAACGCTCCAGCGCCTGTCGGGCCTTCACACCGATCCCGGGCGGCGCCATGCACCGCCCTTTCCAGATCCCGAATTGGTGCTTGCCCTGAGGCGGCTGGTCGCTCGGGAGGAGCCGGACATAGTCCACGCCCATAACTGGATCTACGCGTCCTTCCTGCTGCTCAAAGGTTGGAGTAGGGCGCGCCTCGTGGTTACGCTCCACGATTACGGCCTTGTCTGCGCCAAGAAGAACTTCATGCATTTGGGCGCCCGTCTCTGCAGTGGCCCAGCGCCGGCCAAGTGCCTGCCCTGCGCCGCAGGACATTACGGGGCGGTGAAGGCAGCCGCCACCACTTTGGGCAACTGGGCGTCGAGTTTTGCCGCTCGGCGCGCGGTGGACCGTTTCATCGCGGTGAGCCACGCGGTGGCGCGCCACACCGGACTGATCGAAGGCCGCGCCCCCTACGAGATCATCCCCAACTTTGTGCCCGATGATGTTGCGATGCTTGGCCCGGAACATCCCTGTCTGCGTGAGCTACCCCAGGGTGAATTCATCCTGTTCGTCGGTGATATGATGCGCCTCAAGGGCATTGACGTTCTCCTGCAAGCCTATGCCGGCCTGGAACGGGCGCCGCAGCTGGTCCTGATCGGGCGCCGGGTCGCCGATACGCCAACAGAGTTTCCGCCGAGCGTTCGCGTCTTCAATGCATGGCCGCATTCCGCCATCATGCATGCGTGGCGGCGCTCACTGTTCGGGGTGCTGCCGTCGGTCGGGCCCGAAGCCTGCGCGACGGTCATCATGGAAGCGATGGCTTCCGGCAAGGCGGTCGTCGCAACCGGCGTGGGCGGCATGCCGGATCTCGTCGATCATGGCCAAACCGGGCTTCTCGTGCCGCCCGGGGATGCGCACGTCCTTGCCCACGCAATGCAGACCCTTCTGCAGGACCGCGCCTTGCTCGCTCGCCTGGAGGCGACAAGCCTCGCCCGAGTCGGGCGCCTCAAGGCAGGAGCGGTCGTGACTCGGATCGAGCAGGTCTACCGGGACGTCGTGTGCCCAGCCGCTAGCAGGTCAGCGGTACCGGCGCAGCAAGGTTCGGGGGAGCCATCATGCCAATAGGTCTCGTGGGGACAGCCATTATTCGCGTCCGGCGAGAGCTTCAAAAGAGCGCCGCGCTCGTTCTGAATTCCGGCGCTGTGGCGATCGGAACGATTGCAACGGCCGGTCTTGGGTTTGTCTATTGGTGGCTCGCGGCCCGGCTGTTTCCGCCGGAGGTGATCGGCAAGGCCTCCGCCCTCCTGTCCGTGATGGCGCTCGTCGGCCTGCTGGGCGAAGCCGGGCTCGGGACCCTGCTGATGGGTGAAATCGTACGGCATCCCGGCAAGGGGCGCGGCCTCGTGGCCGCTGCAGCGTCCGTCGGGGTGGCGCTGGGGGTCGGCCTGGCCTTGTTGTTTGTCTTCGGGGAGGCGTACCTCAACAGCTCGACCGGGCCGATCGGCGGCTGGTTCGAGGCTGTTACGTTCGTCCTCGGCTGCTGCCTGACCGTACTCTGCGCGATGGTCGATCTGGCGCTCGTCGGCAACCTGCGCAGCACCGGCAGGATGATCCGGCAGGTGCTGTTCTCCACGTTCAAGCTGATGCTGATCGCCGTCGCCGCTGCCGCTGGCTACACCTCCAATGCCGCGCTTCTTCTGAGCTGGGTGGCCAGCCTGGTGGCGTCCTGTATCGGCGTCGATCTCTTGACCCGGGGCGGTGCGCGTCGCCTCGTTGGGCCTCCCGATTTCCAGCTGCTCCATACGCTCCGAAGCAAGGTCTTCGACCACTACGCGCTCGATGTCGCCTCACAGGCACCAGTCGTCATCATGCCCTACCTTGTGCTGGTTCTCCTGTCGCCGATCACAAATGCCGCCCTCATGCCGTTGTGGATGCTGGTCTTCACGGCCTCGTTGATTCCAGCAGCCATGGCCACGATCCTGTTCCCTGTGATCAGAACAAGCCCGAAACAATCCAGACACGACATCCTTGTGTCGCTGTCGGCGTCATTGCTCTTCTCGCTGGCCTGTGCCGTCTTCGTCTTTACCTATTCGCAGGAGATCCTTGCGGTCTTCAATCCGGTCTATCCTGAGATCGCCGGTTCGAGCCTACACTTCCTCGGCTTCAGCCTGTTGGGATCAACGCTCAAATTTCATGCCTGTACGCTGGCGCGGTTGGGCGACAGGATGCGCAAGGCATCTCGCTGGTTCGCGCTTGGCGGATTGCTGGAGCTGTGCTTCGTGGTCGCGGGGGCGAAGCTTGATGGACTTCAAGGCCTGGTCCTAGGCTGGACGCTCGCGGTCAGCATCGAGGGTGCATGTGCCGCCCTGATTTTGGCCTTCGCGATGAAACTGGATTCTGCGGCCGGCCCCGCACACGACCGACCGACCGCGTCGCCGCTCCAGACTTGAGGAGACACCGATTATGGCGCTGGATTGTCGACTGCAATTGGATGGCCCGTGGGCCATCGCGATCGGACTCGTCGGCGTCGAGCACTTCGGCTGGCCGTGGGTCAAAACGCACTTCCGCATCGGGGCGGGAGCGCTGCGGGTCCAACTGTTCTTCATTTTGAGTGGCTTCCTGATCACGCGCAACTTGCTGTTCAGACTGGAGCAGCCTGCGGGCGAAGTCATCCGCAAGTTCTTCCCTATAATTCGATCGGCGACCCGGACAAGGCACGCTACCTTTTGGGATTTCAAGCAGAACATTCTCTAGCAGCAGGACTGGCTAAACCTCTGTTACATAGGCACACCCAATGACGACGACGAATATTGCTCTGCAAATTTTCACCGATATGGACGCGGTGGAAGCTCAATGGAGAACATTAGAGCAGCATGCGGATTGTACCGTATTCCAATTGTTTGATTGGCAGATGGAATGGTATCACCACATCGGCTCCAAAGAGAGACTGATCCCGGTGATCGTGCTGGGTCTCGACGATACCGGCGTGGCGGTTTTTATTCTGCCATTGGCGATCGAACGCCATAGTCTGATCCGCCGGCTGGTCTGGTTTGGATCGGAATTGTGCGATTATAATTCGCCCATTCTGGCGATAAATTTTAGCGATCACGTGAAACCTGGGCGATTCGGCCGCCTGTGGAAAGACATAATTCGGGCGATTCAAGACTATCCTCGACTTCGTTTCGACACTGTTGAATTTTACAATATGCCCAGTGTTGTCGGCTCTCAACCTAATCCCTTTCTCGAGTTGCCGGTCTTGCTGGCTAATTGCGCCGGACATGTCGCAACCCTCCCGGAAGCGAACTGGAATCGGTTTTATGCGTCAAAGTTTTCGAATTCGACGCTGCATACCCACCGGCGCAAGGCCAAAAACCTCGCCAAGCAAGGTGGCGGCGCGATTCGCTTTGTAGACGTGCAAGATCAGACCGAGGTCGAGTGCACCATTGCAAAGCTGATCGAACAAAAACGGAGCAGCTATGCCCGAATGGGTGTTCATGATATGTTCGAACGTCCGGGTTTTCGCGAATTTTATTTGGCGATTGTCGCCAATCCTCGGTTGCGCGAGGTCATCCATGTCACGCGGCTGGATGTGGATGGGATTCCGGTGGCGACGGGTCTGGGTCTCCGGTTCAATTCCAGTTATTCACTGGTGATGTCGAGTTATCTGGAGGAGTTTGCCAAATACAGTCCCGGGCGTCAGCATATTCAGGAAATGATGCAATATGCCATTGGCCGGAAGATTCAGAAATTCGATTTCACGATCGGCGACGAGCCTTATAAGCTTTCGTGGTCCGATATCAATTTGCTTCTGTTTTTCCATTTTGATAGCAGAACTTTGCTCGGTCGTATTTTCGTTGCGGTGCGAATGGCGATCCATTATATAGATACATGGTATGCCAAAACGCCGTTAGTAAAGCCGCCGCTGCGGCAGGTTTTTCGCAAGACAAGACGATCCTTGCATCGCATGTTTCTCTGACTGGACGATCGTGAGTTTGAAATGGTGTGGGATACATCATAGCGCTTCGCGAAAAAGTATGGTATAATGCGGTTTATCTGCGGTAGACGATGATGTATAGTGCAGATATTGGGATTGTAGGAGGCGGTCTGGGGCGGCTCTATCGCCGCCGCGACGCTCGGGCGAGCCGGATTTCGATCGTCCTGATCGACGTGCATCATCCCTGTGCGGAGGATTTTTGCTGCGAGAAAATTGAGGAGAAGCACTTCAAGTTGCTTCGCGAGACTGGCGGGTCGATGGAGGGGATTGCGTCAAAGCTGTTTACCGAACTGTGGATTGCGCGGTTTGGTCGCGTGATAAACGAGCGCGCTAGTTTGGTTTTGCAGCAAAAGACGGAGTCTTGAATTTTCTTCGACACCGTTGGTGCCGTCATGATCGTGCTGTCAATGAAGTGGTGAGCGGAGGAGCGGGAATTGAATAATATTGATGTAGCGGTCCTCGGGGGTGGTACCGCCGGCTCGTTAGTCGCTGCGATGCTTGGCCGGATGGAGATTTCGACCATCCTTGTTGATATCCATCAAGTCTATCCAGTGGAGTTTCGCTGCGAAAAACTCGATGACGATCAAGTCGACTTGCTCAAAAAAACCGGGCTGGCGGATGCCGTATTGGCGGCTGCGACACCGATGACTGAGATATCGGTGGCCCGTCACGGTTATGTCATCGGTAAAAAGCATGGGAAACACGGCGAGCCTTGCGAATATGGGATGGCTTATCAGGATTTGGTAAATGTTATTCGCCGCCAGATTCCAGATAGTGTCCAATTCATCTGCGCTAAAGTGACCAAAATAACGACGAGCTCCGACCGGCAGAAAGTTACCCTGTCAAATGGTGACACATGGTCGACCCGATTGATTGTGGTGGCGACCGGCTTAAACAATGTCGTCCGGGGTGCGATCACGCGATCCGAGATCAGTAAATGCCACTCGATCAGTGTTGGTTTTGATCTCACCTCTAAAGCTGGTTTCAAATTTCAAGCTTTAACGTATTTTGCGGAAAAGCCAGGGCCCATGGGTTATGTGAGCATGTTTCCGATTGGTTCAAGAATGCGCGCCAATGTGTTCGTCTACCATGGTGATATACGCCATCCGTGGTGTCAGGAAGTGCGCACATCGCCGTTATCTGCATTGTATGCGGTAATGCCCCGATTGAAGCGTCTCCTTGGTGATGCTGTCGTGTCAAGCGATATTCAGATTCGACCCGTTGATCTTTACGCCGCGCAGAATCACGAACAGCAACCCGGTCTGGTATTGGCTGGTGACAGTTTTGCTACCAGCGATCCGGCGGCGGGTACCGGTCTCAATAAAGTGCTAACCGACGTTGATCGGTTACGCCATCATATTCCGACATGGTTAGCCACACCCGGAATGGGGGTCGAGAAAATCCGGACATACTACAATGACCCCGTCAAAGTTGCCTGTGATGAATGGTCGCTTGCTGAAGCATCTTACAACCGATCACTGGCGTCCGATACAACGCTTTTATGGCGTATTCGTCGGATGGGCAGGATTGGTCTCGACATGATGGGAATCTCGATCCCACAACTTCGCTTGGCGGCAAGCGCAGTTCGTTGGGGAGCAGGCTGAACTTGGCGGTATCGACAGCGTTGTTGGCAGCAACGAGCTCATTAACGCCCCATGGCCGAACAGCACAGCCTGCTTTCGAGGCCAATCCCCGTAAACGCGCGTGACAGCTCACGATAGCTATATTCCTTCAGGTGGAATCCACATGCAACTTTGTCAAAGTATACCGAATGTCGTGAGGACCCGTGACCGCGTGTGTAGTGATGCAGTAGTAGGCACCGCCAGGTACAAGAACACGGTATAGCTGCGAAAGCTGCCTTACTGCGTCATCGGGGTGGAGGTGCTCCATCAACCGACCACTAAACACAAAATCAAGACTATTATCGGCGAAAGGTAGATGGATACCATCGATCTTGGCAAATTGAAAATTGGCAGGCTTCTCCCAGGTGGCGGCACGCGTCAGTTACGTCGATTGCATCTGATGAGCAATTATTGCACATGCGAAGGCTAAGCTTACAATAACCGCTCCCCAATTCGCCGAAACCCGCGCCTTTCTGGACAAAAAAGCTTGCTGTACACTTTAGCATGGAGGCTGAGCCGAGCGTCTTGATCTGAATTCAGCAGCTGAGTAGCCAGTGCGCAAATTTCGCTCGGGCGTACGCGTCGTGACAAAATTCCGAGATCTTTGACCAATCCCCCTTGATTGGCACCTGCATCCCGTTCGATGTCATCTCACTGCAACCTTTGTCAGTGGTCCGAACTCCTGAGCGGAGGCGGACATGCAAGCGGACAAGCGGAGGCGGACATGCTCGATCATGAATCGGTTCAAGCTGTCGGCGACGGCGAGTGGTCGGTTCGCGCTTCCCACTTCGTGCCGACGAGTTCATCCACGCAGACCAGCCATGCAGACCAATGTCCTTGCCGGGCGTCAATTCGGACCGACCCTCTCCTCCCTCACCACGCGGGCAGGCTCGACATCGTTGGGATTGCACGCTGCCGGCAAGCTCTCGCAGCTCGGCGACACGGTTGGGACCGACGAACCGGCCGGCTCTCTTGGCTCGCTTTCGCCTATGATGATGTTGACGAGGTCGCCTGGCTGTAACAGGGTCATCCCAACGGTCTCGATGCTGACCGGCCCGGCAGCCGATTGCCGCACGATTTGATAAGTTGCGCTGTTTGCGTCCTTCGCAAACTGGGCGCGGGTCACCGGCAACGTGTACAGGACGCCTTCGCTGGCGTTCAACTCGCGCTGATTGGCCGCGATCTGACTCTCCATGGTCTCGATCTCGACCTCCAGATCGATCCTGAGGTCGGCTCTGGTCCGCAACACCTCAGACTCCAGCGAAGCGAGGCGCTGCTTGGCGGCCGCGTACTGGTTGAGGGCGTCCTGCCGGCGCTGTTCCGCGTCGGACAATTCGCCCTGGACTTGATCCATCACGGTCATGCTGACAACTTTGCGGTCCACGAGCGTGCGCATGCTGTTGACGCGCTCCTGGCGCAGCTTGATGAGTTCGTTGAGCGACTCCATGCGCCCATACGCGACAACGTCCTGCTTGGCCGCGTCCAGCGCACGCAGGGTCGCGCGCTCACGATCCTTGCGGGCCGTGGCGACGGCCTTGCGCCGGTCCCTCTGCTCGTTGACGAGTTTGGCAGCTTCGGTCGCGCCGGCCAGCTCCAGCAACTGGCGCGGGATTGTGGGTCTCGTACCGTCGCGCTCGGCCTTCAGCACGGCCGCGCGCGCGAGCAACTTCAACATGGCGTCGATTGCCCCGCTCCGCTTCTGGATCTCGCGTACGGCTTCCATCTTCTGCCACGGCTCGCCCTCGGCCCGGTCCAGTCCGCCTGCTAGCGCGATCGCGTGCAGGACGGTCATGCCGGCCGCGTACTTGAACGAGCCTGAATTCTTGACCGGCCCCAGCACGTAGATGGGCGGGCGTTCCAGCGGCAGGACGTTGACCAGTCCCTCGCGGCCCAGCAGTTGATTGAAGGTTTCCACCAGGTCGGCCTGTACCTGTTGCGTAGACCTGTTGGCGACCGGAATGGAGCCAAGCAAGGGCACGGAAATCGTGCCGTCCTCTTGGATAATATATTCGCCGCTCAGTTCCGGACGCTGCAGGATGCCGCGCAAGGCCGAGGGCGCGCGCCCCCACTTGTCTTCCTCGACCTCGACGCGCTCGTAGAACGCGACCTTGAGGCGATCGCCGACGCCAAACAGGTATCCGGTTGGCACGCTTGGTGCCTTGCTGCGGGTTTTGGGGAGTTCGGCATTGGTTTCGACACTCCGTTCGACTGACGCCACGCCCGCCGCATTCGGTCCTGACGCGATCGCACGGGAGGGTTCGGCCATGGCTTGAACCGGTTGTTCTTGCCAGCCATTGATGACAGCAGATACCTTCTGCATCACGGCTCCCGCGGCTCCGGAGACATCCTCGGCCTTCTGCATCACGGCTCCGGAAACATCGTCGGCCGTCTCCATCATGGCCCCGGAGACATCCTCGACCCTCTGCACAACGGTTGCGGAGACTTCCTCGACCTTCTGCGCCGCGGCTGCGGAGGCAGCCTCGACGTTTTGTACCACGGCTGCGGAGGCCGCCTCGACGTTTTGTACCACGGCTGCGGAGGCAGCCTCGACCTTCTGCGCCACGGCTGCGGAGGCCGCCTCGACATTTTGTATCACGGCTGCGGAGGCATCTTCGACCTTCTGTCTCACGGGCTGCATCACGGGTCGGGAGACTTCCTTGACCTGTGCCACGGCTCTGGAAACAATCTCTAGTGCCCCTAAGTTTTTGGCCGCGGCCCCGCCCAAGGCGGCGACCCCGGAGAGCCCGAAGACAAGCAGGATGGCCTTCAATCCCCTGCGCTGGGCCGCCTGTGACGAGGGAGCGACGGGCTCGCAATTGAATTCTGTATTAACGGCCATGGCGTGTGGCTTTCTGTTTCGATGGTGGCCATCCCGCCCGATGCGTCCGATCCGGTCGAGCAAGGCTCGACCGGATCGTGACCCTTCACCGCCGGCAGCACAACTGTCCCTTTGTGGGCACTCCATTCGGATAAAGGAGAATCTGGGGCAAACTCGTCCAACCGGATTGCTGCGCTCCAGGAGAGCTTCCTCGATGGTGACAGGACAAACGCGATCGAACGAAACGGGGGGCCGGAAACTTGGTTTGCCGACGTGCGTCTCTGTGGCTCCGACATGCATTGGCAGGATAGCTGGGCCGTTTCCCACTATGTTGTCCGGGCCCAGAAGAACGACGCGACGAAGCCGTCAGTCTTGGCAATCCTATCGGGTAATCATAGCGAAACTGGCCGCATCGCGTTTCTTTCGTCGGCTCTCACGTCTGGCTAGAATTCCGGCCCCGACAAAGCAAGATCCCTTGCAGCGTTACCCTAAATCGGCCGCGGCAGGCAACGCGTCCATTGCGGGCCGCAGGGGTGCTGCAAAGGAGCGACTTGGCAGACTTCCCCATTTTTTTAAGCCGAAAAGCATCTGCGCTGTGTGTCAGTGCTGCGTCGCGCGCTTGACTCACACCCAGTTCGCTTCGCCACGGCCGGCCGCGGCACGCATTGCCTCAGCTGCTAAAGCTCGGCGTGTGCGGCGTGTGCTCAGATCAGCGTGCCCGCGTCAGTGTCGGCTTCACCCGGCCCTGCGCGACATCCCCGAGTGGTCGACTGCCGCGGGGCGGCTCGCCTGAGCCCGCCGCTCGCCGCATAAACCGCGACCCTCTCCCGCCAGATCGGAGGCACCACCACGCCCACCGGAAAACAAGCCCTGGCAATCCTCACGGCCGCGCAGTCCTTTGCTACGATGGCCGCCTCCCTGAGCTGCTGAAACCAAGAGCTCGTGCCCTTGACCAAAAGCCCCAGGTTGAAGAATTCGGATACGCCTCGATGATGCTGCCCTACGCCTAAAGATGGTATTTGGGTGTAAGGGTTTCCGAGCGTAACATTAAGAACACAAGAAACTGTGCGGCTGGCGCTTTGGAGCATCCCAATCGACATGTGTATCCCAATCGCGCCGAGCGAGAGCGATGATGACAAGAAAATCTTTCATAACGGTGCTTGTCGAGCCGAGCGAGTTGCTTCGAGAAGCGCTTAGTCGAACCCTGAATGCGGCAAATTTTCGTATTCTTTTCTCCGCGGCGACTGTTCACGATCTTCTGCAGAAGCCGCTACCCCAGCACCGTTCCATCTTGCTCATCATAGATGTCGGCGATACTGACGCGGATGCTGAGTTCGCACAAATTGCAGACTTTAAGGCGATCTACCCGACCAGCCATGTCGTTGCGCTAGCCGATCACTGTCGAACGACCAATATAATCTCAGCTTTTCGTGCCGGGGCTAACGGGTATCTGACAAAGGTCGCTGCTTACGACACGTTCATTAAAGCTCTCGAATTGGTTACGCTAGGGCAAATCGTGTTGCCTACGGAAACTTCGATGGTAATTGAAGATTTCAGACAAGGGTTGAGAAATGATGCTGTAGCTGCTGAGTTACCGAGCGCTGCAGTTAAAGTGGAGATTGAAGGTGAAGAACTAGTGATTTTGTCAAATCGGGAGAAGTCCATTCTGCGTCGCTTGATCGGAGGGGAATCCAACAAAGTCATCGCGCGCGAGATTAATATCGCCGAGGCTACAGTGAAGGTACACGTCAAGGCCATCCTTCGAAAGATTCGGGTTCGCAACCGAACACAGGCCGCAGTTTGGGCAATGAAGCATGGTATGGTTACTCCAGCGTCTGGCGACGGCCCGACGGGGAACGACACGATAGAACCTCAGTCAGCTCACCATCCGCATGACCTGCCTGAAGCACAAAACGGATACCTCTTTCTCGATGATGATCATCCAATATGACCTGCGATAGATCTTCGTTCGGGCTGGCGCATCCATGTGCCAGACTTCGTTGCCGATCAACAAGGCATAGGGCTCAAATCGTTCCCGGGCTGGGCGAAGGAGCGCGGTGGAGACCGCACGCATCATGCGGACGGCGCCGATGTGACCACGACCCGGCCCTTTGTATTGGCGGCGGTCGTCTCAGATCCGGTTTCGTTACGCGTTGTCGCCTGTACTCAATAGCGTCGATTGCCGAATTAGATCGCCTCAAACGGCTCGAACTCACTGCGTGATTTGATAACAAATTGCAAAGCTCACGGATTTTATTGCCATTTTGAATCTGAGGAATTCATCAAAATGGGCGAAGCGAAGACTGTTTCTGGATTGTCATTCAGCGAAGTCCGGATCGGAACGGTTGAAGGCGGAGAATCCGGGGTGCTGGTGTGGAAACGCGACCAATTGGTGGCGGTCCTTACCCAAATCGACGAGGAAGCATATTCCACGAAAGGCAAATGGTTCCTCGAAACGGGATTCGGGCTGCTGAGCGGTCAGCACAAGAATTTCGATACGATCGAGGAGGCCATAGGATGGGTAGGAAGCCACACCTTCCCCGAGCCTGCTTAGACAGCCGATTAGCCGCCGATTCCGCCCTTCGACTTTCACAATACATGTTTGATAGGGCGAATAGCCGAACATGGCCACAGGATTCACCCAAGGTGGGCAGTGTTATGCTTGGGCTCACTCTTCAGGCAGAGTTCCTTCTGAGAGAAGATCGTTGACCTTGCAGGCGACTTCCGTGCGGTTGGTCGCCTTTAGCTTCTTCATGATATTGCGGATGTGGACCTTCACCGTGCTTTCGCGCAAATTCAGTTCGTAGGCGATGATCTTGTTCGCCTTGCCGCGCCGGAGCGCTAGCGCAACCTCGGCCTGCCTAAGCGTGAAAATGCCCGCCAAAGGCTCCGTGTCGCGGCGGCCCGACTCTATCAGGTGCCGCATAGCAAGGACACTGCTCGCCGGCACGAAGATGCCTCCCGCTGCCGCGAGGTTGATTGCCTCGACACAGACATCGATTCCAACAGAGGTCGGAATGTAGCCGCGTGCACCGCATTCGAGAGCGGTCAGTATCTGGGCAAGGTCTTCTGTCTCGGCCAGGACGACCACAGGGACCGATTTGAACTCGGATGAAATGTGCCTGATCTCGTCAGCGAGGCCATAATCTGTAACCTTCCGACTGCCAAGGTTGAAGAGTATGGCTGCAAGGGGAGGGGCAGAGCTCTTTCCGACGCGCCATTCCTCGACGGAACGCCACGCGGTGACATCCATACCGAGTTCGTGGTCCACGAGAGCCGATGCGAGACACTCGCGGTCTAGTGCCCTTCCGTCCAGAATGAGGAGGCATTCCCTGCCTGTCTGCCCGCGGACGGTTTCCGTTCCACCGGACGGGACTCCGGATCGATTTGCCGAAGTGTAATTGTGCAGTCCTGCTGTGGAGCCCATATCAATACCCGCTCTTCCACACAAGCCGCCTTGCGCCGGCCGATATGGTTTCCGCATTCTCTGGCATTGAAAAACTTGGTATTGCGCCTTGTGAAACGTCGAGGCTCGATTACTCCATTTGCGTCCTGTTTAGTTCCCGACCCAGCAGACACCCAACTTGGGTAAGTGTAGGGTTTATTTATAAGCAGTCTCTAACATAGGTTGCTTTTTTCATAATTTTCAGGGAACCGACGCCAACCCGGACCAAAAGGGCTGCAATCCGCCTGAAGACGCATGCACAGGACCACTTGGCCATCTCACCTAGCAGGCAGCCGAATGTTGATCGGCTGGTACCTGCGGCGATTCCCGTGGTAGACCAGAACTCCTGAAGGTGCCGTTGACATGGTTAGCGCACAGCGCTGATAGCCATGGCTCAACAATTTAGCTTGAGCCCCACCCCAGGATCTGCCGCAGTAAAAGGGGCTCCGCGCATATTTCAGCAACACACCGGCCTCGGTGCGACAGGCCGAGTTGCCGCCCGTCATGATAATCTCTTCAAGAGAGATAGCCGCTACCTGAGATACTCGCTGTCGAATCCGGCTGTTTCGACCAGCTTCTTGCGATTGATCACCTCTACATGGCCTGACTTGAAAGAGACGAGATCGGCCTTGCGGAGCTCCCTTAACGTTCGGTTGACGTGAACCGTGGTCATGCCGAGTATGTCGGCCAGTTCATGCTGGGCAAGAGGACACTCATACCTTCCATGCGCCGACAGCCCAACCCTGGAGAGCCTCACCTCCAACTCTAGCAGGAAGTGGGCGGTACGCCTCATCGCGTTCCGCCGCCCGGTATTCATGAGATGTTCGGCAAGGATGGCGTTCAGGCGCGCCAGGGAGCAGGCGATCTTCTTCCCGATTCGGCCTTCCGACAGGATGGCCTCGACCAGTTCCTTACTGGAAATTTCATAAACAGCTAGTTCGGTTATGGACGCCAGCGACGCAAGACGGGGTCCGTCCAAGCCACGGAAACCGACGACATCCCCCTTGAGGGGAGTGTCTATGATCTGCCGCTCTCCGTCCGGCAGTGCCTGATAAAGTATGCCCCAGCCCGATTTTACAATGAATATCTCACTGTTGTCGTCCTCCTGGCGGCATATCACCGAATGGGGTTTATAGATTTTTGCGGTAACACCGAGAAAATTGTTGTTTCCCCACTCATTCTTCGACAACGTCCCCCCTATGGGATGAGAGCACATGAACTGCAATAGTGTCTGCATGGAGGATCGCAAGTTTGCTTCCGTTTCCGCAAGACTGACAATAGTATCCCCCGTATAGAATCGACAGAACGACCTCTTACCCTAACGGCGGGTTGGCCTACTGTCCTCGTCTGTTTGAATGAGGTAACTGCCTCTAACTTAGAGTGTTCGGGGGCGGTCAAGTCTCCGGGTAAGGCCGGACAACATGCTCCGAAATGCCAATCACTTGCGGCGCAGCAGTGCGGCTTGATTGTGCAACGCAAAGGCTGATCCGATTTGTCCCGCGATGCGGTATGTGACAATTAGAGATCAAGCAAAACGTCGCCTTGCGGCCGGCTGCAGCACGCCAGGACGTAGCCTGCCGATTTGTCCTCCAAGGTCAGCCCGCCTACGTCATCCATGACGACTTCGCCGGACAGCTTGGCGATCCGACAGGTCCCGCAAACTCCCTGCTGGCAAGCGGTCGGGACGTAGACGCCACATTGGCGCGCCGCTTCGAGCAAGGTCTCTCCGGGCGCGCAGTCATGCGCAATGCCAGACCTGACGAAGTGGACCGAAGACGAAACCTTTGAAGCCGGTACCGAACGCGAACTGTTGCCGCCTCCGAAGCTCTCCTCATGATACTGTGAACGGGCGAGGCCGATTGCCTCCAGGCAGCCGCGTGCCGTCTTCATGTAGGATTCCGGCCCACAGGCGAAAATGGTGCGGCTATGGAGATCGGGAACCAGGTTCAGGAGCATTTGACTGCCAATGCGTCCAGTTGGACCCCTCCATGCCGCGTCTTCCTGACTGCAAATGCAAGTCACTTTAACATTGGGAAAGCGAGCGGCAAGTGCGTCCAGTTCAAGCCGAAAGATGATGTCTTCCGGCGTTCTCGCACTGTGAATGAAGCGGATATCCTGGTCGGCTGCGCGGTCGGTAAATGCGCGCAGCATCGACATGACGGGAGTTATCCCGCTGCCACCTGAAAGGAAGAGGGACTTTGCATGCGGCAGATCGTCGAGATTGAACGAGCCGAGCGGCCCTTCGATCTCGATCCCGTCGCCCGGCATCAAATTGTCATGCAGCCAATTCGAAACGAGCCCGGCCGGCGTCCGTTTGACGGTGATCTGTAGGTCGAGCGGTCGCGTCGGCGGTGACGAAACGGAGTAGGAGCGCGTCACCGCGGCACCGTTGATCCTAAGGTGCACCAGAACATACTGGCCAGCGCTGAAGCAGAACATCCGATCTGAAGTGGGTGTGAGAACGAATGTTTTCACATCGTGCGTTTCGTCGATCACGCGCCGGCAGAGCACAGGCTGCGGTGTTGTCTGTGCCCAATGCCGGTGACGCTTTGTTGGGGCGAAGCCGGAGGCTGCAAAGGCCGCGTATGCATTCATCAGTCAACTCGGGTTTGAAGTCGAGCCAAGATGCCACGTCAAACCCCGCTGAACAGCCGCGCAATCCTGCCTTTATGATCGGTAATTTCGATTAGACTTCCAGTGACATTACAGCAACCTGGAGAGCTCGGATGCCTTTGCGAATAATTGGTTCATGTTTGCGGCGCGCGAGTATCGCGGTGTGGACTGGCTGGTGCAGCGTCGGCGCTCCCTCGACGAGAAACGATGGGAGCTCGGCCGTGAACCGGCGCGCATCGTCGCTACGCATATAGCAGGTGCCGCCCGTTCGTCGGAGCATGATCTCCGCCAGAGTTTCCGATCCCGTCGAAAGCCGACAGATCGCCAACTCGGCCAGCAGCTCTGCGTGCGTCTTTTCCAGCACGGCGGTGTAGCCCGGGCGAATGTAGGTTTCAGGGTCGACGTCGGACAGCGTTCTGGCAGCCGTCGAAACCATCACATATTCCTCGACCATCAGATGCTCGTAGGCGATCTCAGGCAGGTAACGAGGCGCATAAAGCACGGCGATATCAAGATTTCCCATGCTTAGGTCGCTGACCATCTGGTTCGAATAATCCGACTCGACATGGATCGAGGATGTGGGAAGCGCCTGGCACAGTGTCTCGACCCATCCCGGCAGGACCGAACGGGTCATGCCTACTTGAGCGGCGATGCGCAAGGTGCCCTCGAAACGGTTGAACGCTCGCACGTCGTGGCGAGCTTGCGACCACGTCGACAGCAGGGATCTGGCGTACGCTTCGAACCGCCGCCCTGCGGCTGTCGGCTCAGCACCGGCACGCCCGCGCTGAAAGAGCTCCGACCCGATCGCACTCTCCAGATTCTTGATGCGGGTGCTGATCGTCGACTGGGTCAATCCCAACCGATCGGCGGTGCGATTGAAGTTTCGCGACTCGATAATGTCGAGAAAGGTTTCGATGTGATCTAGCTGCACATGACCTCCGATCGAAAAAGTCGATCATATTGGGCCGGATCATAAGCTTGATCAAACAATACTCAAGGCGGAAGCTGCACACGGTGAAATCGGCCGGCAGATCGACCAGGCTGAAGCTACGGAGCTGAGCAACGTGTTCATAGTCGACTGCGATTGTCACAATTACTGGTCAAGCGCGACCGTATTGGAGCCTTATCTTTCCGGCCTATGGAAGGACATGTTCGTCGAAGGCGAGAAGACAGGTCCCGTTGGCGCCTTCCCGCATGGCCATCGTCCCTGGTTTCATCCGCAGGACTTCTCCCGCAAGGACGTCCGTCCGAAAACAGAAGCCGACAACTATCTCATCATGAAGGAAAAACACCTCGACAAGTACAAGGTCGATGTGGCGATCCTGACCGGCGACGAGCCGATCGAGGCTTCCACCCTCGCCAATCCCTATTATGCCAGCGCCCTCGTCAGCGCCTACAATGACTATCAGATCGACCACTGGCTGCCGAAGGACGATCGCTTCATGGGCTCGATCATCGTCGCGCCACAGGATCCGAAGCTCGCGGCCGCCGAGATACGCCGTCTGGGCAATCACCCGCGCATGGTTCAGGTTCTCGCTTCGCAAGGCTCCGTCAAGCCCTATGGCGATCCGTTTTACCATCCAATTTATGAGGCTTGCGCCGAGGTGGGGCTGCCCTTTGCCATTCATCTGGGCGGCCATGGCGGCGTGAATTCGACCGCGATTGCTCCGGCCCCGACGACATTCTTCTGGGAGACCCATGCCATCCTGCACATGTCGGCGATTTCACATGTCGCAAGCATGATTGCGCATGGCGTCTTCGAGAAATGGCCGGATCTCTACTTCGTAGTCATCGAGTGCGGCGTCGCCTGGGTGCCGTCGGTATTATGGCGCCTGGACGCCGATTACAAAGCTCTACGCAAAGAGACGCCATGGCTGAAGATGCTGCCGTCCGAATACTGCCGGCGCAACATCCGCTTTTCCACGCAGCCGCTGGAGCAGCCCGCAAATATTCAGCATCTCTGGTCCACTCTCGAGGCGATGGACGGCGAAAATACGCTGATGTTTGCCTCCGATTATCCGCATTGGGATTACGACGACGCCAACACGCTGCAAATCCCTCCCGCCTGGAAGAGCAAGATCATGGGGCTGAATGCGTTGGAGGTCTACAAACGCATCCCCCGCGCGCAAGCGGCGAATGCCGCCTGAGGAAGCAGACGATGCCTGAGAAGACATATATTTGCCGTGTCGACGAGATCGAAACCGGATCTCCCTTCATCACCAAGATCCGCAGCCTTTCGGTCGGGGTTTTCCGCATCGGAGATTCATTCCACGCGCTGCTGAATGTTTGTCCGCACCGCGGCGCTCCGCTTTGCGAGGGGCCGCAATGCGGAACAACTGCACCGGTCGAAGGGGCGCAATTCATCTATCACCGCGAAAACGAGATCGTGCGCTGCGCCTGGCATGGCTGGGAATTCGACATCAAATCAGGCGCGGCCCTGGTCGATCCGTCCGTTCGCGCGCGCACATTTCCAGTCACCGTCGAGGCGGGCAGCATCTATGTGACAGCCTGATCGAGGTGCGGATTTGAGCGGTCAGAAGAAAGGGATCGCGGCTGACGAGCAGATTTCTTCACAGGTGCTTGACGAACAATAACGCGGAAAATCCGCAATGGGAGAGTCAAATGTCAGAATCTGAATACAAGCTTGGTATCGCTCAAAGCCAGACTGGCCGCGGCAAGATTTCCCGTCGCGACTTCATTCATCTTGGGCTGGCCGCTGGGCTGACGCTTACCGCTGCGGACAAGCTCTTCGTCAGCACGGCCCGGGCCGAACCGCTGCAGGGCGGCTTCGCCAAGCTCGGCATGGCACATGGGGCAACAACGGATTCGATCGATCCGGCCGGCTACCCGGACACATTCACACAAACCGTGTTCTCGGGCTCGATGTCCAACAGCCTCACCGAGGTCGACGCCAAAGGCAACGTCCAGCCGGACCTTGCCGAGAGCTTTGAATCGTCGGATGGCGCCAAAACCTGGGTCTTCAAGCTGCGCAAGGGCGCAACCTTCCACAACGGCAAGAATGTGACGGCGGACGACGTCGTGACTTCGCTGCGCTACCATATGGGCGACGAAACCAAATCGGCGGCGAAGCCGCTGCTTGAACCGGTCGCCAGCATCAAGGCGGACGGCCCGGAGACGGTTGTCTTCACGTTGAAGAGCGGCAATGCCGACTTCCCCTACATCATGAGTGACTACCATCTGGTCATCATGCCGGCCAAGGACGGCAAGGCGGATTGGGGATCGGGCGTTCGCACCGGTGCTTTCGTGCTTGAGAACTTCCAGCCCGGAGTTTCGGCCAAGCTCAAGCGCAATCCGAACTACTTCAAAAATGGCAAACCCTATCTCGACGAGGTGGAGTTCATCGCCATCACCGATCTCGCCGCTCGCATGGCCGCGTTATCGACAGGGGAGGTGGACTATATTGGCCGCGCCGACCTCAAGACCCTCGGCATGTTGAAACGCAATCCCAAGGTGGAGATCGTCGAGGTCACCGGCTATGGCCACTATACCTTGCCGATGAATGTCACGATGGCGCCGTTCGACAATCCGGACGTCCGAATGGCTTTGAAATGGGCGATCAACCGTCAGGAGATCGTCGACAAGATCTTTCTCGGCCACGCCACCGTGGCCAACGACAACCCGATCGCGCCGGCAATCAAATTCGCCACGAATCCGCAGCCGCAACACAGTTTCGATCCGGAGAAAGCCAAGCATTATCTGAAAAAGGCCGGAATGGAAAAGCTGAAGGTTGACCTGTCGGTCGCCGATGCCGCCTTTGCAGGCGCGGTGGACGCGGCTGCGCTCATCCGCGAGACGGCAGCCCAGTGCGGAATCGACGTAAACGTCGTGCGTGAGGCCGAGGACGCCTATTGGGACAATGTCTGGCTCAAGAAACCTTGGTGCGCTTCCTATTGGAGCGGTCGCGCGACGGCCGACTGGATGTTCACACAAGCCTTCGCCGCAGACTCCAGCTGGAACGAGTCGTTCTGGAAAAATCCCCGCTTCAACGAGTTGCTTGTCCAAGCGCGCGCCGAGACGGACGAGGCCAAGCGGGCGGCAATGTATGCCGAGATGCAGCAACTGACCCATGATGATGGCGGCAGCATCGTACTGGTCTTCAATAATTTCGTCAGCGCCAAATCCAATAAGCTCGCACATGGCGAGGTGGCGCCGAATTGGGAGAATGATGGATTGAAGATGGCCGAACGCTGGTGGATCGCCACTGCGTGAGAGTGCGGGCCGGACCCGCGATGGCTACTGGGCTCCGGCTTGCAGCCGCGTGCCCTGCCGGATGTGGCAGGGCAGCGGCCGCAACGGGAAACGCGTGCAAATGAACCCCGTCGCAAGAACGGTTCTGCAGCGCCTTGGCCTCGGCCTCGTCACGCTGTTCATCGTGTCCATCATCATCTTTTCTGCGATTGCAATGCTTCCGGGCGACTTCGCCAAGGCGATGCTCGGGCAATCCGCCACACCCGAAACGGTCGCCGCCTTCCAGCGAGAAATTGGCATCGACCGTCCGCCTGTCGAGCGCTACTTCGTCTGGGTCGGGCAGATGCTCCACGGGGATTTCGGCTCTTCGTTCGCGAGCCGCACCGGGTATCGGCGCACTGTCGCCGAGATCATCGCGCCGCGCCTCTACAATACGATGTTCCTTGCATCGATGACAGCGCTGATAGCAGTTCCGCTGGCCCTGGGACTTGGCATCCTCGCTGCGCTCTACCGCAATGGCTGGTTCGACCGGCTGGTGAACGCAATGACGCTGACAGCCATTTCGTTCCCGGAGTTTTTCGTCGCCTATATGCTCGCCTACCTGGTCATCTCGCGCGACACGTTCATCGGATCCGAGTTTGCACAATCCCTGCCGCACTGGCTCGCAGTGTCACTGAACTGGATGCTCAACGCAGTTCCCAAGTTCCCGACTTTGTCGAATGTGAACGACCAGACGCCATTCTGGGAGCATGTCTGGAGAGTAGCCTTGCCGGCAATCACACTTACGCTCGTCATCGTCGCCCACATGATGCGCATGACACGAGCGGCGATCATCAACATGCTGGCAAGGCCCTATATCGACATGGCGCGTCTGAAGGGAATGTCGCCCATGGCCATCGTACTCAGGCATGCGTTGCCCAACGCCTGGGCTCCGATCGTCACGGTGGTAGCGTTTAATCTCGCTTATCTGGTCGTCGGAGTGGTCGTGGTCGAAGTGGTGTTCGTCTATCCCGGCATTGGTCAGCTGATGGTTGATGCGGTCAAATCCAGGGATGTTCCGGTTGTCCAGGCCTGCGCCCTGATTTTCGCGGCGACCTACATCCTGCTCAATCTGACCGCCGACATCATTTCGATCGCCACCAATCCAAGGCTCTTGCATCCACGATGACCAGCTACGAACCCATCGCTCAGGTTCACAGGCTGAGGCGCTCGCGCGCCACCCGGGCCAAAACGGCGCTGAAGAAGGCACCCTTCAGTGCCTGGTTCGGCATCCTCGTCATCATCGGCTATGTCATTGTTGCGGTGTTCGCGCACTGGATCGCCCCATACGGCGAAACGCAGGTCTTCAGCGAAGCCTTCGCACCGTGGAGCGAGCAGTTCAAACTGGGAACCGACCAGCTCGGCCGCGATATGCTCACACGCTTGATTTACGGTGCGCGCAACACCATCGGTATCGCCGTCGCGACCACACTGCTGTCCTTCGCAGTCGGCGTCTCGCTAGGTCTTCTAGCCGCATTGTACAGAGGATGGCTCGACCAGATACTGTCGCGTGCGGTTGACGTGTTGATGTCGATCCCAAGCCTGATCTTCGCCCTGGTGCTGCTTTCGATCTTCGGGTCGTCGATCACCAGCCTGATAATCATAATTGCGCTGCTCGATTCTACCCGTGTCTTTCGGCTCGCACGCGCCGTCGGGCTTAACGTGGCAGTGATGGAATATGTCGAAGTGGCGCGATTGCGCGGGGAAGGCCCGAAATGGATCATCGCCAAGGAAATCCTTCCCAACGTGATGCCGCCGCTGGTCGCGGAGTTCGGCTTGCGATTTTGCTTCGTATTCCTCACGATCGCGGCACTGTCCTTCTTGGGCGTCGGCATTCAGCCGCCGACCGCCGATTGGGGATCGATGGTGCGCGAGAATGCAACCCTGATCACCTACGGCGATGTCACGCCGCTGCTGCCGGCCGGCGCGATTGCCCTCCTCACGGTATCCGTGAATTTCGTCGTGGACTGGTTCCTGCACGCAACAAGCGGGTTGCGGGATGAAAGGTAGCGGTCCGGCCTCGCGCGAAAAAGGCAAGGATCTACTGCAGATCCGCAATCTCCATGTGGAGGGCTTCTCGGACGAGCGATGGCATCCCATTGTCCGCGGGGTCGATCTGGCGCTGAAGCGGGGGGAGGTTCTTGGCCTGATCGGCGAGTCAGGCGCCGGCAAATCCACCATTGGCCTCGCCGCGATGGGTTACGCCAAGCCGGGCTGCCGTATTACACAGGGCTCGATCCTGTTCGACGGGATCGATCTTCTGGCACTCAGCGAAACAGGGCGGCGTCGCCTCAGAGGCTCCCGTCTCGCCTATGTCGCGCAAAGCGCCGCGGCCTCTTTCAATCCGGCCCACCGGCTCCTCGACCAGACTGTCGAAACTGTGGTGGCGCATGGGATTGCCAGCCGAGAGAAAGCGAACCGGAGTGCCGTCGATCTTTATCGGCGTCTTCAGCTTCCAGACCCGGAGACCATCGGCTTTCGCTATCCTCATCAGGTTTCCGGCGGACAGTTGCAACGGGCAATGACCGCGATGGCGATGGCCTGTCGTCCGGACCTCATCGTCTTCGACGAGCCAACGACGGCGCTCGATGTGACGACGCAGGTCGAAGTTCTCGCCTCCATTCGCAATGTCGTGGAGGAATTCAACACGGCTGCAATCTATGTGACGCATGATCTGGCGGTGGTGGCGCAAATGGCGGACCGCATCATGGTTTTGCGCGATGGACTTACCGTGGAGGAGGCTGAAACACGCCAGATGCTCGCCTCGCCCAGCCAGGAATATACCAAAACGCTCTGGGCCGTGCGCAAGCTCGCCAAGCCCGAAGTTCCGGCCGATGAATATCTGCTTACGATAGACAACGTCACCGCGGCTTACGCGCGGAGGGTCAAGGTGCTCCAGGATGTCTCCATCAAAGTTCCACGTGGACGAACAGTGGCTGTGGTCGGCGAATCCGGTTCCGGGAAATCGACGCTCGCTCGCGTCGTTACCGGCCTGTTGCCGCCGCTTTCGGGGTCGATTTCCTTTGCCGGCCAGGCCCTTTCCAAGACCCTGGAGACCCGCCCAAAAGAGATTCTGCGTCGCATACAGATGATTTATCAAATGCCCGACAACGCGCTAAATCCGCGCCAGACAGTCGAAGAAGTCATAGCTCGGCCACTTGAATTCTATCTTGGCCTCAAGGGAGCGCAGCGGGATCGGCGGATCGGCGAACTCATGCACATGGTCGAGATGAGCGAAACTTACTTGGATCGTCTGCCGGCCGAACTGTCGGGGGGCCAGAAGCAGCGCGTTTGCATCGCCCGGGCGTTGGCCGCCGATCCGGAACTCATCATCTGCGACGAAATCACATCCGCCCTCGACCAGATTGTGCAGGAGGAAATCCTGAAGCTCTTGATGCGGCTTCAGCGCGAGCTCGCCATGAGCTACATTTTCATCACCCATGACATTGCCACCGTGCGAGCGATCGCCGACGAAATTGTGGTCATGCACCAGGGGAAAGTCGTTGAGCAGGGATTGAAGAGCGAAATTCTCACGCCGCCGCATGCCCCCTATACCGAACGGCTTTTATCCTCCGTGCCGGAAATGGATCCGGATTGGCTGACAAGGCTGCTGGCCAGCCGGGGCTGAGGACGCATTGTTATTCAACGCGAATGAACGCAAGCTGCGGATCGGGCGGCATGACAGGTCTCCGAAACGCCCTCATTGAATCGGCCTGCTCGGTCTTCCGCCGTGCCGCCTTGACACTGACGGATGCGCGACCAGCGGACTTCCGCTTCGCTTCCACCAGCCGACAGGGCTAGACTGGCATAGAACGACAATCGCAGGATTTTGGCTCAAGTGAGCCCGTGCCGGACGAGGTGGCGAACGACCGGGGAAAACATCTGCTGGCCGATATAAGACCCGATGTTCGCATTTTCGAAGATCGCTTGGGCGGTAACGGCATCCTCGACTATGGGGATACCTGCCTCGCGCGCCTGAGCCATCATATCTTCGGCCGCACGGCCCTGACCCTTGCCGACAATTGTCGGCACAGGCGTTTCGCCCTTGACGTAGCGCAACGCCACGGCGCGGTCGCCTGACACCAAGACGATGACCGCGTTTTCCACACCTAGCTTCGCAGGCTGCATCACTGCTTCGCGCCGCTGTCGCTGCTGTTCACGGCGGATCAATGGATCGCCTTCGAGATCCTTGTGTTCGCGCTTGTATTCGGTTGTTGTCATGCGCATGTCCCGTAGGAACAGCCAGCGCTGAATAGGAACATCGATCAAGCCGATGACGATAAAGGCCAGGGCGGCGGCAGTCCCGAGAGGTGTCATCACCGCCTTGATGATCGGCTCCAGGCATGTCTGACCACAGCCTGGCGCATCGAAGAGAGGCTGTAGCCAGGCGATCAGGATGAATACGAAAAGGCTTGCCAGGAACACCACCTTGACGAGGCCCTTGGCGAACTCGATGACATTGCGGAGCGACAGGATCTTCTGAAGGCCCTTCGCCGGGTTTATGCGATCGAACTGCGGCTTGAGCGGCTCGAACGAGAAGACCGGCCCGAACGTGGCCAGCATGCCGAAGGCTACGGTGAGAACCACAACGATGCCGACTAGCGGCAATGTGGCAAGCATCAGCAATGAGAACGAGTGGTGGATGGCACGTAGGCTGACCTCCTCGAAAGAGCCGCCGGGCACCGTCACAGTCTGCACGAGTTCCGAAAGATATTTGAAGAGCAGCGGCCAGCAAAAATAGAGATAGCCAAGCGCTGCGAAAAGAGTGAAGCCGGATACCAGGTCGCGGCTTTGCGAAACCTGGCCCTTGCGGCGGGCGTCACGAAGCTTCTTGTCGGACGCCGGTAATTTCTTTTCCTCAGCTTCTTCGGCCATGTTGCAATCTTACCGCACTATCGTGGTTCCAGTCGGCCGATGCCCTGTGTAAGGTGGGACAGGCTTGAATACGGAGAGGTGGATTTGCGGTTGCGTGTCGTATTCATGCCAGTCGTCGTCGCGCTGGCGCTGAGCGGTTGCCAGACGACCCAAACCGGCTCCGTGCAGGCCAAGGCGCAGGGCCCATCGTCTCAATCCGAGCGCCTGATCAAGCTTGCCGACGATATTGATGCGCGCGGAGAAATTGATACCGCCATCGCGCTCTACCAGCGCGCCGCAGCAATGCCAGGCGCCAAGGCGAGCGCGTTCGTCAAGACAGGCGACGCTTACATGCGGGCAGGCTATCCTGCCGATGCCGCCAAAGCTTATCGGGCCGCGCTCGCCAAAGCTCCCAATGACGGGGGAGCAATGCTTGGGCTTGGCTCGGCGATGATGGAGGTAGGCGATATCGATGCAGGCATGCGCGCGCTTGCGCAGGCAGCGCCGCTGGTCAACACCAGCGGCGCCTACAACCGATTGGGCGTTGCGCAGACTTTCGCCGGGCAGACAGGGCAGGCGCAGGAGACTTTCGCCCAGGCGTTGAGACTTGCGCCGGGCGATCTTGACGTCGAGACCAACATGGCATTGGCGGCAGCCCTCGAAGACAATTCCGCTGCGGCGCTGCCGCTGGTGCAGAAAATTGCCGCCGCTCCCAATGCGCAATTGCACCACAAGCGCAACATTGTGGTGGTGTACGGGCTTCTTGGCCAGGCCGACCAGGTCAAGGCCTCGCCGCCAATCGGGCTGACGACCAAGGAGGTGGCCACCCTGCTTGCCCGCGCAAGAACCATTCGGCTGAAGGGCAGCACTCAGGCCAAAGCGAAGGCGCTCGGCTCCATCCTCGGCTAGCGAATCGGGCCGGAGGGCCTGAAGCGATCTTCCGCCAAGCGCGACGCGTAGGGTGACACTACGCGGGCGAATACCGCGCCGGCTCACTCGACTGGGAGCGTTGTTTGCGGCACCGACGGCGCGCTGTTGGCGCCGCCTATCGGAGCCTCCTCGCCATCGAGGTAGCGACGGGCCGCGCGCGCGGTCGGTGCCGCCGCCGCCGGGCCCATGCGGCGGCCTTCTACGAGGTCACGCTGGCTTTCGGACATCCGCTGAAGATTGAAGGCATTGGCGCAACCGGGCGGCAGATGGGAGCCGACGCCGGAGACGATCGTCAGATTCGTCTTGGCAGCAGAGTTGTCGTCGTCGGCTGGCTCGGCCAGACAGGCATCGGGAGCAAGAACTGAGCCGCCGACACCTTTCTCGGAGCCGCCTGCATCCGTCGAAACATAGTTGTAGCTAGGCGAATAATCCTGCCGCTGTTGCGGGCTGCTCGCGCAGCCGGCCAGAACCAGCGCTGGAACAACGCAGAAAAATGCGATGGGGGATGTCATATCCGGTCCTCGTTACTTGATGATCAGACCCGTCGCCGATGCGTCATTGGCGTGCTTGCGGCTGCGGTGCTTGGCTGCCGGACGATCAAGCGGCGTGGCGAGGCTGTCGCGCACCGGTTCCACCAGATAGGGCGTAATCAAAATGACCAGTTCGGTCTCTTCGTGCTGGAAACGCTGTGATTGAAAAAGCGGGCCAAGCACCGGTACATCGCCCAGCACCGGAAACTTTTCCAGATTGCGCGAAGTCCGCTGCTGGAAAAGGCCGGCGATCGCAAATGTCTGACCGCTCGCCACTTCGACCGTGGTGTCGGCCTTGCGCACGACGAAACTCGGCATGGCGAAACCGTTGGCGCTTACGGATCCGGTCTCAGATAGAGAACTGACTTCCGGCTGGACATGGAGCGCGATGCGGTTGCGGCCGATCAGCGTCGGGGTGAAGCCGAGGGACACGCCGAAGGGCTTGTATTGGACGGTGACGACGTCGGTTCCTTGCGGGATCGGAACCGGAATTTCGCCACCGGCGAGAAAGCTTGCCGTCTGACCGGTCATGGCCGTCAGGTTCGGTTCGGCCAGTATCTTGACGATGCCGTTGCGTTGCAGGGCTTCGATCAGAATGTCGAAGTTCAGGCCATGCGCCTGGTCCATGTTCAAACCGAAATTCCCGTTGCCCGAGGGCACACCGTTGTCCTGGAACATGTTGAATTCGAAGCCGCCGCTCCTGTAGCCGACGGACCAGTCGACGCCGTAGGACTGCAGTTCCGTGCGCGAGACCTCGGCGAAGCGAACCCGAATGTTGACTTGCTGTGAGCCCTGCACGGTCATGTTGTTCAGCGGCGGCTGTTCCGGTGGCGAGAAGGTCCGGGCGACATTGTCCAGATCCGTTGCCTCATCGACGCCTCGCGCCTCGCCTGTTGCAACGATACGGGTCCCGAAAATGTGGAGATTTGTCGCCGAGCTCGGCTGCATTGCTTGCTTGGCCTCGGTAGCAGGCGTGACATCGGGGGTGACGCGGAACTGGGCCGTTGCCTCGATCCGTTCATCGGCCGTGATCGCAATGAGGTTGGTCAGGCCGGGTTTGAGGCCGAACACATAGACCATGCTCGGCGACACGACCTGAAGGTCCGCGATCGTGGTATCGGCAATCAGCACGGATTCGACCGGTTCATTGAACCGCAATAAGCGTCCTTGCCCGACCGGCAAGCCGACCGTTGGTTTGCTCGGCAACGCTGATATGTTCTGTGCCGTCGCATCGGCCAGTGTGAGCAACAACGCCAGCAGGGCGCCAATCGTCGCGATAGCGAGCCGGCCTAAATCTGCCCGCCGGGCGAAAGCGGCTGATCCTGCGCCTGCCGCGGTGTTGTGGATGGTCATGCCATTTCTCTCCTGAATCCCCAATGTCGTCCGTCCGGCTGGCGTCAGGAGGGCGCCTCCTGCGCGGCATTCGCCTGAGCCGACGGGAGCGAATGGGAGACGACGCGCGCGCCGGCTTTGCCGGAGCGGCCGGCGATCGTGGCCAGCGGCTGGACGTTGAATTCGTGTGCGAGTTCCTGGAAGGACAGGACCGGAAGCTCGATGGCATTGTGTGCCAGCAGGCTGCGCATGTGACGGCGCACATCCATCGCGGCGAGGACGACCGGTGAAACATCGGTGGCGTTCTGCGACCGGGCTCGCTCGATTTCGGTGACCAAAGCCTGCGCATCATCGTCCGACAGATTCAGGAAGGTGCCGGTCGATGTGCTTTGCACCGCGTTTCGCAGGATGTCTTCGGCCGACCGCTGCAGCACATAGGCCGCGATGATGTTGTTGCGGCCGGCGAAGCGGAAGCTGATCTGGCGCTTCAAGGATGTGCGGACATGTTCCGTCAGCAAGAGGACGTCCTGTTCGCGTTGGCCCCATTCGATGAGTGCCTCGAGGATAAGGCGCAGATTGCGGATCGGGACGTTTTCCCCGACGAGCCGGCGGAGCACTTCCGCGATCTTCTGGAGCGGCACGGTCTCCTGCGCCTCCCTGACCAGATCCGCATAATCCGGTTCCATGTCCGAGAGCAGCCTGCGTGTCTCCTGAATCCCGACGAAATGGCCGGCATAAAGACGAAGTGCATGGCCGGTCCATTTGGCCGCTATTTGCACCGGCGTTGAGAAGACGAACCCGGCTCCCTTCAGTGCTGACAGGTAGCTGTCATCGGCCCATACGAATTTACGCAGACCGGCAATCGGAGAACCTTTTTCGTAAGGTATTTGGAGCAGATCGAGATGCGTCGTGTCCGCTTCGACAAGAACACGGTTGGCAGGAATTTCAGCATCCAGGATGGGCGCACCTTCCAGATCGACGCGGACGCTTCGTTGCGAGAGCATCTCGTCGACCTGCATGCCGATGGCCGGAACGTCGACACCGAGATCACCGAAGAGTTCACGGCGCACGCCGTCGGCGAGCGCGGCAAATTCGGGCTCCGGGACTAAGTGTGCGAGCTCGGTTCCGAAGCGCACGACGACGCGGTAGGATGGAGATAGTGTTGCGGTGGAGATTGCCGAAAGCGACGCGGAATTCCCCCGCTGTGCAGGCGAGGCGGTATGGCCGATGTCTTGAGGCTCGGAATCCTGGGCGGAGCGGCGATTGATTGCATAGGCGCCGGCGCCGCAGCAGCCACCAAGGACCAGGAACATGATGGAGGGGAAGCCTGGCACCATGGCAAGGCCGACCATGATCACGGCTGCGAGTGCGAGCGCGCGGGAGTCGCGGAGCAGTTGGCTGGTTATTTGCTGGCCAAGATCGCCCGTTCCGTCCGCGCTGCCGACGCGCGTCACCATTGTGCCGGCGGCCACAGCGACGAACAATGCGGGTATCTGCGCCACCAGGCCATCACCCACGGTGAGCAACGTGTAGGTCGCAGCCGCGTCGCCGAGCGACATGTCGTGCTGCAGCGTGCCGACTGCGAAACCACCTATCAAGTTGACCAAAATGATCACAATGCCTGCAATCACGTCTCCCTTGACGAATTTCATGGCGCCGTCCATTGCGCCAAACAGCTGGCTCTCGCGCTCCAGCTGCTGGCGCAGATGGCGTGCCTCCGCCTGGTCGATGTCGCCGTTGCGCAGCTCGGCATCGATGCTCATCTGCTTGCCCGGCAGCGCATCGAGCGTGAAGCGCGCGGCCACCTCGGCGACGCGTTCGGCACCCCGCGCAACAACGATGAACTGCGCAACGGTGATGATCAGGAAGATGACGAGGCCCACGGCAATGCTGCCGCCAACGACGAAGGTGCCGAAGGCGGTAATGATGTCGCCTGCGTCGGCCTGGAGCAGGATCAGTCGCGTGGTCGTGATCGTGATCGCCAGCCGGAACAAAGTGGCGATGAGGATGACCGACGGCAGTGACGAAAACTGCAGTGGATGAGAGACGTAGAATGAGGCCAGCAGAATAAGCACGCTGATGGCGATGTTTGCAGTGATGAGACTGTCGACGAGAAACGTCGGCAATGGAATGAGCATCATTACCACCGCGACGAGCATCAGAATGGCAATGACCAGATCACTGCGGCGTGACAGCCTGGCAAGGAATTGCATCAGCCGTTCCGAGACGGTCATCGGATGCCTCGTTGCGACAGGAAGCTAAGCAAGGCACTGCGCGCCTCCGTCTTGCGCCCGGCCACGAGCAAGGCGCGGCTCTTCAGCAATGTAAGCACCGGGTGATCCATTCCTTCCAAGGTCTCCAGCCTGGCAATCGTGGCAAGCGCCTTTTCCGCCTCGCCATCGAGTATGAGAAGGTGCGCCAACGTTCTGAGGACGCCGGCATTTGCCGGCGAGAGCTGTGCAGCAATAAGCAGGTAGGCCGCGCCCCGCTTTGCCTGCCCGTGACACCCGTAGAGATAGCCCAGGACGTGCAAAAGATGCACGGTGTCACGCGGGTCGGTCAGAGTTCTATCCTTCCTGCATGCGACCAAGCAGATCGCGATGACGCTCGATTTCATCCTCCATCAGCGTTCTGGCGAGCGTCTTGAGTTGCTCCCCGCCCTCCAGGCCTGGGACCAGGTGCGTTACAAGATGCTGGAGAATAGGCATGGAGCGACGCAGGATGGCTGGTTCGGGAATATTGGGCATGACGAAATTGGCGAGTATCTCGTCGAGCGACTCGCCGGCCGCACCTTGAGAAGCCTGGAATTCCGCCGTTTCCGGCCTTTCTGCGCCGGCGGCTGATTTCGTCCCCTGAGCACGGTTTGCTGCTTTGTCGACTCCATTCATCCGTCGCCGGCTGATGGCCTGGCCCCGCACACCTTCCGCCTGCCGCCCCTCGCGGCCCGACGTGTCAACCCGTGCCGTGTCGAATCGTGCCGCTTCAAGCGGCCGGTTCACGGATATTTCAGCGCGACCGTGGCGCCGCCCTTGGTCAGGAGAAGTTCGGTTTCGCTGATGTGTTTGACGGCCCAGCCGTCGTCGGTGAACGCACCTTCGTGATAGCGCGTGCCATCGGCTGCGATGACGTAGGGCCGCTCGCCATACCAGATCGCCTGCAGCCTCAGGCGCGGGGCCTGCTGCGCATTGCCAACCATGACGTTTGAGATGAGGGGAAGGTGAGCGCCGAACGACTGATCGAACCAGGATTGCGTTTGTGCCCAGACATCACTCTTGTCATTCGGGATCATACCCGAGACCACGAGGCGTCCCTCTGATTGCAGAACCGTTAATGTGCTTATGCCGAATTGCTCGAGGCGCAGCTTGAGCTGGCTTTCCGCTTCGGCGGCAGTGTGGATTTGCGCTGGCGATGAATCGTCCAGGATTTTTTCCCCTGCCTGGCCGGCGAAAGCCACTCTGACTGGTTGCCCGTCTTGAGAGGACGCCTTTGCGCCAATCTCTTGCTTGGCGAAAGAAAACCCGTTCGCGGCGACGGAAATTGCGAGAACCGCACAGAGAACGCTGCTCGCGACCAGCAGCGGGCGATTGGCAAAGGACCATCGATTGGGTACGCGTTGCAGGCTGACCAGCTTGATGCGCGCCTCGCCAACACTTATGGTGAGCGGCAGCCTGCAGCGGCTGCCATGTCCCTCATGGATGGTCTCGCCGGTGGCCAACGTGACATCGCCGCCGACGGCTTCGATTTCAACTTGGCTGCCCTTGCGCCGCAGCCTTGCGTGAATCGGTGCGATGCCGGCATCGCGCAGGACAATGTCCGACTCATTGCTGGAGCCGATCGTATATTGTGGCTCGACCAGACTGACTTCGGCGCCGGCGTGAAATCCGTGGGTCACGCTCAGCGCAATGGAATGTCCGGTGTCCGGGGAGGGGGCGATGATCGATCGGAGTCGGCGCGCCGGCGCTGCTGGTTCCAGATGTTTGCTGATAGGACGAGCGGTCATGCCACTTCATCTCCCGCCGATGACCATTTCAAATTGCAGCCTGATGACGGCGCTCAAAAAATTGCGCCGTGCAAGGTACGCCGCCGGGTGGTTGCGGCGGCGCATGGTTCGGGAATCCGCCGCCTTAGGCCTTTTCAGCCGACTGGCCGAGCGTCCTGGCGGTGCTCATCAGCATGTCATGCTGGGATTTCGCGATCTCTTTCGTGATCTCCAGGCCAAACATGCGCTCCTGGTGCTTGATCATCTTGTCCAGGTTCTGTTCCGGCGACCCTGCAGAGCCGGAGGTAATGGGAGGGGTAGCAGCCATCATTGTCTCCTTGAGGGACTATTCAAGTTGGAAACTCCGGACTCACATCGCTGCAGTCCGGAGGGTTGCGAAGGCAGCTTAAGGCAGCATGGCCGAAAATGAAAGTCCAGTTGGAATATTTGAGGCACTTCGGTTCCAAGTGTTGCGTCGCCTGCGTTCAAGGAGTACCTTGGCAGGTGGGTGAATGGGGTATTTCAGAATGGAAAAAGGTCCTTTGGCCGAGCTTTTGGTCGACCGGTTCGAGACCATGCCACCGCAGTTGCGGGTCGCCGCACGTTTCGTGCTGGATCATCCCAAGGATGTCGCACTGATGTCGATGCGCGAGCAGGCGCACCAGGCCGGCGTTTCGCACAGCACGATGATGCGGCTGGCGCGATGGATTGGCCTTGAAGGCTACGAAGATATGCGCAGCCTTTATGCGCGCGCGCTGCGCGAGACCAGCGCGGGCGAGCCGGCGCGACAGAGCATCGGACAGCATGGCGATCCGGGATATTCGACTGCCGGCGTCGTTGCCGACACGCTCGCCGCCCAGATCTCAAGCCTTGGCGAATACCGCAACGCCATGCAGTTCATTGCGGCAGCCGGTCTGCTCGCCCGGTCACGCGATCTGTTCGCTGTCGGCTCGCGCGCCGCCTATCCGGTCGCGAGCCACTTCGTTCACATCATGTCGTTGCTGGCTGGTACCGACTGCAAGGTGACGCTTGTCGGCGAGATGGCCGGACCGGGCCTGGATGCCCTCCAGCACGCGGGACGTGGCGCGGTGCTTCTTGCGGTGGGCATATCGCCCTACGAGCGCACGACGATCGACGTTGCGCGCCAGTCGGCTCGGCAGGGCATCGGCGTGGTGGCGATCACTGACAGCAGCGTGTCGCCGCTGACACAGATCGCGCGGGAAACAATTATCGTTACGTCAAATTCGCAGTCGTTCTTCCGAAGCATGGCGCCGGCGTTCGCCGCCGTCGAGATTCTGGCGGCGCTGGCGGCAGCGCAGTCTGAAACGAACGCCGCAGAACGGGTAAAACAGTCGGAAGAGCAGCTTGCTGCTTTCGGCATTTATTGGAAGCCCCCTCGATAACATCCGAAAGGTTGCGATCGGGCGGGCGTGACGGCAGCCAGGCTGCCGGCAACGTTAATTTCCGGAGGTCGTCCTCATGGTTCGCCCGATAACGCCCACCAAGCCGCCGGTCCAGCCGCAAAAGGTCAATGCCAAGGCAAACGCCGCGCAGATAGCGCGGCTGGAGGCCCAGGCTGCCAAGCTGCGGGAGCAGATCAGGCTTGCCAACAGGATGGGCGAGCGTGATTGGGCGGCACAGGCCCGCCAGGAACTGGCCCATGTGAGCACGCAACTGGATTCGCTTCAGTCGCCGCCGGTTGCGGCTTCGGCAGCGCCGAGGGTCAACGTCGTCAACGCCAGCAACGGCACATCCGTCAATGGCAGGACGGTGACGCCGGCTCTCTACACGCAGACCAATGTCGCGGCACTGGCGGCGACACCGGTGAAACTGGATGGCAGCACGCCCGAAGGCAACGCCGCCGAAGCGACAGCTGCGCGCAATATTGTCAGCGACGTTACCGGCGGCAAAAGCATCGACCAGATTGCATCTGCCCGGGGCATGACGCGCGAACAGGTTGTCGCCGCGCTCAGGTCCGGCGGGATGACCGTTTCGACCGCTGACCCGAGCGGCAATGGCGACGTGCTGACGACGAAAATCACGGATGCCAGCGGCCGCACCATCACGCAATATTACGACTACCAGCACGACAGCTACTACACGAGCGTGGAGCAACCCAACGGCACGGCAACCACCACGCCGATCCGGGATGGGCTCGGGCGCAAGGAAACCAGCAGCTATAATCCCGACACCGGTGCCATCACGACGCGTTACGAAGACGATCTGGGCACCGGAACCGTCACCGAGCGGACCACCTTGCCGAACGGCGCTTCGGTGGAAGCCGTTACACCCGGGAACGGGCCGGCCTTGCCGGTCACCACCGTCAACGGTCCAGATGGTCGCAAGACCCTCCTCGCTGCATCTCAGGATCCGGGCGGGGCAACCACCCAGGGCATCAAGGATGATCTCGCGGACGGCAAGAGCATCGAGCAAATCGCGCAGGAAAGGGGTCTGACCAACGAGCAGGTGATCGCCGAGCTGAACGCCGCGGGCTATCAGGTCACGACGCGCGAACCGACGAGCGACAATGGTGACGTGCAGTCGGTTGAAGTTGTCGATCCGCACACCGGCGTCAAGACCGTCTACTATCACGACTACCAGCATGATGAGCGCACCGTCGTGACGACGTCTGACGGCAAGGAAACGACGGTGTCGGAGGGCGGGAACGGCAGGACGCGCAACAGCGTTCGCAACACCGAAACGGGCGAGACCACAACCACAATCGTCGATCCGAAGGCCGGAACGGAAACCACGATCGTCACCGACAAGGACGGTCGGGTGACGACAACGACCACCGAGGAGATCAATGGCGGCGAGCCCGTCGAGTACGAGGTCAAGCCAGGCGACAACCTGACCCTGATTGCGCAGCAATATGGCGTGTCGCTGGACGATCTGAGGAGAACGAACCCTGAGCTCGTCAATTCGCCTCGTGACCCCGACATCATTCACCCGGGCGAAAAGGTTACCATCGAAAACGGTGCCCGCACGACCGTGGAAGTCACCTTCAACGGTTATACGCTGACCACGAGCCCTGATGGCAGCATGACGCTGCACAACAACACCACCGGGACCGACCTGAAGATCGAAGCAGGAAGTACGCAGGAGGCGTTGGCCAGGACGCTGTTGGCGGTGAACCCCAACAGCAGTGATGCCACGGAGGCAAAAGAGGGCGAGGTCGTAAAGACCTTCGTCGAAGGGCTGCTGGCGGGTGAAACCTTGCCCAGTCTCATCGACGCGGCAGAAGAAGCCGGACAAAACAAGCAGGACCTGATCGAGAGATATGGTCTAGGTACCGTCGCCACGCCCAAACTGGACGGCGAGAACAGGGTTGTCGATCCATTCGGCGATCCGCCACAGGGTAATGCACCCTCCGGCGGAAAGTGGACGCCGATGAAGATCGATGGCGTCTGGACCTGGATCGATCCCGAGGTAGCCCAGGCCATCATTGCTGAGAACATCGCGCTGTCCCAAATTACGGAGACGCGAGCTCTGGCCGGTCAGCGGCAGGAACAGTTCAACATCTATATGCTCGACCCCGCCTACAAGGATGCTGTTGATGGGGCGCAGACAGTTATGAATGAGGCGTTGGCAGCCCATGGTCTGCAATGGACCCCGCAGAAACCGGAAGGCACGCTTGCCGATGCGCAGGAGCGGCTTACCAAGTCTAACACCTTGCTGCAAAACGCGCAGGATGCCCGTGGCGAATATGAGGCTGCCGGGCGGATTCTCGCCGACGCGATCGCCCAGCAGAGCGAACTTGCGCCGCTGATTGATCCCAATGCAGACGTTGCATCCGCGCAAGGGCAGCCAGGTCCCAATCGGCAAACGCAGTACGCGCAAGGCCTCGCGGATCATGCGGCTGTCGATCAGCTGTTCTCCGAAGTCGGCCTGCATCTGAGCAAGGGCGACAAGCTCACCATCGACTTCCTGGTGGGGCAAGCCGAACTTGACGGCATTCCGACCGACTCGAAGGAATATCAGGACCTCAAGGCGCTGCAGACGACAGCAGGCAATCAGCTCGAATTGGCGGAAGCCTATCAAAACTACTTCAACGCCCGTGCCGAGGCCACGCAAGTGGGTGCGCAGCAGACGGACCTCGAGCAGAGACTGCTCGCCGAATATAATAGCGAGCACCAGTTTCTGTTCGAACAGGGAAAGAAACATCAAAGGGTCAGTGGCGATTATCTGGGTCTCTTCCAATCGCAAAAACTTGAGGTCCGCGACGGCCAGCTGTGGGTGGTCAACCAGTTCGAAGAGGGCACGACCGAGCAGCAGCTCACCTACAATCTGAGCGAAACGAACGTCAGGGATGAGTACCGCGATCGGCAACTCAACAAGGACTGGCAGCAGCTTTTGGGCGGCAGCAGTTCCACCGGGCCGGTGTGCACGGCAAATGGCCTGGAAGCGGTGAGGGCCAGCGAGGCGCAGGCGGCGCAGAATCTCAACGATGTCCTGGATCGGCAGCTCGGCGACAGCATTGAAGACCTGAACTCCGAGCTGTCAACGCTGCAGACCAACTTCAACAATGCGTTGACGGAGCACGGGCCAGGAACAGTCGATGCTGCTGAAGGCACCCTGCCCGATGGCGTGCAGCCTGTCGAGATCAACGTCGGCGGACAGACAATCAAGGTGGCGCCGGAGGTTGCCCAGACATACAACGAGATAGGGATCGATGCGTTGACCCAGAGCGGGAAGGCAGTCTGGATCGACCTGGATACAAAAGATGACGATGCCAGTGGACGCTGGGTTGATCCCGAACTAGCGGTCGCCAAACTCAAGCTGGACGCGACAAGGCTTCAGATAACGCAGGCCGAGGAGCTGCGCGGGCTGGTGCAAGGCTTCAGCGACTATCATGAGCTTCGGTCCAGCGATCCCTCGTTGCTGGTTGACCGCAACGGCACGGTGGATAAGACCTATCTGGACGAGCATGAGCAGCAGACGCTTGACGGCATCTATCAGCCGAAGTTCCAGCAACTGCTCGACAGCGGCTACGACAACGAGTTCCGTGAACAGCGCGGCACGGCCCTTGAGGAGACGGTCGCCAGAACGCTCGGCATAGATCGTTCGACCGAGGAAGGTCGCGAGGCGATCGAGAATGTGACGGAAGAGATCCGCGATATCGGCGGCGACAATCCTTATGTGCGCAGCGTGCCGATTTTCTATGTTGACGACGAGGTCGGGACACAGCAGGTCGCGCTGTTTGCTGTGCGTGACGGAGACGGCAACACTCGCTATGTCGATGTGACCGGCAAAAAGTTCGACGACCTCGGAGATTTCCAGGACAACAACAACCAGTTCGGCGAAGATGGCAAGCTCGTCGTCCCCAAGGGTCTGGAGATGAAGGCCGGCGATGACGGCAGGATCGAACTGGAAGTCGTCAAGTCGCGCAATGTTTCTGCTTGGGACAAGGTCGTCGATCCGCTGGTTGGCATCGGGACGGGTATAGCCACCATTCTGTCGTTCACGCCGGCCGCGCCGATTGCAGCACCCTTGGCCTATACGGGCGCTGCCTATCTCGGCACCCGAGCGGTCATAAACCAGGTCAACCATCTGGAACATGGCGGCGAGTGGGACGATACCGAGTCGCTGATGAATGTCGCCAGCGTGGCAACCACGGTTCTGCCGATGGCTTCCAGCGGTCTGCGCACCATTGGATTAGCAGGAAGGGAAATGACGGCCGCCGGATTGGCGGGAAAGGAAATGACGGCCCTGCAGGCCTTCCGTGGCAGCATAGGCGCAACACGGTCCAGCTCGCCCCTGGCGCTCGAAACCCGAACCTACATGCAGTCGACCGCTGGTTTGAACAAGGCGGCCTGGGGAATGGATGTCGGCTCCGTGATTGTCGGTGCACCTTTGCTGGCGACATCGGCCTACGATCTGGCTGTCAACGGGGAGCAGATGAACGGTCTGCAGCTTGCCAACGCGCTTACGGGTCTTGGCACCGGCATTGCCGGCACGGGCCTCGGCATTCACGGACTGCGGGCACTGCGACCTGGAACGGGCACGCCGGCAAGCGTTTACAGGCCGACCGGGGAACAGGGATTTCAAGATCCTAGTCATCCTGTGATACCTGGAGAAGTGGTCAACACCAGTGACGCCAGCGGTGACGGTCCGACGATGCAGCCGGGCCGCGATCCGCATGGGTCGACTGGGCGCAATTCACCGCCTCCCGCTGATAGCGGTCCCATCATTGTGCCGAACAAGCCGGCAGGAAAAGACGACTCGATGCGCCTCGTCTGGGATCCGGAGACGCGCAGCTTCACCGGCATGCCGGAACCCGACACAAGCGGGCACACGTCTCCGGGCAGAACCCTGCGGCTCCAAGACAAGAACGGCGAGGTGATCGTCGCGGCGATGTTGGGCACGGAGCCCAGGAGCCCGGAACAGGTGTATGTGCCGCCTTCCGACGGACCGCGCGCGCCGGCCGATGCGCCGGAGGTCGCGGACAAGACGCACATACTGGTATACGACCCCAATACGGGCGAACCCGTGGTGCTACCCTGGATACGTGGTGCTTCCGACGACCATGGGCCGGGGAGTCTTGGGTATCCCGAGGAGGGCAATCAGCCTGTCGAAGGCGCGGACGATCCTACAAGACCCTTGCGCGGCAATGTCGGCCCGTTTGTGTTCCGGGCCGATACCCGCTCGCCAACCGAGATCAGGGACGCGGGAGGCTTCTCGCCACCGCCCCCGACAGGAATCTGGGTGGACAATCCGCAAGGCATTGCCCTGAGCAACTATGTCATGGGCAATACCCATGGCCGTTTCGTCGGCACGAGCCAGTCAATCTCGGGAGCCAAGGCTTTCGTTTCGGAAGAGTCACGAGCCGCTCGGCAGCAAGGTTACACCTATCTCTACACGCTCAATCCAAGCAGACCGCGCCTCCACGTCCCGACTGAATTCGAGGCAATGGGCCGACCCGTCAGCGACAGGATGGCCCGCGTCGACGAGACCGCAGTCGACGGCAGCATACCATGGAGCGAGGTCTATGGCTGGCGGATGATGGATCCGGACGGGAATTTCGTCGGTGAGTTCACGCGCAATGAGGATGCCGTCGCGCCCGGCACATCGACACAAAAACGCCCACAGGTCATCTTGCGGCCGGCCGACGAGTTCTGGGATGTCAATACGCCAGCACAGACCGAAGCGCCGCCGCCCCCAGTGGCCGAGGTGGTCAGCAACGAAGCCCCAGCTGTGACTGGCGAAACGCCGCAAGCGGTGAATATTGCTGCCGAAACGCCGACAGCCGCTACATGGCCGCCGGCGCCCGACCGGGGCAGGGCGGTTTTTGACCCTGACAGCGGAAAGATCGTCAGCCTTGAGCTTCCGGTGAGCTCCGCCGCGGAACCAGGATATGCGGAACCGGTGCGGGCGCCGACCGGGCCGGAGGTCAGGGCGCTTTCAGCCGATCAGATTTCCGAACTGACAGGCACGCAATTGCACGCCATCAAGCCAGAGCATATCGCCAAGCTGGCGCCTGAGCAGGTTGCTGCACTGAGCCCCGAGCAGATCGGGCAGCTGACGTTTGATCAACTTGCGGCGCTTCGGCCGAAGCAGTTGCGGGCGCTGAGTGCCGAACAGCTCCAGGCGATCAGGCCAAGCAGATTGCAGGCCGTTGCCCCTGGCCGTATCACCGGCTTGCGACCGGATCAGGTCGCTGCCTTTTCACCCGAGCAGCTCGCTGCCTTGACCATTGAGCAAGTGCGCAAGCTGACACCCGACCAGATCGCCAAGCTCAGTGATGAGCAGCGCAATGCCCTTACGTCGGAACAAGTCGCCGCCATGAGACCTGCCCAATTCGGCCATCTCGATGCGACCCAGTTCGCGGCGTTGAACCCTGATCTCGTCGCAGCACGCGATCCGGTGGCAACGGCAAAGCTGTCGCCGGACCACATCTCGGCGCTTACGCGGGAGCAGCTTGGCGCTCTGACCATTCATCAGATCGAGGCGCTGACGAAGCAACAGATAGCGGCGCTGACGCCGAAGCAGCTTGCCGAGTTGAGCCCCGGCCAGTTGCGCAAGTTCACGCCTAAGCAGTTTGCCTGGATGTCGACGGAGCAAACAAACGCCCTCTCCGTGCTGCAACTGACGACCTATCGGGCAACGCATAAAAAGGCGATGACGCCGGATCAGGCCACCAGCGTCGATCTGGCCCTCAGCTATGCCAGGATGCGGGAAAACGCTCAGGCGCTCGCCACCTTTGGCGGCATGTCGACCACCTCCTACATGTTGTGGAGTTCATTGCCGCCAACCTGGACCGCCACCGCCGGATCGGTGGCATTTGGCGTGCGAGGCATGGTTTTCGGCGCCCAGGCGCTCTTCCCCAACGCAACCGCAGGTCACAAGCCGTTCGGGCGATTCCTCAACGCGCTCGGCGGAGCCACATTCATTGCCGCAGCGCCAGGTGCCGCGACCGGGATGATCCAGGGTAAGGATCTTGTCGTCAACAGCACGTTCACGCTCGGCAACATCGTCTATGGCACGAAGTCGATGCTGCAGTCGTTCACCGGCAGACCGGTGATCCGAAACCTGGCCGAACATCTGGCTGGACCCGGCTATGTGCTTGGCTGCGCCGTCTATACGCTGCACTCCTGGCCGGCGCCGATCGCCACAGTCGCCGGCACCATGTTCACCTTCGGTTGCGCGGAATTCTGGGCGTCGGCCATAAGGACGGACCGGATGAATCGCCGTTCAGTGCCGCGAACCGATGCTGATATCGCGGCGGCGGAAAAGTCCGACAAGAGATGGGCTGCATGGGATCGGTGGACTCTGGGCATCACCTTCGGCGTTGGAATGCTTCTCTTCTCGCTGGACGCCCTGCTCGCGGAGCCTTGGGAGGGCGCGAAGACGCCCCCTCCACCCGATCCGAAAAAACCGGATGGCGATGCCTCGTCCCAGCAACCCGATGATCCTTCGGATGTTCCAGGTGGCCCGCAGATCTCGGGGGAGGATTTCCCGCAACTTGTCGTGGTCGCCGATGACGGCCTGAATTTGCGGACCCAGTCTGACGGGGATTCGACTGTGGGAACGGTTCTGCAACCCGGCACATTCGTCGAACAGACCGCGAAGCCATCGACCGATCCGTCAGGGGAGACCTGGATACCTGTCGAAGGTTTCGCACCGGATGGCGAAATGCATAGCGGCTGGGTTTCCGGCGACTATGTCGAGGCTCATGCCGAGGGCAGCAGCAATCCTGAGGGCCGCACGAACCCAACGCTGGAGAAAGACGGTTATCGGTGGGTCGAGGTCAGGGATGGCGACAGCATTCGCCTGATAGCCAAGACCCATTCTGCGGATGTGGCGGACACGGTTGTGCTCAACATGGATCATATTCTGAGCCCGGACGTGATCTTCTCAGGCGACCGCGTCTATCTGCCGATCACCTCGATCGGCTGAGAAACCGCGGGCCGAGCCTATCGTCCATTGACTCCTGCGCCTTGTCGGTTCTCGCGGCATACGCGTTTGCGACACTGGCGGCGAGTTTTGCCGCCCGCTCAGCTGCCGGATTGGACGGTTCGGAGGAGTAGGAGGCGGTAAACTGCAGATCTGACGGATGCCATTCGCAGTCGACAATGCGCAGTTTACCGCTTGCGGTATAGTCCTGGACGACTTCCTCAGGGAGAGAGGCGATGCCGATACCATTGAGTGTCATTTTGATGGAAGCGGCCAGCGAATTAGCGGGAAAGATACGCGGCGTCTCTTCCAGTTCGCCGGTCAGCTTGCGGTAAAGTTCGCTGTAGGGTCTGGTGGTCCGCGCATAGCTGATGATTGGGAATTGCATCAGATCAGTCAGCGTCAGCTTGCGCCGCGGAGGCAGGTTCAGGTGCGGCGAGCAGACCCACACGAGCGGAAAGGACGGCATCTCGATGTTCTCGATGCTGTGTTCCAGAATTGGGCCCATCAGCACCGCAAGATCGAGTCGGTGTGACATGAGTTCATTGCGAAGGGTCGTCGTCGCATCGACGACGATATCCGTCTCGACAAGCGGATAGTTTGCCTTCAGTGCCTCGAGGAAATCCGGGAGCCAGGTGTGCACGATCGTTTCGGCCACCCCAAGCCTCAGCACCCTCGTCGTCTCTGAAGTCTGTGAAAGAGAGCTGGCCATCAGTTGCAGCCGCTCCGCTACGCGCAGAACCCGTTGGGCAGGTGGTAGCAGCCGTTGTCCTTCGGCGGTCAGCCTGACTGTGCTGCTGTGCCGCTCGAACAGCTTGGCACCCAGCGCTTCCTCCAACCCGGCGATTCGTGTGGATACCGCCGGCTGCGTGGTATTCAGGCGTTCCGCCGCCTTTCGAAAGCTTCCGAAAGTCGCCACCAGGAGAAAGGTTTCGAGCTGCTTGATGTTGAAAGGTATCATTACGGTCGATCGCTCATCTGCGGCTTTCGGGGAAGGGGGCGTCGAACCATCAATGCCGTACAATAATCTGGGTACCGATCTTCACTCGGTCGTAAAGATCGATGACATCTTCGTTGGTCATGTGAATGCAACCGGAGGAGTTGGCCTGTCCGACGGTCCATAGCTGGTTGGTGCCGTGGACGCGATAAAGCGTGTTGCCGATATACAATGCGCGCGCGCCCAATGGATTGTTCGGTCCTCCCTCGACGTGCGCGGGCAGGAAGCGGCCTTTTGAGGCTTCTCTGGATCGCATTTCGGCCGGCGGCCGCCAATCTGGCCAGTCCTTCTTTTTCGAAATCGTGTCGCGACCGGACCACTCCAGCCCCTCCTTGCCAACCCCCACCGCGTATCGCAGCGCTTTGCCGTCCCCCAGGATGTAATAGAGGCGCCGCTCCGTGGTGTTGATCACAATCGACCCCTTCGGCTGAGCCTCGCTGAATGTCACGACCTGCCTAGGAATCTCTGACTCTTCGGGCGTGAATTCTCCGCCCGCCGTCAGGCCGGAAGCGCTAGGCGAGACCAGTACATTTCTTCCCCGATCGTATGTCCAACTTCTAGGGTCATAACCGCTGTTCGATTGGGCCTGCGCCGACGCGATTGCGGCAATCGACGCCACCGCGACCAGAACCGATGCACTCAATGCCTCGATGAGACGCGTTGCCGCAAACCTCTTGCCTCGAGCAACGCCTGCGGGCACGTCCAACTTCGCGAGCAGGCTGTTGGTTGCCGTCACCGAGACCACTCCTTTCCACATTGAACCAATGACCCCGAACCCGGTGGTAACCGATTCCTACGCCGCACTGTATCGTCTTGCGGTTCCTTCGCAACATTTGGCACAGGTCGTTGATATGCAATCCAATTGGACTTCCAATTTTCGAGTGTCCACGATAGAATGACATCGGCGGACAAGCTATGAAGCAAGCGAGGCGGGGCATTACTCGTGGGTCGCTTTCGATAGGAGCAATGTGACGGGACCCGGTATCAACCATGCTGATCGGTTATCTGGAGGCAGAGCTGCCCTTGTGGCCCGCCGGCTTGCCGTCGTCCTGGCGCTCGGCTTTGGCTCCCAGCCTGCGTTTGCTGCCGAACCGCGCTGGCCCCCTGGCCCGTACAAATACATCACGATCGATCAGTCCGTGACAGACGCGCTGGTTGAGCTCGGCCGCAACATGCGGGTGCCCATGCGTCTCAGCAAGCTGGTAAAGGGGCGCCTGAGCGCCGGCATGCCGGTTGGAACGGCTCGCGAGTTCCTCGAAGAGATATGCAATCGATACGGGCTGGTCTGGCATTTCGACGGTATCGTCATGAACGTCGCGACGGAAGCGGAAGTCCAGACGGAAATGATCCCGCTTGATGCCAACATGGCTGCTGGCGCCGAAGACAGGCTTTCACGGCTGGGCGTCAGCGACCCGAAGTTTCCAATAAAGGTTTCCAAGCAAGACGATGTCATCTCGGTATCGGGGCCGCCATCCTACATCGAACTGGTCAGGAAAACGCTCGGGGTTCCTGCCACGCCGAGCACGAAGCAGGAAGCCGGCAAAGCTGTGTCGGTCCGCGTTTTCCGCGGAAAGCAGGCGGAGGCGCAGACTGTCCCCTCCGCCAAACCGAACTAAGAACTGGAGGGCACATTCATGCAAATCGCGCCGATTGGAGCCCTAGAGGCTACGCTTGCAAACTTGACCACCAGCATAAGTTCGCAACAGCAAATCACCGCCGGCGCGGCAGCGCAGCCCGGTAACCGAATGGTGGGCGCCAAGCAAGAAAAGCACGATGCCGCGAAGGTCAATATGCCTCAGCGCAGTGATGTCGCGACGCCGGCTGGTCAGCAGGTGGCGCAGACGCCCGGCGCCAATCCGGCAATAGGCGGACAGACTTCCAAACCGGAGAAGACCGAGCCGATCGTCGAACACAAACTCTTCGACTACATGGCCGAGACGGAAAAAGCCGCAGGTGGGGTGTTCACGGAACCATCGGCCCTTTTCGGTTCTGCCGTTAAGTCGCTCGAAGGAACCATGCAGCAGGTCCAGAAGGCTCTTGGCCAGGCTAACGCTTCCCCAAGTGCTGAAACGGCCGCCACGCCGGATCGCGCCGACAAGACGGCCCCGTCCGGCAAGGAAGGCGAAGACTCCCCAGCCAAGAACGCAGAGCAACTCCTGGAACGATCGATTTCGGTGATGTGGGCAGCCGCCAATCTCGAGGTGGTTACGAGCAGCGTGACGGCCGTCACGTCGTCCACCAGCACGCTGATCAAGCAACAGTAAGCGCCGCGGAGTGTTCGCGCCCATGCCAACCTCGCAGCGGCGTTTAACGCGATTGGATCGATGCGGCGCCAGGTTTCGCGTTGCGCTCGTTGTCATGGGTATGCTTGTGCTCCAGGCGTGTTCGGTGGAGTTGTATTCCAACCTCAACCAGCGGCAGGCCAACGAGATCGTGGCCACGCTCATACGTCACGGGATCCCGGCCCAACGCGAGGTCGGCAAGGACGGCAAGATGACGGTTTCCGTACAGAAGGGCCGCTTCGCCGAAGCTATGGCCATTCTCGACGAGAGCGGCTTGCCCAAACAGGAATTCCAGACGCTCGGCGAGGTGTTCAAGAGGGATGGGCTTGTGTCCTCGCCGGTGGAAGAGCGGGCAACGATGATCTATGGCCTGAGTCAGGAGCTGTCGCAGACGATTTCGGACATCGACGGCGTACTTTCGGCGCGCGTTCATCTCGTCCTGCCCGAAAACGATCCACTGAGGCAGCAACTGCTACCGTCGTCCGCCTCCGTGTTCATCCGGCATCGCGCATCCGTTCCGATGAATGAGCTCATCCCGCAGGTCAAGATGCTGGTGGCCAAGGGCATCGCCGGACTGACCTATGACAATGTTTCCGTCACCCTCATTCCGGTTGCAGCGACAGCCCCCGAGCAGGAAACCGGCGAGGCCGGGTTCACCAGCTTCCTCGGCCTGTGGCTACATCCCGACAGCGTCGCCGCCGCGATGTCACTGTTTTATGGCATGGCGGCGGCCATATTCGTGCTGGCTGGTCGGTTGGCCTACATGCAGTGGTATCGACGGCCCGGCATCTATGCGCTCGATGCTTCCGCAATGCCGGTGAAGAAAACATGACCCAGCCCGGCTCGGAGCAAACTGCCAGCCCGGAATGGCAGGCATTCATCTCCAAACCCGCATCCTATGTGGATGCGGCTTGGCTCGCGGAGTGCTTTGACGGCGCGGTCGGCGAGGCTGCCTGCGAGCGCATGCTGCGCTCGCAACGCTTGCAGGAGCGACTGTCGAAGCTTCTGCTCGATCGGCATAGGCTCTCTCCAGTGGTCGAAGAGCCGGCCGACGAGGTGGATCGAGCGATCGCCTTGTCGTCTGGCGAAGAGCTGGAGGAACTTGCACTTCGCTCGGGCGCGATCTACTGGGCTGGGAGTCTGGCCGCTGTCATTGTTGGGCGCGAAGCGGCCGCATTGCAGGCGGCGCTTGGGGCTGATCTGTGCGCTTTCGCCCTCGCCAACCGCGATCTGGCCGGCCCGATTGATCGATTGGGGCCGCTGGAAGACATTTCCGGTCGCGTCTACGGCGACGGCCTGAGCTGCCTTGGCGCCTGGTGTCAGATCATGCCGGGCGATACGAGCATGCGGGTGCGTCTCAAGCTGGTGCCGCAAGAGCTCATCCACCAGCCGTCAGCCGAACAATTTGCCGAGGTCGGCCCCGCAATTGTTCGACGAGCGATGAGCTAGACGAGATGATCGAATCGGGCAAAGCGTCGGAAGCTCTGAGGCGTCCCTACGCTCGGATCCTGCGGGCCGCCGAGGTGCGCGCTCTGCAGGATGGGCATGCGTTTCTCGATGAAGCAAGGCGTGATGCGCAGCAGTTGCGCGACGCCGCTCGGCGAGCCTATGCGGCCGAATATGCGCAGGGCTATGACGACGGCAAGACGCAAGGCGATGCCGAGGCCACGCGGCTAGTCAGCGAGACGGCGGTCAAGGTGGATCGCTATTTTGGTGGGCTGGAATCCGAAGTCATTGGCCTTGCCGTCGATATCGTCAGGCGAATTCTGGGAGAATTCGACGTCGGCGCCCTTGTCGCCAAAGCCGCAAGACAGGCGGTGACTGAAATCCGCCGCGCCAAGTACCTGAAACTCCGAGTTCATTCCGCGTCCATCGAAAGGGTTCGTGATGAGTTGGACGCAGTCTTGCGCGAGAGTGATCTGGCGATGACGGTTGAGATCGACGCGGATGACGCGCTGGCTCCGGACGCCTGCATCGTTTCGACCGACTTTGCCGTCGTCGACGCGAGCATCGACGCGCAGCTCAAAGCCATAGCTGCCGCGATTGCGCCGAAGACGGAGGTCCGATGACCGCGCCCGCCGCTGATATCGAAAGCCGTCTGGCCTCCATCATTCCGAATTTGCGTTCGGGCCTGCGCGACGATACCGGCCGGCCCAGGAAGGGGCGTGTACGGCGTGTCGCCGGCACCGTCATTCATGCGACTGTGGAGGAGGCCCGTATCGGCGAGATATGCGAACTCGTCGACCCTAGGACCGGAAGGGTGACCAAGGCGGAAGTCGTCGGCCTCATGGACGAAATGGCGATCCTTGTTCCGCTGGGCGATTTGGCCGGTCTTTCAAACCTGACTGAGGTCGTGGCGACCGGAAAAGACCAGCAGGTGCCCGTCGGCCCCAGCCTTCTTGGTCGCGTGATCAGCGCGCTTGGCGAGCCATTGGACGGCAAGCCGCTTTCGCCGGACGGCATCGCCGGCAGCTATCCGGTCAATGCCTATCCGCCATCTCCGCTGGAGCGCGGCTTGATTTCCCAGCCGATCCAACTCGGAATACGCGCGCTCGATGCGCTGCTCACCTGCGCGCGCGGCCAGCGCGTCGGAATCTTTGGCGAACCGGGCGTGGGAAAGTCGATCCTGCTTTCCGATATCGTCAGCGGCACCGATGCCGATGTCGCGGTGGTCGCCCTTGTTGGAGAGCGCGGACGTGAGGTACGCGAATTCCTCGAACAACAGCTCGGGCCCGAGGGCAGGGCGAGGGCCATTGTCGTTGTTGCGACCTCCGACCGTCCCGCCATTGAGCGTGTCAAGGCTGCCTATGTGGCGACCAGCATTGCCGAATATTTTCGCGACCAGGGCAAACATGTGTTGCTTGCAATGGACAACCTAACCCGGTTTGCCCGTGCGCACCGAGAGATTGGCCTGGCCGCGGGCGAGCCGCCGACGCGTCGCGGCTTTCCGTCTTCGCTGTTTGCGGTCTTGCCCCGTCTGCTCGAGCGGTCAGGCACGGGTCGCGTCGGATCCATCACCAGCCTCTACAGCGTTCTTCTTGAAGGCGACGGTACGCTGGATCCTGTCGCCGAGGAAGTTCAGGCCCTCCTCGATGGCCACGTCTTCTTGTCGAGCGAGCTTGCGCAGCGCAACCATTTCCCGGCCATTGATGTCCTGCGCAGCCGAAGCCGCCTCATGGATGCGGTTGTGGCGCCGGAACATCGGTCCGACGCCGGCCACCTGCGTGAACTGCTTGCCCGCTACGCTGACATCGAGCTTCTCCTGCGCGTCGGTGAATACGAAAAAGGCAGCGATCCCGTGGCGGACGAGGCAGTGGCGAAGATCGATGTCATCAACGCCTTTCTGCGTCAGGCGTCCGCCACTCATGAGAGCCTGGAGAGGACACGCCAACTCATGCGGGAGATCGTCGGTGAAAGATCGTGAGATGATCACTCGATTACGCGAGCTCAGACGCCGCCGTGAGGACCGTGCAAGGGAAGAGGTGATCAAACGGCACGCCGCTTTGGACCGGGCCGCGAGGGAGGGTCGGCAGGCGGCCAGTGCGGTCACGGAGCACCTGCAGCGCACGGTCGATGCCGAAGATGCAGCGTTCGGCTCGCTTATTGGGCATCGGATAAAAGCTGCCAGCCTTCACCAGCTACAGGGCCGGTTTGAAATCGCCGCCAGAAAAACCGAGCAATTGCGTGAAAACGAGAAGATGGCCGGCGTCGCCGAGCAGCAACGGCAAGCGGAACTGTCGGCAGCTCGCAATGATCATCGTGAGGCCATGAAAGCTCTGACGAAGCTGGACGGGGTATTGGACCATCTGATCAACCGCACCGCACGACGTTGCCTGGCGCTTGCCGAGCTTTCCGAGGAAGAAGAGCGCGGTCCAACGCGCCTGCCCACATAGCCCAGTTTGTGATCGTGAATATGGATGTGATGCCCCAAGCCTTTGCGTCGGGAAAAACGAGAGCGCAGGTAAAGCCGGCAAAATGCAAGGCCTCACGGTCGAGCGTTGGCGAGCGGCTGGTGCTGAACTCTGTTGCGTCTGTCGACGTTGAGGCATTGAACGCCTTCTACCGCCGGCGCGCGCACGCGGAAATCACGATCGCGGGCAGGGCGGTGCCGATTGCCGCCGTCTGGCCGGCGCCGAACCCTGCGGACCAGCGGTGGTACACCATTGCGTTCTCCGTCGGAGACACGATGGGCAAATTGCGCCTGCCGCTTTCCGTGGTCGAAAGAGGCTTCGCCAGGGCAGACGAACTGGTCGACATGAAGCGGCTGGCCCCCGCCCACGCCGCACTGCTGCTGGAATCCGCGTTTGAAGAGGATCTCGAATGGATTGAGGCCAAGCTGGGCGACAGTATCGCGCTCACCTCGGTCACACAAACAGAAGCAGTTTCGGTTTCGGGCGAGACCCCGTTGGCTTTTGTCCTGACTGACAGCCAGGAGACGATTGACTGCGTCTTGAACACGAGTGACGCCAGCCTGGCGGTTCGGATCGGCCGTCTTTTTGACGAGATCGCCAAGGCCAGACCGCCGATCCCGGCCGAATTTCCTTTGCCGATCTGCCTTCGGCGTGGCGCACTCAAAGTAACCCTTGGCGAGCTGAAAAGCCTCCAGGCTGGCGACGTGGTGCTTTTCAGGAATGAGGCGGAAGAACGCAACGCGGCACTCATCATTGCCGAGCACCTTTATGCATCGGTGGCCCTGACTGCCGCCGGGCCGCAATTGCTTGCCGCGCCGACCCCCGTCGCCGGATCCAATTGGGAGTGGACCATGAATCAGAACTCGCCGCCGTCAGTTGGCCAGACCTTGGAAGAGTCAACTCTGGACGAGTTGCCGGTTGTACTCGCTTTCGAAATCGGCCGCACGGCAATGCCTCTGGGAGAGGTGAGGCAGCTTGCGCCCGGCGCCATCGTTCCGCTCCCCGATGTAACGGAGGCGATTGTCGACATCATCGGCAACGGTAAACGTGTTGGCAGTGGCGAGATCGTGCGGATTGGGGAAAGCCTGGGCGTGCGGATCGTTCGTATGTTCGATAATGCTTGAGAATTCGCCCAATCTCCTTGGTATTCTGATCGCCGTCGGCTTCGTCGGATTGCTGCCTCTGGCGGTGGTCACGATGACGGGGTTCTTGAAGATTTCGGTCGTGCTGTTTCTCATCCGCAATGCACTCGGCGTCCAGCAGATGCCACCCAATCTGGTGCTGTACGGCATAGCGCTTGTGCTCACCGTCTATGTCACGACACCGTTGCTGAGCGAGATGTCTGGCCGACTTCAAGAAGGGCAAGTTCAGTTCCAGACGACCGATGACCTCGCCAGGGCAGCGCAACTGGTCAGGGAACCACTGCAGCGACACCTTATGAAATTCACTCAGCCGCAGGAGCGGCAGTTTTTTCTCGATGGAACGAGCCGCCTTTGGCCGGAACAGGCGCGGCAGAACCTGAAGGACGACGATCTCTCGATTCTTGTTCCGGCCTTTGTTGCGTCCGAGCTTACCCGAGCCTTTGAGATCGGTTTCCTGCTTTACCTTCCTTTCCTCATCATCGACATCGTTGTCGCCAATATCCTGATGACGCTCGGCATGATCATGGTCTCGCCGGTCCTTATTTCGATTCCCCTGAAACTGTTCCTTTTCGTCGCCATAGATGGCTGGTCGCGCCTGATGCATGGCCTGATCCTGAGTTACGCCTGACGACACGGCGGGTACGCATGAGCAATGACTTCATCCTGGCGAAGGTCCAAAGCGCGCTTTTGACGGTGCTGTTCGCGTCCAGCCCAGCGATCATTGCGGCACTGGCGGTCGGCATCCTCGTCGGCCTTGCCCAGGCGCTGACACAGATTCAGGACCAGTCGCTGCCGCAGACGATCAAGCTTGTCGTGATCCTGCTGGTCATCATCGTCTTAGGTCCTGTGCTTGGCCAGCAGATCGCGCAGCAGGCATCGACGGCTCTGGACGAATTCCCCGTCGTCACACGTTGAGGCACGCAGGTGCCGGTCGAACCACTCTTCGCATCTGTCAAAGACCTTCAGGTCTATCTCCTGGCAGGCGCTTTCGCGCTCGCACGCGTGGGTGGTTTCATGCTTCTGATGCCGCTGTTTTCGCGTGTGCCGCTATCAGGGCTTCTGCGCAATGGCGTGGCATTGGCGCTGGCAGTTCCAATCTTTCCAATGGTCGTGAGCAAGCTGACGAACAGCGACGTCACGACCACGATGATCGCAGCCTACATTCTCAAGGAGGTTGTGGTCGGTGTAACGCTCGGGCTGTGTATGGGGATACCGTTCTGGGCAGCAGAGGCTGCCGGTGACATCCTCGACCTGCAGCGGGGCTCTACGATGGGGACGCTGATCGACCCTATGATGACGCACGAGACGAGTGCTACCGGCACCTTGCTCGCGGTCATCATGGTCACAATCTACCTGGCTGCCGGCGGCCTGCAGCTTTCCCTGACCAGTCTCTACGAGAGCTACGGCCTGTGGCCGATCGACAGTCTTCTGCCTGTATTCAGCAAGGATGCTGCGGGAATATTCCTGCGTCTGCTGAATCGCATCGTGGCGATGGCGCTGACCCTCGTTTTCCCACTCATCATCAGCATGCTCCTGTCCGACATTGTGCTGGCTTTCCTGGCGCGGGCCTCTCCGCACCTGAATGTTTTTGCACTGTCGCTGGTCGTGAAGACGCTGGTGTTCAGTCTCGTCTTTGTACTCTATGCGGCTTTCCTGCTCTTCTACATGAACCGCGATCTTGGTTTCTTGCATGAGGCAAGCCGACAGATAGAAGCGATCGGCTGCCGCGAGTGTCAATGAGAATAAATATGAGCAAAAGCTAATAAAAAGCGCCATCCTTCGCCGGCCAATAAATACGATTTATCAATGAGGAAAGATTCTGATGATTTGACAAGCGGCAGACCCGCCGATGATCTTACGCGCTCTCGACGTGTCGTTGAAACGCGCATCCGTTGGAAGCCATGGCTCGCCCGATCACTTTACCGATCTACGAGGATTTGCGAATGGTCGATGCGGGCAGATTGCGCAGACTCGTCAGGATGGGTGCCTATGAAGGGCATACAGGAGGGCTTGCGCGCGGCAAGCTCCAGGCCAACGTCGTGATTGTGCCGCGCAGCTTTGCCGCCAATTTCTATCAGTTTTGTGTCCGCAATCCGAAACCCTGCCCTTTGGTCGGTGTGAGCCGTGCGGGCAGCCCATTTCTGCCTGCGCTGGGCGATATCGATATCCGGACCGATGCACCACAGTACAGCATCTATCACTTCGGCGAGATGATCCGCCAGACCACAGACATCATCGACCTGTGGCGAGATGACTTTGCGGCCTTCGCGCTCGGCAGTTCGCTCACCGTCGAGGCCGCACTTGTCGAACGAGGCGTGAAACTCCGGCGTATCGGCCGTGGAAAAACCGCCCCCAAGTTCCGCACCAACATCGAGACGTCCCAAGTCGGACCGTTCGGTGGCGAAATGGTCGTCTCCATGCGTCCGATACGGCATAGCGAAGTCGACAAGGTTCGCGTGCTCACCGCGCGCTTTCCGCATGCGCACGGGTCTCCCATCCATGTCGGAGAGCCCACGACGGTCGGCATCCGAAATTTGATGGCTCCCGACTGGGGTGATGCCGTCGAAGTCTTGGACGGGGAGATCCCTGTATTCTGGGCGAGCAGCCTGACCGCCCAAGACGCTCTTGCTCGTGCCGAACTCGCGATCTCCATCACAGTCTCGCCGGGCCATATGCTGATCACCGACGTGGATGCACGAGCGCTGTCTTGGCCTAATTTCGAACTTGGCGCGAGCTTGCAATGATCGTGCTCAAGTCGGAGCTTGCCTGATCCAACGGCTCCGAATCACTTCGACTGCAGGGCGGACGCGAGGATAGGCACCCTTTGCCGCCGTTCGGTTTTCTGAGAGCATGACTCGGGTACGCGCAATCCGGGAGCCGATATTCCATGCCGACAAGAACCGATGCCAGCGCGCCGATGATTTGCCGAAGACCTGCGTGTCGCGTCACCGGTCTTACACAACCCTGCGGTCATCGAGGCCTTCGCAAAGGTTCCGCGCGAACACTACCTTGGCAACGGGCCATGGCGCATCCATTCGAGGTTGCAGATCGGGGCGGTCCATACCAGCCCTTCAGCCGCACTTCATGAGATTTGCCACGACGTTCTGGTCTCACTTGACGAAAAACGCGGATTGCACAGCGGTTTGCCGTTGCTTTGGGCCTTGGTTTTCGACCATGTGAACATCGCTCCCGGCCAGACCGTCCTTCAGGTCGGCGCCGGTGTCGGCTATTTCACCGCCATCCTCGCTGAACTGACGGGTTCTCAAGGGCGCGTGATTGCCTATGAGATCGACGAAGAACTAGCCGGCGCGCGCAAAGCAATCTTGCCCATTACGCCCATGTCGAAGTGGTATCCGGTGATGCAACGCAGGCAGTTGATCTGCCAGACCTCAATGTCGTGGCGCCTTTGCCGGAGTGACGCACGTGCCGGAACGGTGGCTTTCGAATTTGTCCGACGCTGGCAGGATGGCACTGCCGTTCACGGCTGAAGACCAACGAGGCTTCATGATGCTTCTGCAAAGGGCTGGCGATACGTTTCCTGTACGGTCTCTTATGCCATGCGGGTTTTACCCCTCCAGCGGAGCCAGGCGCAGTGACGAAGAAAAGGCCTTGAAGGCTGCCCTCAAGGCTGCCCGAGGCAAGGTCACCCGTCTCGCGCAATACCATCGAGGGCGGCCAGCAAATGGTCTCGAGAACGGTTGGCTGATGACCGACACATACTGGATTTCGAAAGCATAGAGATTGATGTCAATCTTGCGTGTCGCCGTCGTAGCGTGCGGCACGTCGTTCCACGAGCGATCTATGCCGTCGGGAGCAGTCCGAAACATCATTGCATCCGAAATTTCCCCGATCCGCGCGCGCGGATCGCAACCGCGGTCCTGGCCGGCTGCAGCGCAGGCTTTCTCTTGGCTTCGAGAATGCTTGGCTGATGACCGACACATGCTGGATTCGAAAGCCTGGCGATCGATATCAATCTCGCGTGTCGCCGTCGTAGGGTGTGGCACGCATTGAAGGGCGTTCCACGAAGGATCTATACCATTGTGCCAGTCGTGGCCTTCCCTGCAGGAAGTCGGGCACTCCGCGGAATTCCAGCCAGCTTAGACAAGTGGCTAGCGCGATGTGGCCGGAGAGATAGTGATGCAGCACCTCGCCAAGGTTTCGCTTGTCGAACGTCTGGCTACACTCGAGGGCGATTATAGCGATGATTTTGGACCTCGCATCCGTCGCGACCTCGCCCGACTGAAGATACTCATTAGGAGGTCAATGTTGTCGGGCGACCCGTACTAAAAATCCAGAAATCAAATAATTAGAACATCTGGTAGCAGGAGCGCGCTGCCGCTTTTGCCATACTCACCGGAGTACCAGTTCCGGCTTCGCTGCTGCGGCTGAACGAACGGAGCCTATTCCGGATCTTCGCGTGCCGATTTTTTACTAGCTTCCCGCCAACGACAACCCACGGGCGCGCTCGCATAGCAGGGCAAGCAATTCGCTGCGCCGCGCTTCCGGTGTGTCGACGGGCAACACGAAGCAAAGCGTCTTGTTGATGGCCCCGTTGCCGTCGCGGATGGGCGCGGCCATGCACCACGTGAAGCGGTCGGCCAGAGCAGCCGTCTCGCTGAAACCTTGCTGGCGCGCCAGAGCGACATCGCCGAAGAACTCGGCTGGTGCAATGACGCGGCCGTCGGGAAGCTTGTAGTCGCCAGGCGCAATGAAGTCCCGTATTTCCTGCTCGCTCATATGGCCGAGCAGCAACCTTCCGGACGCCGTCCACGGGATCGGAACCTCGACTCCCACATCGCTTGAAATCCGGAACGGGCCAGGAGAGTCCCGGCAATCAAGGACGACGTATTTGTTCCCGCGCAGGCCACACAGTTGGACGGTCTCGCCCGTCTCCGCGGCTAGTCTGTCCAGGGTTTCGATGATGCGCCGGTAATGGGCATTATGATGTGAGTAGGCCCAGCCGAACAGATGCATCGCCTTTCCGAAATAGACGTAGCCTTCCGTTCCGACATTTTCGAGCATTTCGGCTTCAAGCAGACTGTTGACGATTTCATAAGTGGTTGAACGCGGCGCGCCGATCATCTTGGCGATGTCGCCGACGCGCATCGGCGCGCGGTGCCGCAGAAGGGCCTCGAGTAGCATGATGACGCGGTCGATCCCGCGGCGGCGCTCGCCATTGCGCGGCTCTGCGCCGGCTTCCGTTTCAATTAGACCAGTGACGCCATCGCTCATGTAGGCCGCACCCGCGCAAAAATCATTTCGGCCCTCGTCTCAAGACGCTTGAAAGATGTCAAGGCTCAGTCTAGCATCCATTTGTCCGATATACAGGCCTAACGTCTGAAATATCGGACAATAACGAGCCAGGCGCAGAAAGTCCTGACGAGAAAACAGGCGGTTTTCCGAGATGCGGCAACCGGCGGGTTTTCTCGTCCCGACCCCGCACGCCCAGGCCATAACCTCAGAAGGGAACAATCATGACGAAATCCTCGTTTTTCGCATCCGCCAGTGCCCTTTGCCTCGGCCTTCTCCTCAGCCTCGGCGCCGGTTCGCAAGCCAACGCCGCCGCTAAATGCATCAAGGGCGATCGCAAAGCACCATATACGATCGGCTGGGCCAATATCTATTCAGTGCCGACCTGGATGAAGCAGACACAGGGCACGATAGAAGCCGAAGTCGAGACTTTGAAAAAGCAAGGCTTGGTGGACAAGCTCGTCGTGACCGATGCCCAGGGCGACGCCAACGTCCAGATTCAGCAGATCCAGTCGATGATCGATTCCGATGTCGATGCCATCATCCTGATCGCTGGTTCGTCGACCGCGCCGGCGCGCGTGCTGGCGGACGCCTGCGCCAAGGGCATCGCCATCATCAACTTCGACAGCCTCGTCGATACCGACCAGGTGACCGCCAAGGTCAACACCGATTCCTCACAGTGGGGCGACCAGGCGGCCAAGTTCCTGATCGACGCCATCGGTGGCAAGGGCAAGATCCTCATCCTCAATGGCCCAGCCGGCGTTTCGGTCAGCGACGACCGGCGCAAAGGCGCCGATGCCGAGCTTAAGGCCCATCCCGATGTGAAGGTGCTTGCCGAGACGAACACGCCTTACAATGTCGCGCCCGCCCAAGAGGCCGTCACCAGCCTACTTTTCGCCAACCCCGAAATCGACGGCATCCTGTCGCTGGGCGGCGCGTTGTCGGCGGGCGCCGTGCTCGCGCTCGACAAGCAGGGCCGCGACCAGGTGCCGATCACCGGCGAGAATGCGCGCCAGTTCCTCGAACTGTGGAAGGAAAAGGGCCTGAAGAGCTGGGCGACGATGCAGCCGAACTGGCTCGGCGCCTTCGCCACCTACACCGCCGTCCAGGCACTGGAAGGCGAGGATGTGCCGGCTTTCGTCAAGATCCCGTTGCCGGTGATCGACAATTCCAACATCGACGAATACCTCGCCCGGGCGAAGGATTTCCCGGCTGACGGGTATATCTATTCGCCGTACGATGAGGATCTATTTAAGAAGCTGCTGGCCCAGAAATAAGCCTGAAGGGTTGTAGCATTGACAACCACGGCTCCGCTTCTCGCCGCGCGGGGGGTGTCGAAGTCCTTCTTCGGCAACCCCGTTCTGCGCAACGTTTCCATCGCTCTCCAGCCGGGCCGCGTGCATGCGCTGCTGGGCGAGAACGGCGCAGGTAAGTCGACACTGATCAATCTTTTGTCCGGCGCCTTGCGCCCGGACGGCGGGGCGATCGAGGTCGATGGGCGCCCGGTCTCGCGCATGACCCCCGCTAATGCGCGACAGGCCGGGATCGCTGTTGTCCAGCAGGAACTGAGCCTGACGGCCAGCTTGTCCATTGCCGAAAACATCGGGCTCGGTGCCTATCCCAAACGGTTCGGCTTGATCGACTACAGCGAGCTTGCCGTCCGGGCCAAAGCCGCATGCGATCTTGTCGGGCTTTACGAACCGCTGTCTACGCCGGTGGGGCACCTGTCCCTCGGCCGCCGGCAGATGGTGGAGATCGCCAAGGCGCTTTACCGCCGGCCGCGCGTGCTCATTCTCGACGAACCCACCTCATCGCTATCGGCAACTGAGACAAAAATCCTCACCGACCTGCTGGAGAGGCTTCGGGGCGAGGGCATCGCTATTCTCTACATCTCACACCGACTGAACGAGGTGATGACGCTGTGCCAGCATGTCACCGTGCTCAAGGACGGGACCTGCACGGCGGACTGCTCGCTGGAAGGAACCGATGCCGCCGGACTGGTACGGCTGATGGTCGGCCGCGACCCCGGCGATCTCTTTCCACGATGGCGGCCTTCGCCATCGCCGGCCGACGCCATCTCGGTTCGTAAATTTTCGGCCGGCCTGATGCGCGACGTCGATCTCGACATCAGGACGGGCGAGGTGCTTGGCATTGGCGGCCTGGTCGGGCAGGGGCAGGAAGATCTGCTGCTTGGCCTCTACGGCGCGATCCCCGCCAGGACGGTATCCGCGACGGTAAACGGTGTTTCGGGTTTGCCCCGCGGCGTGCCGAACGCCAATGCGCTCGGCCTCGCTTATGTCCCGGCTGACCGCAAGCGCGAAGGCCTGCACCTGATCCATCCCATCATCACCAATATGATGCTGCCCGCCTTCGCAAGGCTGCCGGCGCTGAAGCTGCGCAGCCGGCGTGCCGAGCGCGATATGGCAAGGCGTCTCGCCGCCCAGCTTGCCATAAAGGGCGACCTCGACCGCCCGGCGCAGGCACTCTCAGGTGGCAACCAGCAGAAGGTCGCGCTGGCGAAATGGATGCCACACGAGCCGCTTGTACTTCTCCTCAACGACCCGACGCGCGGCGTCGATGTCGAGACCAAGCGTGAGATCTACATGATGCTTCGCAAACTCGCCGCCGCCGGCAAGGCGATCGTGCTGCTCAGTTCCGACACACCCGAACTGGTGCACCTTTGCGACCGCGTCGGCGTGGTCCGCGAAGGCCGCATCGTGGCCATGCTCGAGCGCGAGGCACTGAGCGAGGAAGCCATCGTTTCCGCCGCAATGGGTGCCGAACAGCAGAAAGTTGCGGCATGAGCGCGGTTGCATCCTCAAGCCAAGCCGGCGCGCTCTACTGGCCGGTTCAGCTGCGCCGCAATGTCGGCGTGCGCAGCCTGTTCGCTGTGGTCCTGGCGTTCGTCATTGCCTACGGTTCCCTGTTTCCCGGCCTCTTGACAGCGTCCGGTTTCGCGAAATTCACCCAGAGCTGGTTTCCGCTGGCGCTGGTCGCCATGGCCCAGGCGATCCTCATGCTCACCGGCGGCATAAGCCTGGCCATCGGTGCCATGGTCAGCCTGGGCGCGGTGATCGCTGCGACGACGATGACTGGGCCGCTGGGCGTAGCCGGCGGTGCCGCTGCGGTGGCGCTGACCGGTCTCGGCATCGGTGCCGCGATCGGGTTCATCGTCGTGAAACTTCGGTTGCCGGCGATCGTGGTGACGCTCGCTGGCTCCTTCATTATCGGCGGCGCTGCCCTGCTCATCCTGCCGAGGCCGGGCGGCGCCATACCCGAGTGGCTGTCGGACCTGCTTGCCGGCAACACGCCGGCGGCATTCGTGCTGCTGGTACTCATCGTGCTTTTGTGGAAACTCTATCTCGCCACGCCGCTTGGTTTGAGCATCTATGCTGCAGGCGAAAATCCCGTCGGCGCCTACCGCTCCAGCGTGCCGGTCGACGGTGCCCGGATCGCCGCCTACGCGATTAGCGGACTGCTTTGCACAGGCGCCGGCCTGTTCATCGCCGCGCAAACGGGTTCGGGCGATCCAGTCATCGGCACGGCGTTCACGCTGAATTCCATTGCCGCCGCAGTGCTCGGCGGCATCGGTTTCCTCGGCGGCCAGGGTACCATGCGCGGCGCTCTTGCGGGCAGCCTGCTGCTCAGCCTGATGATCAGTGTCATGTTCTTCCTCGGCTTCACGCCGGTCGCCCAATATGTCGCCCAGGGCCTCATCATCATCGGGGCGGTCGCCATCCCGCAATTCCGCAAGGTGCAGCAATGACAGCACGGAAAGACAGCGTGAGCGGCAGGCGCGCCGTGACGATTCTGCGCAGCCGGCCCTTCCTTACGATCGCTATAGTTGCGGCGGTATGGATCGCGGCGAGCTTCGCTTCACCTGGCTTCGGCGCTTATGGGCATTTGCGCTATTTGGTTGAATTGGGCGCGGTGATCGGCCTGGTCGCGGCGGGCCAAACTTTCGTGGTGATTGCCGGCGGCATCGACCTTTCCGTCGCGGCGATCGTCACGGTTAGCGCTGTCAGCCTGCCGCTGCTTTCGTGGCAGGCGGATCCGACAGGGCTCACCGCCGTTCTTGCAGTTCTCACGTTGACGAGCGCAATCGGTCTGGTGAACGGGCTGGGCGTGGCGCTGTTGCGCGTTCATCCAATGATCATGACACTGGCGATGGCGACATTCCTGCAAGGTCTGCTGATCATCATCGCCGGCGGCAGTGCCGTGACCGCCGAGAACCCGCTGGTCCGCTGGCTCGGCAATGCGCGGCCGGTCGGTATTCCGGCAGGCGTGCTTTTGTGGGTGGTCATTTCAGTGATCGTTCTGACCACGATGCATGCGACATCCCTTGGCGCCCGGATATTCGCGATGGGCGCCAATCCGCTCGCCGCGGCGCTGTCCGGGGTTCCCGTCGCCTCGACCACGCTGGCGGTCTACGGCATCAGCGGCTTCTGTGCGGGACTTGCCGGTGTGTTGGTCCTCGGCATGAACGGACAAGGCTATGTCGGTATCGGCGATCCTTATCTGCTCGCCTCGATTGCCGCCGTGGTGCTTGGCGGCACCTCGATCCTCGGCGGGCTCGGCACCTATGCCGGCACCATCCCCGGCGCCATCCTGCTGGTTACGATCACGGCGCTGATCACCGTGGTCAACGCATCGCCCGGCTGGCGCAGTATCCTGTTCGGGTCGCTGATCCTGGGGCTGCTGCTTCTCTCAGGCAGAGAGCAGGCCCGCCGATGACATATCCTCCAGCCGATAAATGCGCCGTGCATTGCCGTAGAACAGTGCCGTCTGCTCGTCCGCGGAAAGCTCTCCTGCAATGGCCTTGAAGCTGTCATACACCGCATCGAACGATGCATGCAGGCCGGCGACTGGAAAGTCGCTGCCGAACATCGCGCGCCACGTACCGAAACAGTCGATGCAATGCATGACAACCGACCTTAGGCTGTCGAGCGTCCAATCATGATCGTAGGCGACCAGATCCGATATCTTGATGGCGACGTTCTCGCGTTCCGACAAAAGCCGCAGCCCTTCGCGCCACACCCGCATCCCGTCCGCATCGCGATCGATCGGGCTGCCGCAATGGTTGAGAACAAAGAGCTGGTCCGGAAAGGCCGCTGCGAGGCGCGCCGCGCCGGTGAGCTGGCGCGGAAACACCATCAGGTCAAAAACCAGCCGGCGGCGCCCAAGCAGGGACAGGCCGGCACGCCAGGCCGGATCGTCCATGATGCCGTCGCGGGCGGCAAAACGACGGGCGGGATTCGGATCCCAGCTCAGTATGTCGCGTACGCCGACGACACGGTCGAATGCCGCCTGCGCCTGGACCAGCGCCGGCGCTTGGCGGTTCGCCAGAGGTACGTGAACGACGTAACGGGCGGCCACGCCGCGCGACTTGTCGAGGGTTTCAAGCCACCGCGTTTCACCGACGCAGTCATCCCCGGCCCAACCGGCTTCAACATGGACGGTGGCGACGACACAGTGCTGGCCGGCGTCGCGCAAATAATCTTCAGGAAGGTAGTTTCGCCGCAAGGGGCCAAGCTCGCCCAGACCGCCGCGTTCGCCAGCCGTGGGCGTGAGCCAGGGATGGCGGCCGAGGCCGAGATCCCAAAGGTGATGGTGGGCATCGATGATCGGTCCGCAGTAACGCTTTGGCACGTATCTCTCTCATGGGTGTGGCCGGCATCGGAAATCGATCCGGACTTCATCCTGCGAAAGCGAAAGGACTAGCATCGGATGACCGAAAACTCACCCGTACTGTCGCTCGCGACTCGTGAAAATTTCCTGCTCGACGATCGTATCCGCGGCGTGCCGCCTGGCACCCTCGGGCTGGACAGCAGCTTTGTCGCATCTGAGCGCTGGCATCCAGCGCATGGACGTATGTCGTTGCCGGTGTTGACCCTCGACGAGGAGGCCTTCATCGCCAATCGTGACCTGTTCCTGGGGTATGCGCGAGAACAGGGCGCCGTGATCGCCCCGCATGCCAAGACCCCGATGGCGCCTGACCTTGCCCGGTCGCTGATCGAGGCCGGAGCATGGGGCACGACCGTCGCCGACATAAGGCAGGCCACAGTGATGCTCAGAGCCGGGCTCTCTCGGCTGATCATCGCCAATGAGGTCGGCGGACCAGGTGGTGCGAACCGACTTGCTGTCCTTGTCGGCGCCTGGCCAAGCGCCGAGTTCTACGTTTTTGCCGACTCTTTCGACGCAGTGAATGCGCTTGCTGAAGCTTGGCGCGCCAATGCGACGCTGCCGCCATTGCGCGTGCTCGTCGAACTTGGTGTGGGAAGGGCAGGCGCCCGGACCACCGGCGAAGCCGAGGCGATCGCCGACGCGGTTGTAGCAGCCGGAGGGCGGCTGCTGATCGCCGGCGTCGCAGCCTACGAAGGTGCCGCGGCGCAAGCCGATCCTGGCCGCACCGATGAGGCGATATCCGCCCTGTTGGCAATGACAGCCGATATGTTCCTGCGGCTCCGCGCCCGCGTCGGCGGCGACACCCCGCTGATCGTCACCGCCGGCGGCTCGGTGTACTTCGACAAGGTGGTCGCAGCGCTTTCGCCCCTCGTCTCCAGGGACGGCAATGCCACGTTGGTGCTGCGCAGCGGCGCCATCTTCTTTCACGACCATGGCGTCTACGACAGGTCGCTCGGCGCACTCGATGCCCGCGACGGTTTTGCGATCGGCGGCGTCAGTGCTTCCGCACGAAATTCCTTCCATCCGGCTTTGCGCCTGTGGGCCGAGGTACTGTCGCGGCCGGAGCCCGGCCTTGCTATCTGCGGTATGGGCATGCGCGACGTGTCGTTCGACCAGGGCTTTCCGAAGGTCGTGACCATCTTTCGTGCCGGCAAGCAGCTGCCGAAAGCGCGTGCCGAGGTCTTCAAGCTCAACGACCAGCACGCCTTCCTTACAATTGCGTCGGGCGACGATATTGCCGTTGGTGACGTCGTTGAATTCGGCATCTCGCACCCCTGCACCTGCCTCGATCGCTATCGCGTGATTTTCGGCGCCGACGCGGACGGGTATGTCCGCCACGCCTTTCCCACCTATTTCGGCTGACCAGATATCGCGGCCACTTCCAAAAAAGAGAACCTCGAAAGGATCTGATATGATCAAGTACTTCCAGTCCGGCTCCCGCATGTCCCAGGCAGTCGTCTATGGCGGCCTCGTGCACATCGCAGGCCAGGTGGCAGACGACCGCAAGGCCGGCATCGAGGCTCAGACGAGCGACGTGCTCTCCAAGGTCGAGGCGCTCCTCGTCGAGGCCGGCAGCAGCAAGTCGAGGCTAGTGGCGATCAACATCTTCCTGCCGCAGATCGCCGACTTCGATGCCATGAACAGCATCTACGATGCCTGGGTGGATCCTGCGCGCCTGCCGGCGCGCGCCTGTGTCGAGGCGCGTCTCGCCGATCCCGACCTCCGCATAGAGGTCACTGCGATCGCAGCTGTCTGAGCCGCCGCCATGCACACCGGCCTCAGCCATACGCTCGACTTCGACCGGGACGGCAAGACACTCGGCCATCTCAGCATTCCGTTTTCGATCGACCGTTCGCCCTATTTCCAGGTCAAGGTCCCGATCTGCCTTGTCCGCAACGGCGAGGGCCCGTCGGTGCTTCTGATGGCCGGCAATCACGGCGACGAATATGAAGGCGAGCTGTCGCTGGCAAAGCTGGTGCGCCGGCTCGATCCCAAGCAGATCAAGGGTCGCGTCACCATCCTGCCGATGGCGAACGTGCCGGCGGTGATTGCCGCAAAGCGCTGCTCGCCACTCGACGGCGGCAATCTCAACCGCGCCTTTCCGGGCGACCCGTCAGGCACGCCAACAAGCCGGCTTGCCAATTTCCTGGAGATGGAACTGTTTCCCCGCCACGACGTCATCTTCGACATTCATTCTGGCGGCACCTCGATGGAGCATCTGCCGACCGCGCTTGTCGAGCACAATACCGATCCCGACCGGCATCGGCGCGGTGTGGAGCTAATGCGGACGCTCAGCATGCCCTATGGGTTCGTGGCCGACAACGGCCAGGCCTCACCGACCTCCATGGGTGCGGCGCGCCGGGCCGGCGCCATCGGCGTCAGCGGAGAGTTCGGCGGCGGTGGCACTGTCACGGTCGATACGATGGAGATTACCGCCCGCGCACTCGACGCCCTGATGGCCGCCTTGGGAGTGGTTGAGGCGCCGGTTCTTGCACCGGCAACCGGGCCTTCGGCGCCGACGCGGCTTCTTTCGTTGTCTCGGCACAGTCAGGGCCTTTATGCCACAAGCCGTGGTTGGTTCGAGCCGGCAGTCAGGCTGGGCGACAGCGTGACTTCAGGCCAACTGGCGGGCTGGTACCACGACCTCGAACGGCTCGACCTCGCCGAGCAAGCCCTGCACTTCCTCGAAAGCGGCATTGTGCTTTCGCGGCGGCTGCACACGATGTGCGAGGCGGGAGACTGCCTCATGCAGGTCGCCGAGCCGGTCGACTGATAAGAAGCCCTCCCGACCATACGCTCATATCGGGATCAAGACTGAGGATAACCGGATGCAACTGTCCATGTGGACCTATCCTTGGGATGTCCAGGATCTGGGCTTGGAGACGGTCGAGCGCGATCTTGTCGAGCGTGCCGGGCTCAACATGATCAGTCTGGCGACTTCGTATCACGCTGGCCGGTTCCTGCAGCCGCGCAGCCCGCGCCGGAAAGCCTATTTTCCGGAAGACGGAACCATCTATTTCAAGCCAGATGCGGCACATTGGGCCGACCTTGCCATCCAGCCCAAGGTGGCGGACGTGATCATGGAAGGCGGCGATGTGCTTGGCGACCTTGTGCGCCGGCGCGAGGTGGGCGGGCTCGGCGTTTCGTGCTGGACGGTCTGCTTGCACAACACCCGGCTCGGCATGCTTCATCCGCAGGCCGTAACCCGCAACGCCTTCGGCGATGCCAACTACTACAATCTCTGCCCATCACATCCGGAAGCGCGCGCTTATGTCCGCGCGCTGGTCGCCGATATCTCGCACAGCTACAGGCCGGACCGGATCGAGCTTGAAAGCCCGTCCTTCATGGGCTTCGCCCACGAATACCATCATGAGAAAGATGGTGTCGGGCTGACGCCGGAAGACGATTTTCTGTTGTCGATATGTTTCTGTCCGTCCTGCCTTGCGCGCGCGGCCGAGGCCGGCGTTGACGGCGAAGTAGCGCGCAAGCTCGTCGGGCAATGGATCGTCGAGACCTGCGAGCGCGCCGTGCCCGAACGGCGCTTTCCAGACTTTCCGGGGAGCGGCCTCGACACTTTTTTGCCATGGCCGGAACTCCATGGCTACCTGCTGTGGCGGTTCGAACCGGTGACCAGCCTGGTCGCCGAACTGCGCGAGGTGGCCAATCCGGCGACCCGCGTTGTCATCATCGATTTGAAAGACGGTTGGCTTGGCGGCTGCGATCTCGCGGCGCTCGGCAAGGTCTGTGACGGGGCAATCCTGTGTGCCTACGACATGCAGCCAGGCGATGTCGCCAGCCTGATGGCGGCCGGACGCGCAGCCCTTGGCGTGGAAAAGTTCCTCGGCGCCGGCTACCGGCTGTTCTATCCGGAAATGGCAGGCCCCGACATCCTCACCGCCAAGGTGAAAGCTGCGATGGCGCCGGATGTCGACGGCATCAATTTTTACAATTATGGCCTTGTCCCTGCCGCACGACTCGATTGGGTGAGTGCCGCAACATCCGTTTGAAAAACCGATCCGTTGCCGCAGTCTGCTAGGACTGACCTCACTTTGCCTTGGAGCTTTATGAGCATGCCGACTTTCGCTTCGGTCACATTGGCCGGCGGCGGCCGGACAAGCTGAAAGCATGGCCATGACGGTCCCTGCGGATCGAAGATCATACGCCCGACCATATTTGCTGCTTATACGCTTCCGAGTATACAGAGTTTTATACGGAAAAGCGTATATTGAAATTTATCTGCGCGAGCGTATAATACCATGGCCAGAGAGGTACGCTGTGGACCAAATCGCCCGAACACCCAAGCAAATTGGAGATGCCGTCCGCCGGCAGCGTCGCAAGCTCCGCCTGAACCAGACCAATGTCGGGGACCAAACGATGCTGCGTCAGGCGACCATCTCGGCCGTAGAGAGTGGCGCGCCTGGGACCCAGCTCGGAACGCTTTGCGACATTCTCGCAGCGCTCGACCTCGAATTCGTCGTCCGCCCTCGGACCAAGGCAAAGCCGGCCGAGATCGAGGACATCTTCTGATGGCTCGTCCGCGGCGGCACATCCCGCTAAATATCTTCTTGAACAGCCGTCTCGTCGGGCGGCTGAATAGACAATCCAGCGGCGCGATCGATTTTCAGTACGATCCGTCTTGGCTTGCTTGGGAGCACGCGCTGCCCGTCTCGCTATCACTGCCTCTGCGTGAAGATCGTTATATCGGTGCGCCCGTCATCGCCGTCTTCGACAATCTCCTGCCCGACAACATCCCCATTCGCCGCCGTATGGCGGAGCGTGTTCATGCTCAAGGAATAGACGCCTACGACCTGCTTGCCGCTGTCGGACGCGATTGTGTCGGCGCATTGCAATTCCTGCCGGATGGTGTCGAGCCAGGCCCCGCTGGTATTGTCAACGGCAAACCCGTTGACGATACCGAGATTGCCCATCTTCTCCGCGATCTGGCATCGGCTCCCCTTGGGCTTGGCGAGGACGAGGACTTCCGGATCTCGATCGCTGGCGCTCAGGAAAAGACTGCGCTCTTGTTCTGGAAAGGACGTTGGTACAAGCCGCTGGCGACGACTGCCACGACGCACATCCTCAAACCACAGATTGGACGGTTGCCAAATGGCATCGACCTTTCCTTCAGTGTCGAGAACGAATTTTTCTGCCTCAAGCTGACAACCGCCCTAGGGCTCCCGAGCGCCGTCGTCGCAATCGAGGAGTTCGAAGGCAATCGCGTGCTCGCGGTCGAGCGGTTCGATCGCCGATGGACCAGTGACAATCGTCTCCTGCGTTTGCCCCAGGAAGACTGCTGCCAGGCCCTTTCTGTGCCGCCGTCACTGAAATACGAATCCGACGGCGGGCCTGGCGTTCCGGCTATCCTCAATTTGATGAAGGGAAGCGACCAACCGGAGGTAGATCAAGCTGCGGTTTTAAAAGCCGTGGTTGCCTTTTGGCTTCTCGGCGCCACAGATGGGCACGCCAAGAATTTTAGCGTCTTTCTTTCTCCCGGCGGCCGGTTCCGCATAACGCCGCTCTATGATGTGATTTCAGCGCAGCCCAGCCTTGATGCGGGACAGATCAAGCACAACAAAATGAAACTGGCGATGGCCATTGGTGACACACGCCACTACCTCGTCGACAGCGTCATGCCACGCCATTTTATCCAGACCGCCGCCAAAGCAGGGATCGGTCCGAAACCCGTCAAGGCGATCTTTGATGAGCTGCGCCAACAGGCGCTAGCGGCGGTCGAACTGGTTTCTGCATCGCTCCCAAAGGATTTTCCTGCGGAAGTCGCTGATGCCATCGGCAATGGGGTCAGGGCTCGTGTACGCAGACTGGAAGAGGCGTGATGCTGAAAGTCGAGACGCAACCAGACTGATGTCGCCATTGCGACAACGTTCAAATGGTCTTCTTCAGCAGCAGCAGCATCCCGGCGGCCACGGCCGCCGCTGCGTCGTCCAGCATGATGCCGAACCCACCCCTTACCTTCTCATGCGCGATAGGATGGGCCAAGGTTGACCACGTCAAAAAAACCGGAAAGCAAGGAACCTGCCGATTACCAGAGCGGCTCGAGCGGCAGCATGGAAAGTGTGACGCGGCGCTACCCGATCCTAGCCAGTGCCTTTCTGGGATAGGATCAACTCACGGATTTGCCAGCCTGTAACTTTCTTACGAGGCCGATCAACTGATCCAGATCAGCGCGTGGAAGCGCAAGTATCTCGGGCGGGGGCTTGTGATATTCCCTTGTCAATTCCTCAATGGTTGCAGCACCCTTGGCCGTAAGCTTGACAAGTTTGACACGGCGATCGCTTGGCGACGGAACACGTGCGGCGAGCCCCGCCTGCTCAAGCCGGTCGACCAGCCAGGTCGCCGTCGATGGATCGCACTGCCATTGAGCAGCCAATGCGCCGATCGGCTTGCCCGCGTCTTTGTCGAGGGTGAAGAGGGCGCGGGAGTCGTTGGGCGTCAGGCCCAATTTCCGCTGGATCTCCAACCGGTCCGGCGCGGACCGGATCAGGAAATCAAACATCAGGCGCCATGCCTCGGTGGCGTGCTGCAAGCGATCTTGGCTCGGTCTCATTCCACGCTCCTTCGAGTCTTGACACATACTTGGACCAATCATATGATTTGATCAATCAAAATGTTTTTGTGGTCAAAGCAATGAGAGGAGATCCGAGATGACCAATACCACGGTTCTCGTCGTCGGAGGCGGCCTGAACGGTCTGACGGCGGCCGCCCTATTGGCTCACAACGACATTGCGTGTGTCCTCGTCGAGCGTCATCCCGACACGTCAATCCAGTACAAGTTTGCCGGCATCTCCCCGCGCAGCATGGAGATTTTCCGAAGCCTCGGCCTCGAGGAGGAGATTCGTACAAATCGGACGGGGGACCAGCAGGCAGGCGCTATTGCGCGCGCCAGGAATCTCGCCGATCCGGAGATTCAATGGGGCGGACCGGCGTGGCCGGATGCAAGTGCCCTCAGCCCCACGCAACCGGCGACGTGTGATCAGCACGTCCTGGAACCGATTCTGCGCCGCTACGCCGAGCGGAACGGTGCAGACGTGCGTTTTAGCACGGAGCTGGTGACTTTCGATGAGGACGAGACCGTCGTCCGCGCGGAAATTCGCGATATCGCGACTTACGCAAAGGAGGTCATCTCGGCCGACTATCTGATCGTCGCGGACGGTGCGAACGGTTCCCTGCGAGAGAGGCTGGAGATCAGCCGCAGCGGGGCAGGCGGCCTTCAGAACTGGATGAATGTAGTCTTTGACATGGACATGCCTCCGACGATAGGCGGCAAGCGCTTCACGTCGTGCTTCGTGACGGACCTCAACGGGACCTTCACGCCCAGGGAGGGTGGACGATGGCTTCTGGCGCTCCAGTACTTTCCCGAAAAGGGCGAGAAACCACAGGATTTTGATGAAGCCAAGTGCAGGGAACTGATCATACGAGGTGCGGGCCGGTCGGACATCACGACGAGGCTTGTCGATGCGCGCTCCTGGGAAGTGGCCGCCCTCACAGCGCGCCAATTCCGCCGAGGCCGCGCGTTTCTTGTGGGGGATGCCGCACATGTGATGCCCCCAACAGGCGCTTTCGGTGGCAATTCAGGTATCCACGACGCCCATAACCTTGCCTGGAAGCTTGCGATGGTAGCACGCGGGCATGCCGATCCCTCGTTGCTGGATAGCTATGACATGGAGCGCCGGCCGGTCATCGAGGCTACGTTGGCGCAAGCGCTCGCCCGCCTACAGAAATGGTTCGACGATCCGTCGAAGCGGTTGCCTCCTCCTGTTGCGATCGTCGAGGATTACGACGTGGTATTTGGCCAACGCTACACTGCAGGCATCGTGGCTCGGGAATCCACACCGGACGATCACCCGTTCCAAAAATCCGCCGAGCTGTCGGGTCGCCCTGGCACGCGTTTACCGCATTTCGCGGTCGGGCGCGCCGGCCAGCGGATTTCGAGTCTCGATTTGTGCGATCGCGATCTTCTTCTCCTCTGCGCCGACGAAGCATGGTGTCAGGCCGCTGACGCCGTAAGCCAACGCCTCCGTATGCCGCTGACCTGCCACGCCTTGGGTGCCAATGGGGATCTGATTGACTTGGACCATCGGTGGCCTTCCGCGCTCGGGGTTGAAAGCGGCGGTGCCGCCTTGGTCAGGCCGGACGGCTTTGTCGCGTGGCGGTCAATGCACGGTGTGCCTGATCGCGTACAGGTGCTGATCGAAACACTTGATGGGTTTGGTTTCCGTACTCAGGCACACGAACACCATCGGTGAGCGGCGGCGAGTGCGGATGCCTCCTGCGTTCTGGCACGCCGATGTCGTCGCCGGGAATGCGGGCGATGCCAGGGCGCAGACGGCCAGCGCACGAAGCCCGGCCGCTACGACTCCCTTGCCGATCCCATCGCCTGGAATGGCCGCGATCCTGTGGCTTCGCATCGGTCCGGTCTTCCCTTGTGGCGCTAAACTCCGATGGACCACCGTGGCCTTGGCAGACCGAATGTCGCCGTTACCGCAAATGGTTAATCAAACCGTTCAGCAGGAGCAGCAACGCCCCAGCGGCGACAGCCGCGGCCGCGTCGTCCAGCATAATGCCGGCCCCACCCCTTACCTTGTCATGCATGATACGGATGGGCCAAGGCTTGAGGACGTCGAAAAACCGGAAAGCAAGGAAGCCTGCTGCCCACCAGAGTGGGTCGATCGGAAGCATGGAAAGTGTGGCGGCGGCGCCGAAGGTCTCATCGATGACGACGATCTGCGGATCCTCCGTCCCGGTACCGGAGATAACATGCGATGACGCCCATACGCCAACGGCGAACAGTGCCGCATAGGCAAGCACGGTCAGCCAAGGCGATGCAGGTATCAGAGCTGCAGCAACCGCCACTCCAACCATTGCGCCGACCGTGCCCGGCCATATTGGAGATAATCCCGCGCCAAGAGAGGTCGCGAGCAGGTAGGCAAACTTGGGTGAAAATTTATGCATCGAGTTTCGGCCGGCTTCCGACGGATGGCAAGCAATCATAGTCACATCGTTCGGGTGCGGCCGCCAGACCGCCGGCCGATTTGCTCCGTCAGCTTGGCGAGCGCCTTATTCCGCCGGCCGCATTCGTCGAAAGAAATCGCTGTTGCGGCGAGTTGAGAATGTTGCTGAGCCCGGTCTCGGCCCGCTTTGACCAATTGGAACGTTAGCGACGGTGGAACAAACCCGCAAATTGCTGGTAAAGCTCGGTGAAACGACATCATCAGAGGAGCCGCCATGATCGCCGGTCTCATGAAAAGTCGCATCGACCCGCTATGGGAGCAGGCCGCCTCTCCGCTGATCGGGATCGGCATGACGCCGAACCAGGTTACGGCTAGCGGGCTCGTGCTCGTCGCTTTGTCCTCGGCCGCCTATGTCTATCACCATTCAAGTCTTGCCTTTGGCCTTTGCCTGGCGTTTGCCTTCACCTTCGATGCGCTGGACGGTGCGGTAGCCCGCCGGACAAATATGAGCACCAAGGCCGGTGGCTATTTCGATGCCGTCGTCGACCGTTATCAGGAATTGGCCGTCTTTGCGGCAATCGGCTGGGTCGCCGATCTGTGGGCGATCGCAATGTTCGCGTTCGCCGGCGGGATCCTGACCAGTTACGCCAAGGCGCGGACGGCGCTGGAAATCCCTGTGGAAAACCACGGTTGGCCGGATTTCTTCGAGCGGATGGAACGACTGGTTTTCATTTGCGTGCTGCTCGCCACGGACGGAGTCGCGACCGCCATGGGCGCGGCTTCGCCCTGGATTCTGGCGGGTGGGTTCGCGCTGTACGCAGTGCTGGCCAACGCCACAGCGCTGCAACGGATCAGTCGCGCATTTGCGATGCTGAAACGAGCCGACGGGAAGCAGCCGTGAGACCGCTAGAACGCGAGCATCGTATCGACCGCCGTGGGTTTTTCCAACAAAGTCGCGCGTCAGCGCCAGCCCAAGCCAGGGGCGACATGGGTCAGGATCGCCTCGATGACATGGGCATTGTAGTCGACGCCGAGCTGGTTGGGGACGGTAAGCAGCAGCGTATCGGCCTCGGCGATGGCTTCGTCGCCCTTTAGCTGCTCGATCAGGACGTCCGGTTCGGCGGCATAGGAGCGGCCGAACACCGCGCGTCTGTCTGCCTCGATGTAACCGAAATGATGTCCGCTCTGGTTGCCGCCGAAATAGGCCCGGTCGCGATCGTCGACCAGCGCAAAAATGCTCCGGCTCACCGACACCCGCGGCTCGCGCGTGTGTCCGGCCGCCTTCCAGGCCTCACGAAAAGCCCTGATCTGTTCGGCCTGCTGGATGTGAAACGGCTTTCCGCCTTCGTCGAATTTGAGCGTGGAACTCTGCAGGTTCATCCCCAGCTTCGCCGCCCATTCGGCGGTGGCGTTTGTGGCGGCGCCCCACCAGATGCGCTCGCGCAGGCCCTCCGAGTGCGGCTCGACGCGAAGCAGGCCAGGCGGGTTGGGAAACATCGGCCGCGGGTTGGGCTGCGCAAAGCCTTTGCCCAGCAACACTTCGAGCAGCACTCCGGTGTGTCTGCGGGCCATGTCGGCATCGCTCTCGCCCTCTTGCGGGGCGTAGCCGAAGTAGCGCCATCCCTCGATCACCTGCTCCGGCGAGCCGCGGCTGATGCCCAGCTGCAGACGCCCTCCGGCGATTAGGTCGGCGGCGCCGGCGTCCTCGGCCATGTAGAGCGGGTTCTCATAGCGCATGTCGATCACCGCCGTGCCGATCTCGATTCGGCTGGTCTTCGCCCCAACCGCTGCCAGCAGCGGGAAGGGCGAGGCGAGCTGGCGCGCGAAGTGATGCACGCGGAAATACGCGCCGTCCGCACCCAATTCCTCGGCCGCGACGGCCAGCTCGACGGACTGCAAAAGCGCGTCGGCTGCCGTCCGCGTCTGCGATTGCGGCGAGGGCGTCCAATGCCCGAACGAGAGGAAACCAATCTTCTTCATGAAAATAGCCAGCCTAGAGGGAAAACAGGTGCAGACTATGCTTCGGCGCAGAGCAAAGCATCCCGAAATCGGAACCGACCGCCCCAGTTTGAGGTGAACGGTCCGTTGTTGATCAGCGATGCCGTCAATGGCGAGCCTGTTGCCGGCGCCGCATCTAGGAAGGTGCCGCGAACGCGAGCACTATCGCGATGAGGATCAACAGCGGCCCCATCCATTTAAAATGGGTTCCAAAGTTGGTCCACCATGCCTGCTGTTGGCCCGGGCGAGCTTGAGAGGGGTCCGAGAAAAATCCGAAGCCGACGCCAGCCATCCACAACCCGGCGCAGAACATGATGAACTCGTCGATGTATTCCGCGACCACGCTTCGAAACTTTCGAATTTATGCCGCCGCTACATGCGCCGAATTCGAGCCGATATAGTTACGGATTGTTTCGATGATCCGGTCCTGGTCAGCCTCGCTCAGATAGGGATGCATCGGCAGGCACAGGATGCGCTTCGGCAGCTCTTCCGAAACGGCAAGGCCGGTCGGCGTGCGCGGATAATCGCGATAGGCAATCTGGCTGTGCAGCGGTTTCACATAGTAGATGACCGACGGAATGCCCTTTTCACCGAGATGTGCCTTGAGCCCGTCGCGTTTCGGCGTTTCGATGGCGTATTGCGCCCAGGCCGAGCGGCCGCCGCCCAGATTGCGCGCTGCCTTGACGATATCGCCGAGACCTTCGGCATAGCGATTGGCGACCGCTTGCCGCACCACCATCTCGTCTTCGAGAATGGCCAGCTTCTCTATCAGAATCGCCGCCTGCAGCGTGTCGAGCCGTGAATTGATGCCGACGCGGACATTGTCGTATTGCGTTTCGCCCTTTCCGTGAAAGGCGAACGAGCGCAGCTGTTCGGCCAGCGCATCGTCATTGGTGAACATCGCACCGCCGTCGCCATAGCAGCCGAGCGGCTTTGCCGGATAGAAGCTGGTCGAGCCGACGGTGCCGAACGAGCCGCACATCTTGCCGTGAGCCGAGCCGCCGGTCGCCTGCGCCGCATCCTCGATGACCATCAGGCCTTCGCGATCGGCGATGGCCATGATCGCCTCGTAATCGGCGGCGAGGCCGAACAGGTCGACGGGAATGATTGCCTTCGGCCTCAGCCGGCCCTCCGCCTTGATCATGGCGATTGCCGCCTCGAGGCTGGCGATGTCGATATTGTAGCTGTCGGCATCGACATCGACGAACACCGGTTCGGCCTTGGTCAGCGCCACCACTTCGGCCGTGGCGGCGAAGGTGAAGCTCGGCACGAACACCGCGTCGCCCGGGCCGATGCCGGCGGCAAACAGCGGCAGCAGCAGCGCATCGGTGCCGTTGGCGCAAGCGACCACATGCTTGGTGCCGATATAGGCGGCGAGCTTGTTTTCGAGTTCGGTGACCTGAGGTCCGAGAATATAGCGGCCTTCGTCGACAACCCGGTCGATTGCGGCTTTCAGCCTGTCGCGGATGCGTTCGCGCTGCGCGCCAAGATCGATAAACTGCATGTCGGCCTCAAACGGTTTTAGCCAGATAACCGGCCGCTGGTAGCAGACTTGGCACGGCCGAGAAAGCCGCAGGGCAAAACCCTGAATTGCTCAAGTGTCGCAGCCTGTTACCTCTGATTTCCGATCTGCCCTCTTAAACGCGGGGAAATCCGGGCTTCGGCCGGCCTGATACGGGCTTCGCATCCCGCCCGCCAGGCTGGACGAAACATAAAGTGATCGCCGGTGAGCAGTCCATGGGCTGCGCACCAGCCGGTCAAGCGAGTTCATGCCGCCATGGCGGATTGGCGCCGGCCCGCGATACCGTCACCGCCGCGGCCTTGGCGCCGAGCGTCAGCGCCTTTTGGATGGCGCCTTCCGGCAAACTGGAGATTGCCGTCTTCGAGAGCAGACCCTGTTCGTGCAAGGAGGCAAGAATGCCGGCATTGAATGTGTCGCCGGCGCCGACCGTATCGACCACCTCGATCTTGTCCGGCACGACGGTGACCCGGTGCTGGCTGCTGTAACCGACCGCGCCCTCGCTGCCGTGGGTGACGACGATCAGCTTCGGACCGCGGTCCAGCCAGTTGCGGACTACGTCCTCATGCGAGCCGGCTTCGCCGAACCAGTTCAGATCCTCGTCCGACAGTTTCACGATGTCGGCCATCGCCATCATGTTGCGGATGCGCCTGAGGTGCTTGGCCTTGTCGGGAATGAAGTTTGGCCGGATGTTGGGGTCGAGCATCATCACGCGGCGCTCATGCTCGCGTCGCATGAACTCTTCATAGGCCGACCCGGCCGGCTCCGAGATCAGGCTGATGGCGCCGAACAGCATGGCCTCGATCTCGCTGCCGAGTTCCGGCAAGTCCTCGATGGTCAGCATGCGCCCGGCGGTGTTCTCGTCGTAGAAGGTGTAGGTCGCCTGGCCGTTGTTGAGCCGCACGAAGGCGAGAGTAGTCGGACGCGGCGAGGTGTGCGCATAGGTGGAACTGACCTTGCTGGCCCCCAGCGCCTCCCTGAACTGCCCGCCGAACAGATCGGACGACAGGCCGGAGAAGAAGCCGGCCGGCGCTCCGAGCCGGCCGAGCGCAATGGCCGAGTTGAAGACGGCACCGCCGACATAGGGCGCAAAGGCCGGCTCGCCCTCCGTCGTGGTGCGCGGCAGCATGTCGATCAGGGCTTCGCCGCAGCAGAGAATCATGAAGTTTTGCTTTCCGGCGGATAGATCACGCCCTTGCGAATGATGATGTTGGCATAAAGCCGCGGCTCGCTTGTCGCGACGATCGCATGCGCGGCCTTGACCCGTGCATAGAAGTCGGCGCCGGCAAGCGCAACCACCGTGCGGCCCGGCGCACGCCTGGCGCAGATCGCTTCCATCTCATGGTGAACCGGATCGGCTAGCAGGGGATCGCCTTTGGCCGAGGCGCGAAACAGCGCGTGCGGCACGGCGTCGTCGACCGGCAATACGCTCAATACCGCATCGAGCACGGGGACGAGATGATGACCGTCGGCGCGGATCAACCGTTGTGCCTGTTGCTCGGCCGGGTAGTTGCCGTCGACCAGCGCGATCTCGTCGCCATGGCCCATTGCGCGCAATATCGCCAGAAGCTCCGGGCCGAGCAGCGCCGGGATGCCGATCAGCATGCTCAGAAGCTCCGGGAAATCGTGGTCGAGCCGATGAGGAAGCGCTCCGATAGCGGCAGGCTGGCACCACCCAGCGCCCGCGCATGGATGCCGACCGTTCCCTCGCGAACGGTCGGAAGCCGCAGGCCTTCGCCGTCGATCCTGCCGATTGCCTGGATGACCGCATTAACAAGCCGCCTGCGCACGGCAAGCGGCATCCATCCGTCGATCACCGCGGCTTCGAAATCGATGACGGAGGACGCCGCAACAATGGCATAGGCGAGCGCCTGCGAGGCGCTTGCGATCCAGTCGTCGAGCTCGGCGCCGATCTCGCCCCAGTCCTGTGGCGAGGTCCACAGATGCGACGCCTCGACGCCACGCGCGTTGAGCGCCTTTTCCAGCGTGGCGATCGAGGCCACGTCGATCAATTGCGTCGGCTTGCCGTCCGGCCCGGGCACCGGCATCGAGCCCAGCGCGCCGGCATTGCCGGTTGGGCCGCCAAAAAGCCGGCCGTTCAGCACGATGCCGCCGCCGGCAAAGGCGCCGATGTAGAAATAGACGAAATCGCGCGCCGCACCCGCCGCCTGGCCAAACACGAGCTCCGCGCCGCAGGCCGAGGTGGCATCGTTCTGCAGATAGACTGGAAATTCGCATTGCGCCTGGATGTCGGCGCGAATATCGCGATGGCGCCATTCGTCCATTATTTCGAGCGGCGCGCCGGCGGTGTCGGCCCAGTTCCACAGTTCGAACGGCATGGCGATGCCAAGCCCGGCGATGCGTTTGTCCTGCGCCGGGGTGAGTTCGCCGCGCATCTTCTTCATGCCGCTCGTGACGAATTCCACCGTCTCGCGCGGCGCCGGATAGCGGTAGGAATGCTGCAGCATCGAGCGTACGTTGCCGAGGAAATCGATCAGCACCAGTTCGGCGCTGCGGCGGCCGATCTTCAGGCCGATGAAATAGGCGCCGTCGGGATTGAGCGCCATGGGTATGGAAGGCTGGCCGATCTTGCCGCGCAACGGCGCCTGGCGGACGAGCAGGTCGTCCTCCTCCAGCTCGCGCATTATGACCGAGACCGTCTGCGCCGAAAGGCCCGTCATGCGCGCAATGTCGGATTTGGCCAGGCTGCCGTGCTGACGCACCAGCGACAGCACCAGCCGCTCATTGTGGTCCCGCATGCCGCTTTGATTGGTGCCGCGGTGCAGACGGCTTTCGGCCGCATCGGGCGAGCCGTGCCTCGTAATGCCGGTCTCCACCCTGTTCCTCCCGTCGGTTCCCCTCAATGCTTTTGGTCTAGAGTGAGTGAACAATCCTGCGTTGTCAATAATAAATAAGAGTGATTTAATTATTGACAGTGCTGGCGGACTGGTGTCTCTTGCGATCGGCGTCGACACTGGGAGATTTCGTCGGACGCGCTGCAGATGCCGGTTGGCCGGCATCCTAAATGGTTCCATGGGAGGAAAATCGTGACCACGTCAAAACTGTTGAAATCCACCGTGTTTGCCGCGGCCGGACTGAGCCTGATGGCCTTTGCGTCGACGGCATCGGCCGCCGGGGTCGGCGCCTGCTTGATCACCAAGACCGACACCAATCCCTTCTTCGTCAAGATGAAGGAAGGTGCGACGGCCAAGGCCAAGGAGCTTGGCGTCGATCTCAAGACTTACGCGGGCAAGATCGACGGCGACAGCGAGAGCCAGGTGGCTGCAATCGAGAGCTGTATCGCCGACGGCGCCAAGGGTATCCTCATCACCGCGTCCGACACCAAGGGCATCGTGCCGACCGTGAAGAAAGCGCGGGACGCCGGGCTGTTGGTGATCGCGCTCGACACCCCGCTTGATCCGATCGATGCGGCTGACGCGACCTTCGCGACCGACAATCTGGAAGCCGGCAAGCTGATCGGCGCATGGGCCGCCGCGACGCTTGGCGACAAGGCCAAGGATGCCAAGATCGGCTTCCTCGACCTGACGCCGTCGCAGCCCACGGTGGATGTGCTGCGCGACCAGGGTTTCATGACGGGCTACGGCATAGACGTGAAGGACCCCAACAAGATCGGCGACGAGGACGATCCGCGCATCGTTGGCCACGACGTGACGAACGGCAATGAAGAGGGTGGTCGCAAGGCGATGGAGAACCTTCTGCAGAAGGATAACACCATCAACGTCATCCACACCATCAACGAGCCCGCAGCTGTCGGCGCCTACCAGGCGCTCAAGGCCGTCGGTCTCGAAAGCCAGGTGCTGATCGTCTCGGTCGACGGTGGCTGCCCCGGCGTGAAATCGGTGGCCGAAGGCGTGATCGGCGCTACCTCGCAGCAATATCCGCTCCAAATGGCGGCGCTCGGCATCGAGGCGATCGCCACTTTCGCCAAGGACGGGACGAAGCCGAAGCCGACCGAAGGCAAGAACTTCTTCGATACCGGCGTCAACCTAGTCACCGACAAGCCCGCCAACGGTGTTAAGTCAATGGACACAATGGAAGGCCGCGCCATGTGCTGGGGCTTTGCCTTGCTTGACCGGCAACTGATCGGGGTCGTCGGGGGGTTGATCCCCGGCCGCTCCGGGTGGACGATGTGCCGATCTAAACGCAAATAGTGCCGGCGGCAGACCGGAAGGCGTGGATGGCGTCGGCGGTTGGCCGAAGCCCAGGGGAGGAAACATGGCTCAAGCACAAGAATTCGAAAAAGTTCTATCGAGCAGCGACACAAGCGTCGCCGCGTTCGACGAGCATAAATCGGCCGTCAAGCGTGCCCAGCATTTCCTGCATTCCACGCCGGCAGCGGTGCCGCTCATCGTGCTGGTTCTGGCGATCATTATTTTTGGCATCACCATCGGCGGGCGTTTTTTTTCATCCTATACGCTGACGCTGATCCTTCAGCAGATCGCGATTGTCGGCATTCTGGGCGCCGCGCAGACGCTGGTGATCCTGACCGCCGGCATCGACCTGTCGATTGGCGTGATCATGGTGATTTCGGCTGTGATCATGGGCAATTGCGCGGTCAGCTACGGTATGCCGGCCGTGCTCGCGGTGGCGATCGGGCTTCTCGCCGGTGGCGCATGCGGCCTGCTCAACGGTGTGCTGGTCGCCTACATGAAGCTGCCGCCCTTCATCGTGACGCTCGGCACCTGGAACATCGTCATGGCCACCAATTTCATCTATTCGGCCAATGAGACGATCCGCGACACCGACGTCGACGTCCAGGCGCCTCTGCTGCACCTGTTTGCCCTCAGCTTTAAGGTCGGCACGGCCGTGTTGACGCTTGGCGTCATTGCCATGGTCGTTCTCGTGTTGGTCCTCTGGTACGTGCTCAACCACACCGCGTGGGGCCGCCATGTCTACGCGGTCGGCGACGATCAGGAGGCTGCGAAACTGTCGGGCATCCAGACGAAGAAGGTGCTGATGACCGTCTATGCCCTTGCCGGGCTGATCGCCGCCTTCGCAGCCTGGGTCTCCATCGGCCGCAATGGCTCGATCTCTCCTTCCGCCGCGGTCACCGACTACAATCTTCAGGCCATCACCGCGACGGTGATCGGCGGTATTTCTCTGTTCGGCGGGCGCGGCTCGATCCTCGGCACGCTGTTCGGCGCCATGATCGTCGGCGTCGTCTCGATGGGCCTCAACATGCTGGGCGCCGACCCGCAGTGGAAGGTGCTGCTCACCGGCGTGCTGATCATCGGCGCCGTGGCGATCGATCAATGGATCAGAAAGGTTTCGGCATAGCCATGACCCAGGAACCCATCCTCATCGCGCGCGGTCTGGTCAAGCGCTATGGCCGCGTCACCGCCCTCGACAACGCCGATTTCGACCTCTATCCGGGCGAAATCCTTGCCGTCATTGGCGACAACGGCGCCGGCAAGTCGTCGCTTATCAAGGCGATTTCCGGCGCGGTCGTGCCCGACGAAGGTGAGATACGACTTGAAGGCAAGCCCGTTGCGTTCAAGTCGCCGATGGAGGCCCGGGAGGCCGGCATCGAGACGGTCTATCAGAACCTGGCTCTGTCGCCGGCGCTGTCTATCGCCGACAACATGTTCCTCGGCCGGGAGATCCGCAAGCCGGGGTTCCTCGGCGAATGGCTGCGCATGCTCGACCGCCCGGCGATGGAAAAGCGCGCCCGCGACAAGCTCACGGAGCTTGGCCTGATGACCATCCAGAACATCAGCCAGGCCGTGGAAACGCTTTCCGGCGGCCAGCGTCAGGGCGTGGCGGTGGCGCGCGCCGCCGCCTTTGGCAGCCGGGTGGTGATCATGGATGAGCCGACGGCCGCGCTCGGCGTCAAGGAGAGCCGCCGCGTCCTCGAACTGATCCTCGACGTGAAGAAGCGAGGCCTGCCGATCGTGCTGATTTCACACAACATGCCGCATGTTTTCGAGGTGGCGGACCGCATCCACATTCACCGGCTCGGCCGTCGCCTGTGCGTCATCGATCCGAAGCAGTATACGATGTCCGACGCGGTCGCCTTCATGACCGGCGCCAAGGTGCCGCCGGAAGCGGCGCTGGCGGCTTGAGCAAGAACTTGAGGCCATCGCCGAGGGCCCAAACGCGCTGTTTCCAAATGCCAAATTGCCGCAGGGCAACCCGGCTTGCGATCACCCGAATCGATTGAACATCCGGTGGGATGCACTAGCATTGGCAGAGATGGTGAAAGCCGCATGATCCTGGCAACGTCACGAGAGGCAGCATGACGCGCGCGATGACAACCGAAGCTCCTCTGCCCACGCTCAAAAACCCGGATCCCAAGACGCTCGCCGAGGAAGTCTTGCAAGCCCTCAAATACAGGGTCGGCAAGGGCACCAACGTTGCAACCCAGTACGATTGGCTCACCGCCTCAATCAAGGTTGTACGCGACCGCATAGTCGATCACTGGATGCAGGCGACCCAAGAGGCCTACGCCCAGCAGGAAAAGCGCGTCTACTACCTGTCACTGGAATTCCTCATCGGCCGCCTGATGCGCGATGCCTTCTCCAATCTCGGCCTGATGGACAATATGCGCGAGGCGCTGTCGTCGCTTGGCGTCGACCTCGACATCATTGCTACGCTCGAACCGGACGCTGCCCTTGGCAATGGCGGTCTGGGCCGGCTCGCCGCCTGCTTCATGGAAAGCATGGCGACCGTCAATATCCCCGCGCATGGCTACGGCATCCGCTACGCCAACGGCATGTTTCGGCAGGAGATCCATGACGGCTGGCAGGTGGAGCTGCCCGAGACATGGCTCGATCACGGCAATCCCTGGGAGTTCGAGCGCCGCGAACGCTCCTTCGAGGTCGGCTTCGGCGGCTCGGTGGAATCGGTCACGTCGAACGACGGCCGGCTCGAGCGCCACGTCTGGAAGCCGACCGAACATGTTCTGGCAGTCGCCTATGATACGCCGGTTGTCGGCTGGCGGGCCAACCGCGTCAACACGCTGCGTCTGTGGTCCGGCATGCCGGTCGACCCGATCCTGCTCGACAAATTCAACGCCGGCGATCACATCGGCGCGCTCGCCGAAAGCAACAAGGCCGATGCGTTGTCGCGCGTCCTTTACCCGGCCGATTCCCACAAGGCCGGCCAGGAGCTGCGGCTCAGGCAGGAGTATTTCTTCTCCACCGCCTCGCTGCAGGACATCGTCCAGCGTCATCTCAGCCAGTATGGCGACCTGCAATCGCTGCCCGACAAAGCGGCGATCCATCTCAACGACACCCATCCGGCGATCGCCGTAGCCGAGCTGATGCGCCTGTTGATGGATGTCCACGGCATGGATTTCGACCAGGCCTGGAGCATCACCAAGCGCACCTTCGGCTACACCAACCACACGCTGCTTCCCGAAGCGCTGGAAAGCTGGCCGGTGCCGCTGTTCGAGCGGCTGTTGCCGCGCCACATGCAGATCGTTTACGCCATCAACGCCGAAGTGCTGCTCGAGGCGCGCGCCTCCGACCAGTTCTCGGACGAGCAGATCAGCCGCATCTCGCTGATCCAGGAAAATGGCGATCGCCGCGTGCGCATGGGCAATCTGGCCTTTGTCGGCTCGCACTCGATCAACGGCGTCTCTGCCCTGCACACGGAATTGATGAAGGAGACGGTGTTTGCCGACCTCCACAGGCTCTACCCGGATCGCATCAACAACAAGACCAACGGGATCACACCGCGGCGCTGGCTGATACAGTGCAATCCCGGCCTCACTGCACTCACCCGAGAGGCGATTGGCGACGGCTTCCTCGACGACATCGACGAGATAAAGCGGCTTGATCCTTTCGCTGAGGACGCCGCCTTCCGCGACAAGTTCGCCGCCGTCAAACGGGCGAACAAGGCGAGGCTTGCCAAGCTCGTTGCCGACCGGCTCGGCATCAAGGTCGACCCATCGGCGCTGTTCGACATCCAGGTCAAGCGCATCCACGAATACAAGCGCCAGCTCTTGAACATTCTCGAAGCGGTCGCGCTTTACGACCAGATCCGCTCGCATCCGGAGCGCGACTGGATGCCTCGCGTCAAATTCTTCGGCGGCAAGGCGGCGCCCAGCTATCACAACGCCAAGCTGATCATCAAACTTGCCAATGACGTCGCCCGGGTCATCAACCGCGACCCGGCGGTGCGCGGCTTGCTGAAAGTGGTGTTCGTGCCGAACTACAATGTCAGCCTTGCCGAGATCATGATGCCGGCCGCCGATCTTTCGGAGCAGATATCGACCGCCGGCATGGAAGCGTCCGGCACCGGCAACATGAAGTTCGCGCTGAACGGCGCGCTGACCATCGGCACGCTCGACGGCGCCAATGTCGAGATCAAGGAATGCGTGGGCGACGACAATATCTTCATCTTCGGCCTGACCACCGATGAGGTCGCCGAACGACGCAACAATGGTTACGATCCGCGCGCTGTGATCGAGGGATCGCCTGAATTGGCGCAGGCGCTGGCCGCGGTTTCATCCGGAGTCTTTTCACCTGACGATCCGGATCGTTATCGCGACCTGATCAACGGTCTTTACCAGAGCGACTGGTTCATGGTCGCCGCGGATTTCGATGCCTACGCCGCCACACAGCGCGACGTCGATGCCGTCTGGCGCAACAGCCCGGACTGGTACGCCAGAGCCATCCGCAATGTCGCGCGCGTCGGCTGGTTCTCGTCCGATCGAACGATCCGCCAATATGCGAAAGACATATGGCACGTGCCCGCCTGATATGATTGCATGAGGCCACGAACAATGTGGTCCTAGTGGAGTGGATTTGACCCTCGCATCGCTTGGAGGGTTAGGCGGCATGCGAATGTCGAATTCAAAACTCCACTAGAAACATACACTTGGTGCCCGGGGAGGGTCACTGCCTGATGAGCAAGCCGCGCGCGACCGTTGCGACAAGCGGGCCGGACGGACTGGCGCCAGCCGGCGATGTCGCGGCGATTGTCGCCGGCACGCACGGCGATCCGTTTGCCGTGCTTGGCGTGCATGAGGCGGGAAAGGGCTTTGTCGCCCGCTGCTTCGTCCCTCATGCCGAGTTCGTCACCGCCTATACGCTGACCGGCAAGAAGGCCGGCGAGCTGTCGAGACGCGACGACCGCGGTTTCTTCGAAGGCAAACTGTCGCTGCGCAAACGCCAGCCGCTGCGCTATCACGCCAGGAATTCCGGCGGTGACTGGTGGCTGACCGATCCATATTCCTTCGGTCCCGTGCTCGGCCCGATGGACGATTATTACATCGCCGAAGGGTCGCATCTCAGGCTGTTCGACAAGCTCGGCGCCCATCTCATCGACCATGAAGGTGCATCGGGTGTGCATTTTGCGGTGTGGGCGCCCAATGCAAGGCGCGTCTCGGTGGTCGGCGACTTCAACGAGTGGGACGGCCGCAGGCATACCATGCGCGTCCGCCGCGACACCGGCATCTGGGAGCTGTTCATTCCCGACATCGGCGCAGGCCGCCCATATAAGTATGAAATCATCGGGCCGGATGGCGTGAGATTGCCGCTCAAAGCCGATCCGTTCGCCTTCAAGTCCGAACTGCGCCCGGCCACCGCCTCGGTGACGGCACTGCCGCCGGCGCATGAATGGGGTGACGAGGCGCACCGGAACTACTGGCGCAATGCCGACCACAGGCGCGAGGCCGTATCGATCTACGAGGTCCATGCCGGGTCATGGCGGCTTCACGACGACGGCAGCTTCCTGTCGTGGGATGAGCTCGCCGACAGGCTGATCCCTTACGTGGTCGAGAGCGGTTTTACCCACATCGAATTCATGCCGATCTCCGAACACCCTTATGACCCGTCCTGGGGCTACCAGACGACGGGTCTTTATGCGCCGACTGCCCGCTTTGGCGATCCGGACGGTTTTGCCCGCTTCGTCGACGGCGCCCACCGTGCAGGCATCGGCGTCATCCTCGACTGGGTCCCGGCGCATTTCCCGGTTGACGAACACGGTCTGGCAAAGTTCGACGGTACCGCGCTCTACGAACATGCCGATCCGCGCAAGGGCTTCCATCCCGACTGGAACACCGCGATCTATAATTTTGGGCGCCGCGAAGTGATTTCGTTCCTGGTCAACAATGCGCTGTTCTGGGCCGAGAAATATCACGTCGACGGACTGCGCGTCGATGCGGTCGCCTCGATGCTTTATCTCGATTATTCTCGCAAGGCCGGTGAATGGATTCCCAACGAGAAGGGCGGGCGGGAGAACCTCGAAGCGGTCAGCTTCCTGCAGCGTATGAACAAGGAGGTCTACGGCCACCATCCAGGTGTGATGACCATCGCCGAGGAATCGACCTCGTGGCCGAAAGTCTCGCAGCCGGTGCATGAAGGCGGACTGGGCTTCGGTTTTAAATGGAACATGGGCTTCATGCATGACACTTTGGAGTATTTCTCCAAGGAGCCGATCTTCCGCAAGCATCACCACAACGACATCACCTTCGGTCTGGTCTACGCCTTCAGCGAGAATTTCGTGCTGCCGCTGTCCCATGACGAAGTGGTGCACGGCAAGGGCACGCTGCTCAACAAGATGGCCGGCGACGACTGGCAGAAATTCGCGACGCTGCGCGCCTATTACGCGTTCATGTGGGGTTATCCCGGCAAGAAGCTGTTGTTCATGGGCCAGGAGTTCGCACAGCGCCGCGAGTGGAGCGAGGGGCGGGCGCTCGACTGGAACCTGCTCGATTTCCGGCTCCACCGCGGCGTCTGGCAGACGGTGCGCGATCTCAACTATCTCTACCGCTCGCGCCCCGCGCTGCATGCCCGCGACTGCGAGCCGGAGGGCTTTTCCTGGCTGATCGTCGACGACAGCGCGAACTCAGTATTTGCCTGGCTGCGCAGCGCGCCGGGCGGCAACCCGATCGCGGTCATTTCCAACTTCACGCCGGTGCCGCGCGACAATTACCGCGTGCCGTTGCCGCACGCCGGAAAATGGCGCGAGATCATCAACACCGATGCCACGGATTATGGCGGTTCCGGCAAGGGCAATAGCGGCGGCGTCGAGGCTCAGGCGGAAGGAGGAGGCATTTCGGCGACGATGCTTTTGCCGCCGCTGTCGACGATCATGCTCGAATTCGTCCCGGACTGAGCTATGTCTGGAGCATCTAACCTGGGAGGATAGGAATGGCTGAAATAAAACGAACACAGCCGCTGGCACGCGACGCCATGGCTTATGTGCTGGCCGGCGGCCGTGGCAGCCGGCTCAAGGAACTGACCGACCGCCGCGCCAAGCCGGCGGTCTATTTTGGCGGCAAGACCCGCATCATCGATTTCGCGCTCTCCAATGCGCTCAATTCCGGTATCCGCCGCCTCGGCGTCGCCACCCAGTACAAGGCGCATTCGCTGATCCGCCATCTGCAGCGCGGCTGGAACTTCCTGCGGCCCGAGCGCAACGAGAGTTTCGACATCCTGCCTGCCAGCCAGCGTGTATCGGAAACGCAATGGTATGAGGGCACCGCCGACGCCGTTTACCAGAACATCGACATCATCGAGGCCTACGGGCCGGAATACATGGTCATCCTGGCCGGCGACCACATCTACAAGATGGACTACGAAATGATGCTGCGCCAGCATGTCGAGGCCGGCGCCGACGTCACCGTCGGCTGCCTCGAAGTGCCACGCATGGAAGCCACCGGCTTCGGCGTCATGCATGTCGATCCCAAGGACACCATTATCTCCTTCATCGAAAAGCCCGCCGATCCGCCGGGCATTCCCGACAAACCGGATTTCGCGCTCGCCTCGATGGGCATCTATGTGTTCAAGACCAAATTCCTGATGGAGCAATTGCGTCGCGATGCGGCGGAGCCCGGCTCGAGCCGCGACTTCGGCAAGGACATCATCCCCTACATCGTCGAGCACGGAAAGGCGATCGCCCATCGTTTTGCCAAATCCTGCGTGCGCTCGACCGCCGAGAACGAGGCCTATTGGCGCGACGTCGGCACGGTCGACGCCTATTGGGAGGCCAATATCGACCTGACCGACATCACGCCGGAACTCGACCTTTACGACCGCGATTGGCCGATCTGGACCTATGCCGAGTTGAAGCCGCCGGCAAAATTCGTGCATGACGAGGATGGCCGCCGCGGGTCGGCCGTGTCGTCTCTCGTGTCGGGCGATTGCATCGTTTCGGGCGCTTCGCTGAAGCGAAGCCTGATCTTCACCGGCGCCCGCATCAATTCCTATTCGACGCTGGAGGAGGTCGTCATGCTGCCGGACGTCCATGTCGGCCGCAACGCCAGGCTGAAGCGCGTGGTCATCGATCACGGCGTCAGGATCCCGGAGGGTCTGGTGGTCGGCGAGGATCCCGTCCTCGACGCCAAGCGTTTCCGCGTTTCGGAAAAAGGCATCTGCCTCGTCACGCAGGACATGATCAACAGGCTGGGATCGTAGTGCATGCAGGTTCTGTCGGTGGCGCCCGAGATCTTTCCGCTGGTCAAGACGGGCGGGCTCGCCGACGTGACCGGCGCCTTGCCCGTGGCATTGGCCGGCAAGGGCGTCATCATGCGCACGCTCGTCCCCGGCTATCCTCAGGTGATGGGCGCCTTCAGGAAAAAAAAGCCGGTTCAGCAATATCCGTTGCTGCAGGGCGGCAAGGCCTCGGTGCATGCCGTCCAGATCGCCGGGCTCGACCTGTTCGTGCTTGACGCGCCGCATCTTTTCGACCGTCCCGGCGGCCCATACGGCAACGCGACCGGCGCCGACTGGCCGGACAATTGGCGGCGGTTCGCGGCCTTGAGCCAGGTAGGCGGTGATATTGCCGGCGGCGCAATCTCGGGCTACCTGCCCGATATCGTCCATGCCCATGACTGGCAGTCGGCAATGACGCTCGCCTACATGCGCTACGGCAAGGCGGTCGGCACGCCGTCGATGATCACCGTGCACAACCTCGCCTTCCAGGGTCAGTTCGGCGCCGGCATCTTTGGCGAGCTTGGCCTGCCGGCGGCGGCGATGGCGCTCGACGGCGTCGAATATTACGGCGGCGTCGGCTTCCTCAAGGCCGGCCTGCAGGCGGCGTGGGCGATCACCACGGTCAGCCCGACCTATGCGCAGGAAATCCGCTTGCCCGAATTCGGCATGGGCCTCGACGGCCTGATCAACATGCGCTCCGTCGATCTCCATGGCATCGTCAACGGCATCGATACCGAGATATGGAACCCGGAAACCGACAAGCATCTGGTTTGCAACTACACCGCAAAGACGCTCAAGGCACGGATGCCCAACAAGGCCGCGGTCGAGGACCGCTTCAGCCTCGATCGCGATGACAGCCCGATCGTCTGCGTCATCAGCCGTTTGACCTGGCAAAAGGGCATGGACATATTGGCGGCGGCCGTCGACGGCATCGTTGCAAGAGGTGCGCGGCTGGCGATCCTCGGCTCCGGCGATGCCGGGCTCGAAGGCGCATTGCTTGCCGCCGCAGCCCGCCATCGCGGCCGCATCGGCGTCGTCGTCGGCTATGACGAGGGACTCTCCCACACCATGCAGGGCGGCAGCGACGCCATCATTATCCCATCGCGCTTCGAACCTTGCGGGCTGACACAGCTTTACGGCCTGCGCTATGGCTGCGTGCCGGTGGTCGCGCGCACCGGGGGCCTTGCCGACACGATCATCGATGCCAACGAAGCCGCCATCTCTGCCGGCGTTGCGACCGGTTTCCAGTTTGCGCCCGCCAATGCCGGCGCCTTGCTGCACGCCGTCCGCCGCCTTGTCGAGGCGCATGCCAATCCCGCAGTGTGGACGTCGATGCAGCGGCAAGGCATGAAGGCCGACGTTTCGTGGGACAAAAGCGCCGAAAAATATGTCCAACACTATCGCTTGCTGCTTTCGAAAAGGGCTGCCTGACTGATGATCCGCACCGTCGCCACCAAACCCTATCCCGACCAGAAGCCCGGCACCTCCGGGCTGCGTAAAAAGGTCCCCGTGTTCCAGCAGGAGCACTATGCCGAGAACTTCATCCAGTCGATCTTCGATGCGCTGGACGGGTTCGAGGGCAAAACCCTGGTGATCGGCGGCGACGGCCGCTTCTATAACCGCGAGGTCATCCAGAAGGCCATCGCCATGGCCGCGGCAAACGGCTTCGGCAAGGTGATGGTCGGGCAGGGCGGCATCTTGTCGACGCCGGCCGCTTCGCATGTCATCCGCAAATACAAGACCTTTGGCGGCATCATCCTGTCGGCCAGCCACAATCCGGGCGGCCCGCATGAGGATTTCGGCATCAAATACAATGCCGGCAATGGCGGCCCAGCGCCGGAAAAGCTGACCGACGCGATCTTCGAAAAAACCAAGGCGATTTCAAGCTTCAAGATCGCCGATATCGGGCAGGTCGACATCGACACGATCGGCACGGTCAAGACGGGGGACATGACCGTCGAAATCATCGATCCTGTCGCCGACTATGCCGAACTGATGGAAAGCCTGTTCGATTTCGACGCATTGCGGGCGCTGTTCAAGTCGGGCTTCCGCATGCGCTTCGACGCCATGCATGCGGTGACCGGCCCCTACGCCAAGGAGATCCTCGAAAACCGGCTCGGCGCGCCCAACGGCACCGCCCGCAATTTCATTCCGCTGCCGGATTTCGGCGGCCATCATCCCGATCCCAATCTGGTGCATGCAAAACACCTCTACGACGAGATGATGGGGCCGGATGCGCCAGACTTTGGCGCCGCCTCGGATGGCGACGGCGACCGCAACCTGATTATCGGCAAGGGAATTTTCATCACCCCGTCTGATTCGGTGGCGATGCTCGCCGCCAACGCCCATCTGGCGCCGGGCTACAAGGCTGGGCTGAAAGGCATCGCCCGCTCGATGCCGACCAGCGGTGCTGCCGACCGGGTCGCCGAAAAGCTCGGCATCGGCATCTACGAGACGCCGACCGGCTGGAAATTTTTCGGCAATCTGCTCGATGCCGGCATGGCAACGATCTGCGGCGAGGAGAGTGCGGGCACCGGCTCCAACCATGTCCGCGAAAAGGACGGCCTGTGGGCTGTGCTTTTATGGCTCAACATCCTTGCCGTGCGCGGCGAAAGCGCCAAGCAGATCGTCACCCAGCATTGGGCGGCCTATGGCCGTAACTATTATTCGCGCCACGACTACGAGGAGGTCGAGATTGATCGTGCCAACGCGCTTGTCGACGAGCTGCGCGCCAAGCTCGGCTCGCTGCCTGGCACCAGCGTGCGCGGCATGACGATCGCCAGCGCCGATGATTTCGCCTATCACGATCCGGTCGACGGCTCGGTCAGCAAGAACCAGGGCATCAGGGTGTTGTTCGAAGGCGGCTCACGCGTCGTCTTCCGCCTGTCCGGCACCGGCACCTCGGGCGCGACGCTGCGGCTTTATGTCGAGCGCTACGAGCCGGACAAGAACCGCCACGATCTCGACACCCAGGAGGCACTTGCCGATCTGATCGTGGCGGCCGACGACATTGCCGGGATTCGCCGCCATACCGGCCGCGCCAAACCGAGCGTCATCACCTGATGTCGTCGGGACTATCCGCCGGCTATCGTCCGCGATTTGGCGGGCTTGCCGGGGAGGGCGGCATCCGCTTCGCCGCATGGTCCTCGTTGGCTCGGCGCATCTGGGTTTCGATTTTCGACGAACACGGCAACCGCGAAATCGACCGGCTGGAACTCCAGTCGGAAGGCGAGGGCGTCCACGCACTTTTTGTTGCCGGTCTCGCCGCTGGCACCCGATACGGGTTCCGTGCCGATGGCGACTACGCGCCGGAACACGGTTTCTGGTTCGATCCCGACAAGCTGCTGGCCGATCCCTATGCCGTCGAGATCGACAGGCCCTATGCCTATGACGGCCGGCTAGCCGCGCGCCGGGGTGAGGGGGCCGACACGGCGCCGCTGATGCCGAAAGCCATTGCTGGCGCCTTGCCGGAACCCTTGCCTGCCTTGCCGCCTCTGTTTCGGTCCGGCGGCCTCATCTACGAAGTGCCGGTACGCGCGTTCACAAAGCTGCATAAGGACATTCCCGAGAAGCAACGCGGCACCATTGGAGCGCTCGCTCACCCCCTCGTTGTCGAGCATCTGCAAAAACTCGGCGTGGCAGCCATTGAGTTGATGCCGGTGACTGCATCGATCGACGAACGGCATTTACCGCCGCTCGGTCTGCGCAACGCCTGGGGTTATAATCCCGTGACCTTCATGGCGCTCGATCCGCGACTGGCGCCCGGCGGTCTGGCCGAGTTGCGCGGAACGGTCGCCGCGCTGCGCGAGGCCGGCATCGGCACCATTCTCGACCTGGTGTTCAACCACACCGGCGAAAGCGACCGGCTCGGCCCGACATTGTCGCTGCGCGGGCTCGACAATCGCGCCTATTACCGGCACGAGGCCGACGGCGCTCTGGTCAATGACACCGGAACCGGCAATACGCTCGCCTGCGAACATCCGGTCGTCCGGGAAATGGTCCTCGACACGCTTCGCCACTTTGTCCAGCGCGCCGGTGTCGACGGATTCCGCTTCGACCTGGCGCCGATCCTCGGCCGCGTCGACGGCGTTTTCGACGCCGATGCGCCGCTGCTGAACGCCATTCGCAAAGATCCTGTTCTTGGCGACCGGGTGCTGATCGCCGAGCCTTGGGATATCGGACCGGATGGCTATCAGCTCGGCAATTTTCCGCCACCCTTCCTCGAATGGAACGACAAATGCCGTGACGATATCCGCCGTTTCTGGCGCGGCGACGGCGGCATTATCGGTGCCTTGGCGACGCGGCTTGCCGGTTCGTCCGATGTCTTTGCCAAACCAGGCCAGACAACGAGCCGCAGCATCAACTTCATCGCCGCGCATGACGGCATGACGCTGGCCGATATCGTTGCCTATGAGCACAAGCACAATGAGGCCAATGGCGAACAGAACCGCGATGGCCACGACGACAACCTGTCCTGGAACAATGGCCTCGAGGGCGAGACCGGCGACCAGTCAATCGTTACGGCCCGTTTCGATGACCAGTGCGCGCTGCTGGCGACGCTCTTTGCCTCGCGCGGCACGATCATGCTGACGGCCGGCGACGAGTTCGGCCGCACGCAGCGCGGCAACAACAACGCCTACGCGCAGGACAATGACATCACCTGGCTCGACTGGGCCGGGCGCGACCGGGCGCTGGAGCTGTACACGGTTCTGCTCGCCAAGATGCGTCGTGCCGTGCCGGCGCTTTTGGACACAACATTCCTGACCGGAGAACCGCCTGCGGGCTCGGAAATCCCAGACGTAGCCTGGCTGACGGAAACCGGCATGCCGCTCGACGAGGCCGCCTGGCACGATGCCAGGCGGCACCGGCTGGTCATGGTTCTCGGGAGCGGTGAGAACAGTCGCCTTGCGGTGGTCATCAATGGCGACCGCCGGGCCTGCATGTTCACGCTGCCGGAACGGGCGGGTTTTCATTGGCGCCCTGCCATCGAAACGGATACTGGCGACATCTCACGGCCGGTGCCTGGGCGAACGGTCATGTTCATGATCGAACGCGGGGCCGCGCGGGTGGGCGCAGGGGAGAGCCACGATGGCTGACAATGCCGAATGGTGGCGCGGCTGCGTCATCTACCAGATCTACCCGCGCTCCTACCAGGACACGACAGGCGACGGCAGCGGCGATCTCAGCGGCGTCACCTCGAGGCTGGCCCATGTCGCATCGCTGGGTGTCGACGCGGTTTGGCTGTCGCCTTTCTTCAAGTCGCCAATGGCGGATATGGGTTACGACGTTTCGGATTACTGCGCCGTCGATCCGATGTTCGGCACATTAGAGGATTTCGACGCACTGATTGCAGAGGCGCACCGGCTCGGCCTGAAGGTGATCATCGATCAGGTCTTGTCGCATTCGTCGGATCGGCACGAATGGTTCGTCGAAAGCCGCACGAGCCACGACAACCCCAAGGCCGACTGGTACGTCTGGGCCGATGCGAAGCCCGACGGCACCGCCCCCAACAACTGGCTGTCGCTTTTCGGCGGCCCGGCCTGGGAATGGGACGCAACGCGCAGGCAATATTACCTGCACAATTTCCTCGCCTCGCAGCCGGACCTGAATTTCCACAACCCAAAGGTGCAGGACGCCTTGCTGGAAACGGTGCGGTTCTGGCTCGAGCGCGGCGTCGACGGTTTCCGGCTGGATACGGTCAACTATTACGTCCACGACCGCTGGGTGCGCAGCAACCCGCCTTTGGCGGAAAGCGTCGCCGGCACCAATACGGCAACCAGCCCCTATCTCTATCAGGAGCATCTGTTCGACAAGAGCCAGCCGGAAAACCTTGCTTTCCTCAGGCGCTTCCGGGCCTTGCTTGACGAATATGAAGGCCGCGCCGCTGTCGGCGAGATTGGCGACGAAACGCGTTCCTTGCAGACACTCGCCGCCTATACCGGCGGTGGCGACAAGCTCCAAATGTCCTACACGTTCGACCTGCTCGGCCCGCAATTCTCGGCGTCGCATGTGCGTGGCTGTGTTGAGGCCTTCGAGAGTACGGTGTTCGACGGCTGGGTTTGCTGGGCGTTCTCCAACCACGATGTCGTGCGCCATGTCAGTCGATGGACAAGGCCGGGCGGCGATCCGGACAGGGTGGCGAAATTCTCGATCGTGCTGCTTTCCTGCCTGCGCGGATCGATCTGCCTCTACCAGGGCGAAGAACTCGGGCTGGAGGAGGCCGAACTGGCGTTCGAGGATTTGCGCGATCCCTTCGGCATCCGCTTCTGGCCGGCAATCAAGGGACGGGATGGGTGCCGAACGCCGATGGTCTGGGAGGCTGGCGCCGACAATGCCGGCTTTTCGACCGGCAAGCCGTGGCTTCCGGTCCCGGCAAGCCATCGTGCCCAGGCGGTCGACGTCCAGGACGGCGAGCAAACCTCCGTCCTGGCGAGCTACCGGGCGATGCTGGCCTTGCGCAAGCAGCATCCGGCGCTGGCTCGAGGCTCGATCCGGTTCCTCGATGCCGAAGGCGACGTCCTTGCTTTCATTCGCGAAGGCGGTGACGAAAAGCTGCTCTGTGTCTTCAATTTCGCCGACGAGCCGGCCGGCTGGCAATTGCCACCGGATCTGGAAGCGATAGAGCCGATAGACCTTGGCGGTGCTGCCGGCGTCTTGCAGGAAAGAACTCTGTCGCTGCCGCCGCTGGGCTGCTTCCTCGGCCGGATCGGCTGAGCTCTATTTCATTATCTCATTGAACGAGCACGGAGCGCCCGCAAGTCGCGCCGACAACCCGCACATCGGCCTCGCCGACATGCACGCCGACAGCTGCAAGCACGTTATAGACCAGTTCGTCGACCGGCGCCGTCACGCCGTTCAGAACCGTTACCACCGCCGGCTTAACCGTTCCGAGCAGGGCCGTCACGTCCAGCCCGAGGCCCAGTGCATTGACCGAGAGCGAGAGGCCGCTGACCAGCGATGTCGTGAGTGATTGCGTCAGGTTTTTTGTGGCGACAGTTTTTATCGTCTTGTTGGCGATATCGGTGCTGTCGAACGTCAATGCGGTCGGATCGTTGTTGGTGATGGCAAGTGATGACGAACCCTTCACATCGAGCAGATTGAGGGTGAGCAGCAGAAGCTTTACGCTTACCTGTGCAATCGTGGCATCGGAGAACGATTGCGGATTGCTGAAATCGGCGAAGGCCGATGGGTTGTTGTCGGCGTCGCTGGTGGCAAGGTGCAGCGAGGCCACGCCAGGCTGCGCGGCGATCGAGACCTTGATGCTATCCGGCCGGCCCGTCGGGCAGCTGATGTCGGTTAGCTTGGCTTCCGCATAGGCGACTTCGACATGCAGAGGCAGGTTGACGGACAGCAGACTGATGCCGCCGCCGAGATTGGAATTGCCGATGCCAACTGTGGTGACCAGCTTGATGCGCGTCTGCGCGGTGCGCACCACGGTGCCTTTTTCCCCGACGGCCAGCCAGGGTGAATATTGCATTGGCTCACCGATGGCGATGGCGAGCGTGGTGGCGGTAAGTCCCGGAATAGTGGCGCCGAGATCGACCTGGACCTGGTTTGAGCCATTGGCCAGCGAGGCGGCGGCACCCAGCATGCCCATCGCGCTTGCGTCGACGGAAAAGCCGGGAGACTTTTGTCCGAGGCCGAGCTTACCGATCGAGCCAAGATCGATAAGATGACTGAGGGGTATCTTGACTGTGTTGGTGGCCCTCGACGCGATCGTCTGCAGCACAAGTTTGCTGGCGCTGCCCGACCCGGACGCATTGGCCATGGCGGTCGCGATCTGGCCTACCGTCGCTTTTGACGCCAGCACGTCGGAATAGCTGACACCTGTCAGTTGCAACTGTACGGCAAGGGCATCGACGAACGAAAGCACGTTTACATCGGCCGAGATCAGCGCGTTGTAGTCCATGACGCTGAGCGAAATGTTGGCGCCCAGCAACTTGCTGAGAAGCGCGTTGAGGATGCCGCCATTGACGCTGAGGAGCCTGGACCCGACCGAGAACATCGCTTGCGGGGTCACACTGGCAATGGCTTCGGTGCCGACAACCGGAGTAGGGATGAGCGAACTGGCGAAATACCGGGCGGGGATTTTTTGCAGAGTGACGCGAACGGCGTTGTAAGGCGCTTTACCGGCTTCGAAGCGCTTGTCGACGCCAATGGAGGACGCCGCTGAGTATCGGCCGCCGGTCACCGACACGACGGTTTTGCCAACCGTGGGAACGATTGTCTGACCTGGCTTTTGAACAATGATGCCGGGCATTCGGTTGTCACTGAGCGTGGTTACCGCCGCGGCTTCCATATCTTTGATGTTCGACGCCGCGGTGATCGCCGCCAGGTCGGTCATCGCCTGGGCCTCCCTGCGCTCCGTGTAGATCGAACCTTCGTCGACAGCGAAGGCCGCCAGCCCCAGCGCGAATGGCGCTGTCAGCGCCGTCATGACGGCAAAGTTCGCCTTCTTGTCGCCAACCATCGAGCGAGCGATCCGCCCGATGCTCCTCAGCAAGAACTGCGACATTTCAAATGCCTCCAATCCTGATGGTAGATCTGCGCGAGATCGTGGTTTGCGGCATCGCAAGGCTTGGTAACAGGTTCCAGATCGGCAGGTTGCTGGCATCGTACTGGATTGACACGACAAACTGATTTCCGTCGGCCGTGCTGTCCGTCGCCTGGTAGGTCAGCTTGCCGGAATCGACGAACGGGTATCCAGTGGCATTGTTTTTGACGAAACTCGCCACCAGCGCCTGGCGCTCGGTTTGATTCAATCCGGCAATTGCGGTGCGGGCGGCATCGGCGGCGATTTGCTGCAAGGAGTTGCTTGCACCAAAATAGATACCATATGCAACCATTCCGAGCACGAGCAGGATAAAGATCGGCGAAAGCAGGGCAAATTCGACCGCGGAAGTTCCGGACTCATCTCCAATTTTGCGTAGATTCGCCCGTATTTGGCGCAATATTTTACGCTTTAATGCGACAGTGTTACTGTCTATCTTGTTCATTGCCCTTGCCCGTTGGAACTCAAGGTCGATGTGCCGATCCCATTGAAATTTGTAACCCTTGGTTGCTAAGAACCAATTAATACATTCCGGTAAACTGAAATGATCGGCCAGATTATTTCCCAGATCGGCGTTCTGGCCAGGAAACCCAGTCAAACTCATGGCTTTGACCATTGATTGGCCGCTCGCAAGGCGACTGTCCCGGCCCCTTACTTTGCGTGACCCCGAGAGTCTGTTGAAATAAAAAATCTCCACGTTACTGTTTGGCCACCAGCTGCCGGAAAGGGAACCGGCTGCGCGCTCGAAAGGAACCAACCAATCGGTTTCGGGGGCGTCAACACTTAGAGACGTGGCCGAAGGGCGACGTCATTAGGGAGAACTCCATGCTGAAACATGTGCTGAAGGCGACGGTACTCGCCACGACCATGGTCTTGGCCGCCGGTACGTTCTACACGCCGGCTTTCGCCGAGACCGTCTACAACCGCGGAGCCGCCGCCGAAGCGGAGACGCTCGACCCGCACAAGACCTCGACGGTCTACGAAGCCGATATCATACGCGACCTGTTCCAGGGCCTCGTCATGCATGACCAGAAGACGAATCTCATTCCGGGCGCCGCCGAAAGCTGGACGGTGTCCGACGACGGCACTGTCTACACCTTCAAGCTGCGCAAGGACGGCCTCTGGTCGGATGGCAGCCCGGTGACGGCGGACGACTTCGTTTATTCGTTCCGTCGGCTGGAAGATCCGGCCACCGCTGCCGAATACGCTTCCATGCTCTATCCAGTGAAGGGTGCCGAGGAAGTCAACACCAAGAAGGGCAAGCCGGAGGATATGGGGGTCAAGGCGATTGACGCAAATACCCTGGAAGTCACGCTCAAGGCGCCAACGCCTTACTTCCTGGAGATGCTGACCCATCAGGCGACCTATCCGGTCAACAAGGCGTCGATCGAAAAGCTTGGCGCCGACTGGATCAAGGCAGGCAAGCTGGTCTCCAACGGGGCCTTTACAGCGGCAGAGTGGGTTCCCAACGACCATCTGAAGCTGGTCAAGAATCCGAAATTCTGGGATGCCGCGAGCGTCAAGTTCGACGTGGTCAACTACATCCCGACCGAGGATCGTTCGTCGGCGATGAAGCGCTTCGAGGCTGGCGAACTCGACAGCTACGGTGACCTGCCGACGGAACAGCTCGGCGACCTCAAGGCCAAATTCGGCGACCAGGTCCGTGTCGGGCCATATCTCGGCACCTACTATTATGCGATCAAGACCGATAAGGCGCCGTGGGACAATGTCGAACTGCGCAACGCCATCTCGATGGCGATCGATCGCGACTTCCTCGCCGAAAAAGTCTGGCAGAATTCGATGCTGCCCGGCTATTCGATGGTGCCTCCGGGGATCGAGGGCTACACGCCGGCACTGGCCAAATACGCCGACATGCCGCAGATCGACCGGGAAGATGAAGCCAAGAAAATCCTGGAGAAGCTCGGCTATACGCCCGAGCATCCGTTGAAGATGGAAATCCGCTACAACACCTCGGAAAACCACAAGAACACCGCTGTCGCCATCCAGGAACAGCTGAAGCCGCTTGGCGTCGAGGTCACGTTGCTCAACACCGATACCAAGACTCACTACTCTTTCCTCGAGCAGAAGGGCGACTATGATGTCGCGCGTGCCGCCTGGATTGCGGATTACAAGGATCCGGAAACTTTCCTTGGGATCTCCCGCAAGGCTAGTGGCAATAACTATTCGAACTACAACAGCCCGAAATACGAAGAGGCCATGGACAAGGCCGCCGCCGCCGGCGGCAAGCCCGAAGAGCGCATGAAGGAACTCGCCAAGGCCGAGCGCATCCTCGTCGATGAGGTCGGCAACATTCCGATCCTCTACTATAGCTACCACGACATCGTTTCCTCGAAGCTGCATGGCTTCGACGACAATGTGATGGATATCCATCCGTCCCGCTTCATCAGCAAGGACTGATCCCTTAGCCAGGCCGCGGCGCAACTCAATGCGCGGCGGCTCTGGTTTGCCATCGCATCGGCCCGGGAACCGGATTCGATTTTCGACAATGTCGGTGCGAAGATTTGAAGGCTAGAGCGCAATCGTCCAGCCGGACGCGCGCTGCTCTGGATCAAGCGGGGCATCGATGCTGCGTTACGTATTCCGGCGGCTGTTGACCGCCATCCCGACGCTGTTCGTCATCGTGACCATGGCGTTCTTCCTGATACGCGTCGCACCGGGCGGACCGTTCAACCAGGAGCGGGGCCTGAGCCCCGAGATCAGAGCCAATCTCGAAACCCAGTTCGGCCTCAACGACCCGCTCTGGCTGCAGTACCTCCATTATCTAGGCAATCTTCTGCGCGGCAACTTCGGTCCCAGCTACAACATGCCGGATTTCACCGTCGGCGAGCTGTTCAGGGAAGGCCTGCCGATCTCGATCCAACTCGGCGCTTCGGCGCTCGTTCTGGCGCTGCTCCTGGGCACCGTGCTCGGCACTGTTGGCGCGCTCAACCAGAACAAGCTTGCCGACTATTCGGTGATCGCGCTGGCGACCGCCGGCAGCACCATACCGACCTTTGTCATCGCCCCAGTAATCCAGCTTGTATTCGGATTGACCTGGAAGCTGCTGCCGATCGGTGGCTGGGGCGATGGAGCCCTCATCAATAAGGTCGGCCCGGTGCTGACGCTCGCTCTGCCGCAGATCGCCATCGTTGCCCGCCTGATGCGCGGCTCGATGATCGAATCGCTGCACTCGCATCACATCCGCACCGCGCGCGCTCTCGGCCTGTCCGACTGGTCAGTCGTCGTCAAGCATGCACTGCGCGGCGCCATCCTGCCGATCGTCTCCTTCACCGGTCCGGCAGCTGCAGCCCTTCTCACCGGCTCGATCATCGTCGAGACCATCTTCTCTATCCCGGGCATCGGCCGCCATTTTGTCGTTGCCGCGCTCAACCGCGACTACACACTGGTGATGGGGACGGTGGTGGTCATCGCGCTCTTCACCATCGTTTTCAACCTGATCGTCGACGTCCTCTATGGGGTCGTCGATCCGAGGGTGCGCTATGACTGATATCGCAGTTGCCGCACCGGTCGTCGGCCGGTCCCTGTGGGGTGACGCCTGGGCGCGCCTCAAGGCCAATCGCGCGGCCATGTTCAGCCTCTATTATCTTGCCTTCATCGCCGTCATCAGCGTGTTTGGGCCCTATTTCGTGCCGCACCAATACACCACCATCTATGCCGACTATGTCCGTACGCCGCCGAGCTTCTCGGCCTATCCGAAGGCCGACATGATCGAAGGCGCCCTCGATGAGGCGATCAGGCGTATGCGCGTCGACATCAAGGAGTGGCGGCAGGAGGACAGCCGTGTGTTCGTTACCGTCAAATCGTCCAAGCCGATCGATGACCGCAACATTCGCTACCTTGATCGTTCCGATACTTTTGATGACACAAAGATCGAGAGCAAATCGCCGGACGGTCTCGAAATGGTGATGAGTGCCTCGATCAAGCAGCAATATTTCCTGTTCGGCACCGACAATACCGGCCGCGATCTCCTGTCCAGAACGCTGATGGCCGGGCGCATATCGCTAGCCATCGGCCTGCTTGCCGGCATTGTGGCCGTGCTCATCGGCGTGCTCTACGGCGCCACCGCCGGCCTTGCCGGCGGCAGGGTCGACGAGGTGATGATGCGTGTCGTCGACGTGCTTTATTCTTTGCCGTTCATCTTCTTCGTTATCATGCTGGTGGTGTTCTTCGGCAGGAACTTCGTGCTGATGTTCCTGGCGGTCGGAGCGGTGCTGTGGCTCGACATGGCGCGCATCGTGCGCGGACAAGCGCTGTCGATCCGCCGGCAGGAATATGTCCAGGCGGCGGAGGCGATGGGCGTCGGCCAGCGCGGCATTCTGCTGCGCCATGTGATCCCCAATTTGCTCGGGCCGGTTGTGATCTACATGACGCTGCTGGTGCCGCAGGTCATTATCCTGGAGAGTTTTTTGTCGTTCCTCGGGCTCGGTGTCCAGGAGCCGATGACCAGCTGGGGCGTGCTGATCTCGGTCGGCGCCCAGAACATCGGCTCGGCCAACTGGCTGCTTCTGTTCCCGGCCTTCTTTCTCGTCTCCACGCTGTTCGCGCTGAATTTCGTCGGCGATGGGCTGCGCGATGCGCTCGACCCGAAGGATCGTTGAGATGGCCGCTTCCGAAACCATCCTCAGCGTCAAGGACCTTCGGGTCCGCTTCCGCACCCTCGACGGTGTGGTGGAGGCGGTGAAGGGCATCAATATCCACGTCAAATCAGGCGAGACCGTCGCCGTCGTCGGCGAATCCGGTTCCGGCAAGAGCCAGACGATGATGGCGGCGATGAGCCTGCTCGCCTCGAACGGCGAAGCCACCGGCACAGTCGATTATCGCGGCCGCAATCTTTTGACCTTGAGCAAACCCGAGCTCAACAAGATCCGCGGCCGCAAGATCAGCATGATCTTCCAGGAGCCGATGACGTCGCTAGACCCGCTCTATTCGATCGGCAACCAGCTGATCGAGCCGATCCGCAAGCATCGCGGACTTGGCGCCGCCGCGGCGCGCGAGGAGGCGCTCAAGCTGCTGCGGCTGGTCCATATTCCCGATCCGGAGCGGCGGATGAAATCCTATCCGCACGAGTTGTCGGGCGGTCAGCGCCAGCGCGTCATGATCGCCATGGCGCTGGCCAACGACCCCGACATACTGATCGCCGACGAGCCGACGACCGCGCTCGACGTCACCATCCAGGCGCAGATTCTCATGCTGCTCGCCGAATTGCAGCGCAAGCTCGGCATGGCGATCGTCTTCATCACCCACGATCTCGGCATCGTCCGGCGCTTTGCCGACCGGGTCTATGTGATGCGCTACGGCGAGGTGGTGGAGGAGGGCGAGGCGGAAGCGATCTTCGCCAACCCGCAGCACGGCTACACCAAGATGCTACTTGCCGCCGAACCGACCGGCACCAAGGCGCCGCCGCCTCCGAATGCCCCTGTCCTGCTTGAAGGCAGGAACGTCGAGGTGACCTTCAAGATCGGCGGCGGATTTCTTGGCGGCGAGCCGCTGCTGCTGCGCGCCGTCGATCGCATTTCGATACGGCTGAAGCGCAACCAGACGATCGGCATCGTCGGCGAATCCGGCTCGGGAAAATCGACGCTCGGCCGCGCCTTGCTGCGGCTCCTGCCCAGCGACGGTATCATCCGGCTTGGTGACCGCGACATTTCCCACGCTGACCGCCAGGCGATGCGGCCGCTGCGGCGCGAATTACAGCTGGTCTTCCAGGATCCATTCGGCTCGCTGTCGCCACGCATGACCGTCGGCCAGATAATCACCGAGGGGCTTCTGGTCCACGAGCCCAATCTGTCGGGCAGGCAGCGCGATCTCCGCGCGGTCGATGCCTTGCTCGAAGTCGGGCTCGATCCGAACACGCGCAACCGCTATCCGCACGAATTCTCCGGCGGCCAGCGGCAGCGCATCGCCATTGCGCGCGCCATGATCCTCAAGCCGAAAGTGGTGGTGCTGGACGAGCCGACCTCGGCGCTGGACCGCTCGGTGCAGAAGCAGATCGTCGAATTGCTGCGCAAGCTGCAGGCCGACCACGAACTGTCCTATCTGTTCATCAGCCACGATCTCGCCGTTGTGCGCGCCATGGCCGACTACATCATCGTCATGAAACAGGGCAAGATCGTCGAGGAGGGGCCGGCCGAGGCGATCTTCAGCAACCCGCAGGCAACCTACACACAGACACTGATGGCCGCGGCCATCGATGTCACGCGATTTCGCCTGAGCGCATAGCCTTGCTGGCGATCCGCCACATGTCGACGTCGCACAGCACAGGCCACATGGCGCGGGTGTAGCGAAGCACATTCGGGGTGACATCGTCGCCGAGCCCGGCTTCCACGCGGCAGGTGCGGAACGCCTTCTCGATGCGCTTTGTCGGTTCGCCCAGGCTGTCATGGACGACCGGCCCGCAGTCGCAATCGATACGCTTCCAGCGGCGCATATGGGCGATCAGCCGTGACGGCAGTCGCGCCGGCGGACGCCATTTCTTGCTTTTTTTCGCGTGCTGATCTTTGCAATAGAGCACGCCGCGGCCTAGGTCCGGCCAAGCTTGTGCGGCCTCGCCATCCCAATTGAGTTGCAGGATTGAACGATGTCGGCAGCCAGTGTAGAGCCCCACAATGATAAAGCGGCAGAGATGAGCGTACTGACCGTGCTTCCGGCGCAGCCGCAATGCCGCGCGCAGCAGTCCCGCTGCTTCCTCGCGCGTCAGCCAGCGCTCGCGCGCTGCTGGTTTGTCTGGCAAGGTGACGGACGGCTTCGGATCGAGACCGTATTCCTTGGCCCAAAAGTTGATCGCCGAGCGGAGGTCCTCAAGATCGCGACGCGGGCCTGATGTAAAGTCCTTGTCTCGCCACGCCGGGAGTAACGCACGGCGGGTCTCCATCGCCGCGGCGTTGAGCTTGGCGATTCGCTCACGCTCTACCCGATTGCGCTCGCGCGAACGGTGCTCGACATAGGCGCGGCAGCGATCTCCATTGATGCTGGCGACCGGCTCGGTGCCGAAGAATTCGTTCAGAAAACGCATCCTGGCGAGAAATTCCTTGCGACCGGCAATCTTGGCCTGGCGTCCTTCGGTATAGGCGGCGAGGATGTCACCGACAGTCAGGCGGCGGGCATCTGCCCTGGAGATCGGGGGCTGATATTTGCCGGCGGCGGCAGGCCCGAGTTGAGGGCGCAGCATACCTGAAGCGCTAGACACCGCTGCCGTGCGGGCATGATGATGGGTCGTCACAATGGTCCCCTTTTTTTGCTCCGAAGTTGTTCGTCCTGCGGACGGGGATCACTAGAAGAGGCAACAAGACCGGCTCTGCAACAAGCAAAATGGGCGATAGTGCCGTGAGATGCAAAGACTTGCGAAAGGCGGCGCAGAATCGCGCCGGCTTGGCTTTCCCGCCGGACGACGAGTCTTGGTGCATTCCCGGAGGGTAGCTGACAGCCGCATCAAAATGGTGGCTCGGGCTATCCCATGTTGCGGTTACAACTGAGGTGTAAATCTCACGCCGGCCTTCACGGGACGATTTGGCATTCCGAAGCGGGGGAGGTTTCGGGTGCCTTGGAAAGTCGCTTTTTGTCGGTGACGAACATCCGCTCGCGTCGGCATTAGCCGCGATCCGATGCCCCTGCGGGCACCGCTTAGCCTCTCCTCGGCCAGACCTGCCTTCTTGTCCGAATGTATCAGGGCAATTTGGAAAGAGCGCCTACGGGCTCTGAACCGGGATGGACGTATTTTTTCTGGTCGGAGTGGCAGGATTTGAACCTGCGACCCCATCGTCCCGAACGATGTGCGCTACCAGGCTGCGCTACACTCCGTGACCAGACCGCGGGCTTATAGCCGCCGCATTTGGTTACTGCAAGCGCCAATGGCAGCGCTTCTGTCGCATTTCTTTCGCTTTCGCCGCCACGTCATACAGGTTTCAGTTTCCTGTCGCACAAACACGGCTTAAAGGGCTTCTGGATAACCGTCCACTTGCCTCGAAGCACCTGATTCAGCCACCTGGAGTTTGCAGCTTTGTCGATGAAGATCGTTAGCGATGTCAGACCAAACACATTCGAGTTTGAAACCTCTGCGTTGATCAAGCCGTCCGGGTTTCGCGAATATGATGCGCGCTGGTGGTTCGGCCATCCCGGCTCGAACGAAACGCCGGAACTCAATCTGATCGGCGTCCAGGCGCTCGGCATGGGGCTCGGCACGCTTATCCGCCGTCTGGGTGCCGGACCCGACATCGTCACCGGTCACGATTTCCGCTCCTATTCGCTTGCCATAAAGCTGGCGCTGGTTTCCGGGCTGATGGCGGCCGGCGCACGGGTCAAGGATGTCGGGCTGGCCCTGTCGCCGATGGCTTATTTCGCCCAGTTCGCGCTCAACACGCCGTCCGTTGCCATGGTCACTGCCTCGCACAACGAGAATGGCTGGACCGGCGTCAAGATGGGCGCGGCGCGCCCGCTGACTTTTGGTCCGGAGGAGATGAGTGCGTTGAAGGCGATCGTGCTGTCCGGCGATTTCGATCTTGTCGGTGGCGGCTCCTATGACTTCGTTGCGGACTTCCGCAAAACCTACCTTGACGATCTGACAGCGGGAAAGCGTATCTCGAGGAAGCTCAAGGTGGTGGCCGCCTGCGGCAACGGCACCGCCGGGGCTTTCGCTCCCGAAGCACTGGAAAGGATCGGCTGCGAGGTGATCCCGCTCGACGTCGAGCTCGATCATACGTTTCCCAATTACAATCCCAACCCCGAAGACATGCAGATGCTGCACGCCATTCGCGACAAGGTGCTGGAAACGGGCGCCGATGTCGGGCTTGGCTTCGACGGCGACGGCGATCGCTGCGGCGTGGTCGACAATGAAGGCAGCGAGATTTTCGCCGACAAGGTCGGCGTCATGCTGGCGCGCGACATTTCGCACCTTTATCCCGGCTCGACTTTCGTTGTCGACGTCAAGTCGACCGGATTGTTCATGACTGACAAGGTGTTGCGGGAAAATGGCGCGGTCACCGACTATTGGAAAACCGGACACTCCCATATCAAGCGGCGGGTGGCCGAACTCGGCGCCGTTGCCGGTTTTGAGAAATCGGGCCATTTCTTCTTCAATCCTCCGATCGGCCGCGGCTATGACGATGGCCTGGTCACGGCAATCGCCATCTGCCAGATGCTGGATCGCAGCCCGCAAAGCAGCATGGCCGACCTCTATCGCGATCTGCCGCTGACCTTCGGCACGCCGACCATGTCGCCACACTGCGCCGACGAGCTCAAATACGGCGTCGTCGAGCGCGTCGTAGGCGACTTTCGCAAGATGAAGGACGAGGGCACGGTCTTCGCCGGCCAGAGGATTGCCGAACTGATCACCGTCAACGGCGTCAGGGTCGTGGCGGAGGATGGTACCTGGGGGTTGGTGCGCGCATCATCGAACAAGCCGGAGCTTGTGGTGGTGGTGGAGAGCCCGGTATCGTCCGAGCGGCGCCGGCAGATGTTCGAAGCCGTCGATGCGGTGCTGCGCCGCAGCCCCGAAGTCGGCGCCTACAATCAGACCTTTTGAGCACGAGGCTTGTTTTCATGACCGAACGGATCGTCAGTTTTGTGATGAGCGGCGGCGTCGGCTCGCGGCTGTGGCCGTTGTCGCGCGAGGACAATCCCAAGCAGTTCCATGATTTCTCCGGCGACGGCTCAATGCTGGCCAAGACGCTGCGCCGGCTCACTGCGCGGCCGGAAGGCGAAACGCCGGTTTTCCTGATTGCCTCGGAAAGGCATGCCGACCGCGTCCATGCCGACATTGCCGGTCACGAGCTTTCCGGCGGCGGCCCGCTGTTCGAGCCGACCGGACGCAACACCGCTGCGGCCGTCGCCTTGGCAAGCCTGCGCACGCTGTCGGAATTCGGCGACAGCCTGGTGCTGGTGGTGCCGTCCGATCATGAGATCGCGACCCCACAGCAATTCTGGCGGAGCATCGAGGCCGGCACGGCGGCCGCGCGCCAGGGCAGGCTGGTGGTGTTCGGCATCAAGCCCGCCCAACCCGAGACCGGTTACGGCTACATCGAGGTGGCCGGCGAGCGCGATGGCATCTGCGATGTCTCGCGTTTCGTCGAAAAACCCGATCTCGCCACGGCGCAGAGCTATCTCGAGGCCGGCAATTTCTACTGGAACACCGGCATCTTCCTGTTTCGCGCCAGTGCCATGCGCGACGCGTTCATGGCCTTCCAGCCCGACATCTGGAGCGCCACAGAGGCTGCCTACCAGGCTGCGACATCGGATCTTTCCGGCCTCTACATGCCTCTGGAGCTCTATGCCGCCATCCCATCGACATCGATCGACTATGCGATCATGGAGCGCGCCAGCGGCATCGCCATGGTGCCGGCCAGCTTTCGCTGGAACGATCTCGGCTCCTGGCAATCGCTGCTCGACGTCGGCCCCTCCGACACGCAGGGCAATGTCATCGTCGGCGATGTCGTCGCCATCGATTGCGAGAACTCCTATATCCGCAGCGACGGCCGCCTGCTGTCGGCTATAGGCCTGAAGGACGTCGCCATCGTGTCGACCGCCGACGCCACTTTCGTCGCCCCGGTCAGCCACAGCCAGAACGTCAAGAAGATCGTCGAGCAGCTCGAAAAAAGCGGCCGCCTTGAGACCAGGTTCACGCCTGCCGACGACCGCGTCATCGAAAGCGGCGCCTGGCAGCGCCGCGTGCACCATTGGCTGTTCGAGGAGACGGTGCCGTTGTGGTCGACGGTCGGCGTCGATGAGCGCCACGGCGGGTTCCACGAGGCGCTCGGCTTCGATGCCGCCCCGCTGATGAAACCCAAGCGCATGCGCACGCAGGCCAGGCAGATCTACGCCTTCGCCGTCGCCAAGGCGCGCGGCTGGAACGGCCCGGCCGATCGGCTGATCAGCCACGGCCTCGAATTCATGGCCAGGCACGGACGTACCGACAATGGCGGCTGGGTACGCACGCTCAACGTCGACGGCACCGTCGCCGACGCTGCCGAGGATGCCTATGACCATTCCTGCGTGCTCCTGGCGCTGGCGCATGCCCATATGTGCGGCAATCCCGATGCGTTGCGGCTTGGCCAGGAGACCTTTGCGTTCATCGACGCGCATCTCGAGGACGAACGCCTGACCGGCTTCCGCGAGACCTCGAGCGGCGAGGGCGAGCGCCGCTCCAACCCGCACATGCATCTGCTCGAGGCATTCCTGGCCTGGCATCAGGCGACCGGCGAGCGCGCCTATCTTCGCCGCGCCGCGCGCATCGTCGATCTGTTTCGCAGCCATTTCTTCGACCCGGAAAGCTGGACGCTGGGTGAGTATTTCGACCATGAATGGCGGCCGGCCCCTGGCGAGAAGGGCACGTGGACCGAACCCGGCCATCATTTCGAATGGGCCTCGCTGCTGGTCGACTTCGCCGGCCGCAGCGGCCAGAGCGGCTTGACCGGCCTTGCCCGGAAGCTTTACGCGTCGGCGATTGCCAATGGCCTGAACCGCGCCACGGGCCTCGCCTACGGCGCCGTCTCGCGGCAAGGACTGCCGCTCGACCGCGTCTCGCGCAGCTGGCCGCAGGCCGAAGCGATCAAGGCGGCGATCGCGCTGGACGGTTCGGGCGGTCCCGACCTGAAGCCGGAGATCGAAGCACGGGTCGGCCGGCTGTTCCGCTGGCACATCAATCCGGCACCGCTCGGCCTGTGGATCGACCGCATCGACGAGCGTGGCCGCTCCTTGGCGAGCGAGGTGCCGGCCAGCATCTTCTATCATCTCGTCTGCGCGCTGACGCAGTATCTGGACGGCACGGCGCCCAAGGATCAGTACGGGCTGGCGACATCCCCGGTCTCGACATAGACCGACTTCAGCTGCGAATAGAGCGCCAGTGCCGCGAGCGAATTCTCGCGTCCGATGCCGGACTGCTTGAAGCCGCCGAAGGGGATTTCGACCGGCGTCAGATTGTAGGCGTTGATCCAGCAGGTGCCGGCCTGCAGTTCGGCGATGACACGATGGGCGCGCGCCAGGTCGCGGGTGAACACGCCGGCGGCGAGGCCGAATTCGGTGTCGTTGGCGCGCTCGATCACCTCGTCCTCGCTGTCGAATTTCAGCACGCTCATGACCGGCCCGAAAATCTCCTCGCGGGCGATGCGCATCGTGTCGACGACACCGGTGAACACCGTCGGCTCGACGAAGAAGCCGCCCTGAAAACCCTGCAGCGAAGGCACGTTGCCGCCGCAGGCGAGCACCGCGCCATCCTGCTTGCCGGCCTCGATGTAAGAGACCACCTTGTCGTGCTGCGCCTTTGAGACCAGCGGCCCCATCTGCGTGTCCGGATCGAGTGGATCGCCGATGCGGATTTTCTTCGTCCGTTCGGTCAGCCTCTCGACGAAATGGTCATGGATGCCGCTCTGCACGAAGACCCGCGTGCCGTTGGAGCAGATCTGGCCGGTCGAATAGAAATTGCCGAGCATCGCGCCGCCGATGGCATTTTCGAGGTTGGCGTCTTCGAAGACGATCAGCGGCGACTTGCCGCCGAGCTCCATCGTTGCGTGCTTCATCTTCGAGCCGGCGAGCGACAGCACTTTGCGGCCTGTCGGCACCGAGCCGGTCACCGAGACCTTTGCGACAACATCATGGCCGACAAGGCCGGCGCCGACATCGCCAAAACCCTGCACGACGTTGAACAGCCCGTCGGGCAGCCCGGCCTCGGTGTAGATTTCGGCGAGCGCCAGCGCTGAAAGCGGCGTGTTTTCCGATGGTTTGAAAACCATCGCATTGCCCATGGCGAGGGCGGGTGCGGATTTCCAGCCGGCGATCTGGATCGGATAGTTCCAGGCGCCGATGCCGACGCACACGCCGAGCGCCTCGCGCCTGGTATAGGCAAAGGGTCCGCCGAGATCGACGGCCTCGCCATTAAAGGTGGTGACGGCACCGCCGAAATATTCGAGGCAGTCGGCCGCCGACGGGGCGTCCGCAACCAGCGTCTCCTGGATCGGCTTACCGGTATCCAGCGTCTCGATGCGCGCCAGATCGGCATTGCGCGCGCGCAAAATGTCGGCGGCACGGCGCAGGATGCGGCCGCGCTCGACCGGCTTCAGCCGAGCCCAGGCCGGCTGTGCCGCACGCGCGGCCTCGATCGCGAGTTCCAGCACGTTCGGCGTCGCCGAGCGCAGCATGGCGATGGTCTCGCCGGTTGCCGGATAGATAACCGGCAGCGCTGCGCCGCGCTCGTCGTCGATATAGCGGCCGTTGACATAATGCGATGCCGTTGGCTGGGCGCGCATGACTGTTCTCCAAATCGTCTTGTCGCGGCATGCGGAATATGCGTCCGCCGGATCATGGCCTATCTGTCCGACACCTGCCAGCGCGGATTGATCCATGGTTCCTGGTTGGACGGTGGCAGCGGCGTACGCCCGAGAATGTGGTCGGCGGCCTTCTCGCCGGTCATGATCGACGGCGCGTTGAGATTGCCGTTGGTGACGCGTGGAAAGATCGAGGAATCGGCGACCCGAAGCCCTTCGACGCCAATGACGCGGCATTCCGGATCGACGACGCTCATCGCATCATCGGCACGGCCCAACTTGCAGGTGCCGCAAGGGTGGTAGGCGCTTTCGGCGTGGTCGCGAATGAAGGCGTCGAGCTCTTCATCCGATTGTACATGCGAGCCCGGCGACAGTTCCTTGCCTCGGTACGGATCGAAGGCCGCTTGCCCGAAGATCTCGCGGGTCAGCCGGATGCAGTGGCGGAACTCCGTCCAGTCGTCCGGATGCGACATGTAGTTGAAGCGGATCACCGGCTTCGATTTGGGATCGGGCGAGCGCAGCGTGACCGAACCGCGCGACTTCGACCGCATCGGCCCGACATGCGCCTGGAAACCATGCGCCTTGGCCGCCGCCTTGCCGTCATAGCGGACCGCGGCCGGGATGAAGTGATACTGGATATCCGGATAGTCGACGCCGGCGCGCGAGCGTACGAAGGCGGCCGCCTCGAAATGATTGGTGGCGCCGAGGCCGGACTTGAAGAACAGCCATTGTGCCCCGATCAGCGCCTTCGAGAACGGGTTCAGCACCGAGTTCAGCGTGATCGGCTTCGTCGATTCCTGCTGGATGTAGAGTTCCATATGGTCCTGCAGATTGCGACCGACGCCGGGCCGGTCGACAATCACCGGAATGCCGTTCTCCCTAAGGTGCTGGCCGGGGCCGATGCCGGACAGCATCAGGATCTTGGGTGAGTTGATCGAGGACGCGGCAACGATCACCTCGCGCCGCGCTCTGATCACCTGAATTCGTTTGCGCACTTCGATCTCGACGCCGGTGGCGCGTTGATTCTCGATGATTACCCGCCGGGCGAAACCCTTGACCAGGCTGACATTTTTCCAACTCAGCGCCGGCCTCAGATAGGCGCTCGCTGCGGACCAGCGACGGCCGCCGCGGATGGTCTGCTCCATCGGCCCAAAGCCTTCCTGCTTCGCGCCGTTATAGTCGTCGGTCAGCTCGAAACCGGCCTGACGGCCTGCCTTGACGAAGGCGCCGTAGAGTGGGTTCGTCCTCGAGCCGCGCTGCACAGTCAGCGGGCCGCCGTGGCCGCGCCAGCCATTCTCGCCGCCATTGCTGTCCTCCATGCGCTTGAAGTACGGGAGCACATCGGCAAAGCCCCAGCCGGTCGCGCCCTGTTCGGCCCAATGGTCGAAGTCGCGGGCATGGCCGCGCACATAGACCATGCCGTTGATCGACGACGAGCCGCCGATGACCTTGCCGCGCGGCGTCGCCAGCACGCGGCCGCCGAGGTGCGGCTCCGGCTCGCTGGCAAAGCCCCAGTCATAGAGGCTCATATTGAGCGGGATCGACAGTGCCGACGGCATCTGGATCAGCGGGCCGATATCGCTGCCGCCATATTCGATGACGATCACCGAATGCTTGCCGTCCTCCGACAGCCGGTAGGCCATGGCCGAACCGGCCGAGCCGGAGCCGATGATGACGAAATCCGCTTCAAGCATGGTTCATGCGCGCCCGTGGTTCATATGCGCAATGAAATCGGCCAGCGAGACGTTGCCGCCGGTTGCCATTACGAGAACGGTCTTGCCGGTGACGTCGACCTTGCCGCCGAGCAACGCCGCCAGCGAAGCAGCGCCGGATGGCTCGAGCACCAGCTTCAGCCGCTCGAAGGCGAGGCGCATGGCGCGCCGCACCGAAGCATCGTCGACGGTGACGCCGCGAACGCCGGCGGCCTTCACCGCTGCGAACGGCGCGTCGCCGGGCCGCCGCGACATCAGCCCGTCGCAAATCGATTTCGGCCCGATCGGCATGGTTTCGATGGCGCCATGCGCCAGCGACGAGCCCATGCCGTCAAAACCTTCCGGCTCGACACCGATGATCTTCGTGGCTGGCGACAGGTAGTGAAAGGCCAGTGAAACACCGCCGATCAGGCCGCCGCCGCCGACCGAGCAGAACAAGAGATCGGCCTCCGCTTGCCTGGCGGCGATCTGGTCGAGTGCCTCCAGCCCGGCACCGGCTTGGCCGGCGACGATCTCCGGATCGTCGAACGGGTGTAGCAGCGCCAGGCCTTCGCTCGCAGCGATCTCGCGCGCCTTGGCGGCGGCGACTTCCTCACGCGCGCGCTCGCCATGGTCAGTCAGCACCACGCGCGCGCCGTAACCCAATGTGGCGTCGCGCTTGGCGGCCGGCGCGTCGATCGGCATGACGATGGTGACGGGAATGCCAAGCGCTTGGCCAGCCGCCGCTAGCCCCTGCGCAAAATTGCCGGAGGAGTAGGCGACGACGCCCTTTTTGGCTTCGTCAGGCGAGAGCTTCTTCAGCCGCCAGTAGGCGCCGCGCACCTTGAACGATCCTGCCCATTGCAGCGATTCGGCCTTGACGAAGACGCGGGCGGCGCCGGTCTCGCGCGCGAGTGCCGCCGATTCCAGCAGCGGCGTGACCTGCGTCGCCTTGGAGGTGACGGCATAGGCCTGCCTGAGATGGTCGAGCGAGGGGACGAGACTATCTGCCATCATTCGCCTCGCGGAAAGCGCTTCTGCTCTTCGAGCAGGTCGAGGTTCATGTGGTTGCGCATGTAGCGCTCCGATGCCTTCTGCAGCGGCTGGAATTCCCAGGGATAATGGGTGCCGTTGCGCAGCGCCGGGTAGACCACCCAGCGGCGTGCCTGGCTGGCACGCACCGCCGCGTCGAAGGCCGCCATGTCCCAGCGCGCCCGCACCTTGTCGGTGAAAGCGGCCACCAATGCCGCATTGGCCGGATCGGCGGCGAGATTGGTCAATTCCTGCGAATCCGATTCAAGATCAAACAGTTGCGGCGGATCGATCTCGCAATGGATGAATTTGTAGCGGCCCTCGCGCATCGCCACCATCGGCGCGTTGGAGCCTTCGGCGGCATATTCCATCAGCACCGGCGCGGAGCGTTTCTTTCCGTTCAGCAACGGCAGCAGCGACTGGCCGTCAGTCCACGGCGCAATCGCGCTGATGTTGATGCCGGCGAGGTCGCAAAGCGTCGGCGTCACGTCGAGATTGGAGACCGGCGTCTCGATCAGGCTGGCGGCGATGCTCTTGCCGGCGATCATCAGCGGCACCCGCGCCGAACCTTCGAAAAAGCACATCTTGAACCACAGGCCGCGCTCGCCCAGCATGTCGCCATGGTCCGAGCAGAACAGGATGATCGTGTCGTCGAGCATGTGTGTGTGCTCGAGCACCGACATCAATTCGCCGAGCTTGTCGTCGAGATAGGAGATGTTGGCGAAATAGCCGCGCCGTGCGCGGCGTATCTGCTCAGCGGTGATGTCGAACCTGTCATAGTCGCTGGCGCGGTAGAGCCGCTGCGAATGCGGGTCCTGCCTGTCGTAAGGAATGAAGCCGACCTCAGGCTCGAGCGCCGGGCAATCCTCGTAGAAGTCCCAATATTGCCGCCGTGCGACGTAAGGATCGTGCGGATGGGTGAAGGAAACCGTCAAGCACCAGGGCCGACGTGCGGCATCGTCGGAGACGCGGGCAAAATCATAAAGCTTCTGCACCGCATGGAAGGCGACCTCGTCGTCATATTCCAGCTGGTTGGTGATCTCGGCAGTACCGGCGCCGCTGACGGAGCCGAGATTGTGATACCACCAGTCGATGCGCTCGCCGGGTTTGCGATAGTCGGGCGTCCAGCCGAAATCGGCCGGATAGATGTCGGTGGTCAGCCGCTCCTCGAAACCGTGCAATTGGTCCGGCCCGACGAAATGCATCTTGCCGGAGAGGCAGGTGTGATAACCGGCGGCGCGCAGATGATGGGCAAAGGTCGGGATCGAAGACGCGAATTCGGCGGCGTTGTCATAGACCCCGGTGCGTGACGGCAACTGGCCGCTCATGAATGCGGCGCGGCCCGGCGCGCAGAGCGGCGAGGCCGTGTAATTGTTGCAAAAACGCGCCGAACGCGCGGCCAGCGCCTTCAGATGCGGCGCGTGCAGGAAGTCCGCCGGCCCATCCGGAAACAGCGTTCCGTTGAGCTGATCGACCATGACGATCAGGATGTTGGGTCGCTTGGATGTCACTGCTTCTGCCGTCCGCTGAGCTTCGTTTCGAGATAGTCCTCGACCAGTGCAATCGCGGTCGCGGCATCAGGAACACCGTCCTTCAGCGCGCGCCTGATATAGAGCCCGTCGATCAGCGCCGCGGTCGCTTCGGCGACCCGGTCGGCCTCGCTTCTCGGCAGGATGCCGGCCAGCCCGCTGAGCAGATTGGAATGCAGCCGGCGCGCATAGACCTTGAGCAGCCGGCGGAGTGCTGCCGATTTCTGCGCCTCGACATAGAAGGCGAGCCAGGCGGCGATCGTTTCGGGCTGGAACTGGATGTCGGAGAAATTGACCGCGACCACCGCCGAGACGCGCTGGCGCGCCGTGCCGGCCGCGCGAAGTGCACGGCGCGTATCGGCGGTGAGCTCGCTCAGGATGTGCCGCATCGTCGCCAACAGCAATTCGTCCTTGACGCCGAAATAATGGTGGGCAAGCGCCGAGGACACGCCGGCGCGCCCGGCGATTTCCGACATCGTCACATCAAGCGAACCGCGCTCGCCGATCGCCGAGATCGTTGCGTCGATGAGCGCCCTGCGGCGCAACGGCTCCATTCCGAGTTTCGGCATTCCTGCTCCGGCCTGTTGGGACAAGATTATTTTTTATTGACGCATCAATCAACAAAAATCCAGCCTGATTTGCTGGCAAAAGCCAGGCACTATGACCAGATGATCAAGATCAAGCGATTGTGCGGTTCTGGCCCCTTCACGAGGCCGGCGAAACGGTTCATGCTTGAACAATGCTGATGCGCGCGCAGTATCGCGTAGCCCGGGCCCGCAGGATGGAGGTTGCCATGACAGCATGCATCGTCGGCTGGGCGCATTCGCGCTTCGGCAAGCTCGAAGGCGAGACGCTGGAGGGCCTGATCACCAAGGTGGCAGTCGAGGCGCTCGATCATGCCGGCATCGGTCCAGATGACGTCGACGAGATCGTGCTCGGCCACTTCAACGCCGGGTTTTCCGCCCAGGATTTCACCGCGAGCCTGGTCCTCCAGGCCGATGACCGGCTGCGCTTCAAGCCGGCGACCCGCGTCGAGAACGCCTGCGCCACCGGCTCGGCGGCGGTCAGGCAAGGCATCCGCGCCATCGACGCCAATGCCGCCCGTATCGTGCTGGTGGTCGGCGCCGAGCAGATGACGACGACGCCCGGTCCCGAGATCGGCAAGAACCTGCTCAAGGCCTCGTATCTGCCGGAGGACGGTGACACGCCGGCAGGCTTCGCCGGCGTCTTCGGCAAGATCGCCCAAGCCTATTTCCAGCGCTACGGCGACCAGTCGGATGCGCTGGCGATGATCGCCGCCAAGAACCACAAGAACGGCGTCGACAATCCCTACGCGCAGATGCGCAAGGATTTCGGCTACGAGTTCTGCCGGCAGGAAAGCGAAAAAAACCCCTTCGTCGCCGGTCCGCTGAAGCGCACAGACTGCTCGCTGGTGTCGGACGGTGCCGCCGCGCTTGTCCTTGCCGACACGGCCACGGCGCTGAAGATGCGCCGCGCCGTCGCCTTCCGCGCCAATGAGCATGTTCAGGATTTCCTGCCGATGTCGAAGCGCGACATTCTCGCATTCGAAGGCTGCGAGCAGGCCTGGAACCAGGCGCTGAAGAAGGCGGGCGTGACGCTCGGCGACCTGTCCTTCGTCGAGACGCATGACTGTTTCACCATCGCCGAACTGATCGAGTATGAGGCGATGGGCTTGGCCAAGCCGGGCGAGGGCGCCAAGCTGGCCCTGGATGGCGAGACGGCGAAAGATGGAAGGCTGCCGGTCAATCCGTCTGGCGGGCTGAAGGCCAAGGGCCACCCGATCGGTGCCACCGGTGTATCGATGCATGTGCTGGGCGCGATGCAACTCGTCGGTGAGGCGGGCGGCATCCAGGTGCCGGGAGCAAAGCTCGGCGGCATCTTCAACATGGGTGGTGCCGCGGTCGCCAACTACGTTTCCATTCTCGACCGGATCAGATAAACCCGCCCGCATTTGCGGGAGGTGACATGACAAATCCGGTTCTGGTCGAAGTCTTGCGCGGCGCTATCGTCGAGAGCGCCCATCGCGGCGCTGTTGCCGTCTTCGACGCCGACGGCAAGCCCGTCTGGGAGATCGGCGACACGGCACAGCCTGTGTTCCCGCGCTCGGCGGTCAAGGCGATCCAGGCGTTGCCGCTGGTCGAGAGCGGCGCTGCCGATGCCTACGACTTCGGTGACCGGGAGCTGGCGCTGGCCTGCGCCTCCCATTCCGGCGAGCCGCCGCATGTCGAGCTGGCGCGCGCCATGCTGGCGAAAGCCGGCCTCGACGAGACGGCACTCGAATGCGGCGCGCATTGGCCGTCGAGCCACGGGGCGACGCTGGCGCTCGCGCGCGCCGGCCGTGCGCCGAACACCTTGCACAACAATTGTTCCGGCAAGCACTCAGGCTTCCTATGCACCTGCGTTCACAGCGGCATCGCCCATCGTGGTTACGTCAAGGCTGGCCATGCTTCGCAGGAGATGGTGCGCGAAGCGATGCAGGCGGTGACCGGTGCTGCCCATGACGCCGATCACCGCGGCACCGACGGCTGCTCGATTCCGACCTATGCCGTGCCGTTGCGCAGCTTTGCCCTTGGCTTTGCCCGCATGGCGACAGGTGCCGGCTTCGAGCCGGTGCGCGCCCGGGCGGCGAAGCGGCTGCTTTCTGCCTGCATGGCCGAGCCGTTTTTCGTCGCCGGCACGGGCAGGTCCGACGTCGCGATGATGGAGGCCGCCCCGAGTCGGATTTTCGTCAAGGGAGGCGCCGAAGGTGTTTTTTGTGCAGCCCTTCCGGAGCTTGGCCTTGGCATCGCGCTGAAATGCGACGATGGCGCCGGCCGCGCCGCTGAAGTGATGGTCGCGGCCGTGCTGGCTAAGCTGCTGCACGCCGACCACGCGCTCGCTGTGAAATTGATCGAACAGGCAAATCCGCCCATCGAAAGCCGGATCGGCGCCAAAGTCGGCGCGCTCCGGCCGACGGCCACCCTCAACTGACGTGGTTGCGCTCGACGGTCAAATGCGCGTAGCCGGCATTGCCTGATGCGGCGAGGTCACCGGTCACTCGCTCGGCCCAGCGTTGGCCGACGATCGCGCCGTTCTGGACCCCGTCGATGACGTTGTCGGAGATGATTGCCGTTCCGGCACCTTCGACCACGCTGACGACGATGCCGGTTCCGGCCTTGCGGACGATGTTTCCCGTGGCGACCACATTGCGCATGAACGGTCCCCAGCCGATCTGCATGCCGTAGAGCGGCGCATTCTCGACGACATTGCCGGAAACGGTGGTGTCGGCCTCGACGCTGATGCCGACGCCGAAGCCGGGCGCGTCCGCAGGGTAGGGACCGCTGGTCGACAGATTGCGGACGATGTTGCCGGAGCGCACGCCCATGCGGCCGCCTTCGTTGAAGTTGACGATCGAAATACCGTTCGCAGCACCATCGACGATGTTGTTGCCGATGACGGCGCCTTCGAACGAGAATTCGGAATACACGGCCGTCTCGCCCGAACGCGAGCAGGTGTTGCCGGTGATCTGCAAATTGCTGGAACTGTTGGCGCGGATCGCCGAGAACGCGCAATCCGAGACAATATTGCCGGAGATGATGACGTTGCCGGCGCGGAACGCATTGATGCCGTTGCCGTTCTGGCCGGTTCCGCCGCTGCGCGCCTGGATGCGCTCGATCCGGTTGCCGCTGACGATGGTGCCGTCTTCCGCCGCCTGCCAGCGGTGCACGAGAATGCCGCCATTGGCGCAGTCGGAGACGCTATTGCCTGATATTTCCAGGCCATCGGCCTCGACCGAATAGATGCCGGCATCGGCCGCACCGGATATCGCCGAGCGCTCGATTCGGCCCGAGGCATGTTCGAGCGCCAGACCGTTCTTGCCGCTGCCGGTCATCTGGCAGTTGTCGACGACCAGATGGGCGATGCGGCGCAGATCGAGCAGGCCTTGCGTGTAGTCGCCCATCCAGCGGTTGCTGCCATCGAACACCAGCCCGCTGAGTTCGATATGCTCGGCCCGTTCGGCCATAATGAGATGGCCATTGCCGCCATAGACGATCCGCGATGCGCCCGGCACGCCGGACAGGCGCACGCGGCCGGGCAGCGACAGGTTGGAAACGATATAGATCCCCGGCGGCAGGAACACCGGCATGTCGCGGTCGTGCGCGTCGCGCAGCAGCTTGGTGAAAGCCTTGCTCTGATCGTCTAGCGCGCCGGGCCGGACGCCGAGCTCGGTCGCGTTGATCGCGCCACGCGTCGCGGCTTTCTCAATGCCGGGCAGGTTCTTCGCCGCTGCCTTGCCAAGCGAAAGCCTCATGATGGCAAAGCCGGTGGTCTGCGCAAGCAGCGTTCTTCTGTTCAACATCGGCACAGATCCCTTGCGGCCAACGCTCACGCCGCAGGATTCGTGCCAGACTAGCCCGGTCGAACTCGTGGTGAAAATCTGAAGCTTGCCAGCCAGGACGGAATATCGCTTTCGGCCCTTCTGTGGGCGATCAAACGAAGCCCCTCTTGAGCCTCTCTTCGATCCTCGTTGGCTCGGCGAACACCGCATTTACCCCGTTGAAGGCAAGTTGCACGAATGTCTGGTCGATCTCCGCGGGGGACAGCTTCGTATCCCTCTCAAGCCACCAGTGCATCACTTCAAAGAACGCGCCAACGATGAAGCGTGTGGCGATCTCAAGTCTGACTCCGCCTTCATCACCTTGGATATTCGCCAACTCATGGCGAACCTGCCTGCTTATCCAGCCGCGGATCTCTTCTGGCATTTCGCGCTTTTTCCCGCCCATCAGCGCACGGTGCATCTCCCGCGTGGCAAGAGCATGCTCGAACACCGGACCGCTGAAGGAAAAGCCCTTGGCATTTCTCTGCGAATGGCGTTCGGCACCACGTGCCTGCAAGCCCTTCATATGCTCGTCGATCGTTGCTTTCCTCAAGTAGTCCTTGTCGGGATAGTGCGTGTAGAAAGTCGAGCGGCCGACATCGGCTTCCCTGCAGATGTCCTCGACCGTGATCGCCGTATATCCCTTCTCGGCGGTCAGTCTGAAAAGCGCCTGCTGCAGTCGGCTGCGGGTCCTGGCGACCCGACGGTCGATCGGTCCGGCTGGCATCGGCAACATCCTTTTCCGGCCAAAGGACACCAAATCGTCCAGTATTGGGCGCGTCGGTGCGATGTGGCCAGTAAAACTGATACTGGACACACTGTCCAGTATCCTATGCTCTTGCGGAAGGCCCGGCGCGATGCCCGGCTGGCCGGAGATAAAGCAATGCACCAACGTATTTTCGGAACAATAGTTGGAGGGCATGCGCTAGTCGCGCTCGTCAAAATGGCCGTGGTGCTCGCGGCATTTTTCTCGTTGGGACAGGCAAATGCGGTCTTTTCCTTGGGAGTTCCCGTCCTCCTGCTTCATGCTGGTGCACTCGTCGTAGTCGCGAGCTTATTGATATGGCAAAGCGCTCACCGGCGGCTGTCCGCCAAGGACCGCAGACCGGCCGCCGGCGAGGAGAAGGCGCCGCATGTCGGCATCACGCTTCATTCCGCCGCCCTGTACGATATGCTGGCGTGGCTTCTGACCTTCGGTCGCGAACGTGCTTTTCGCGAAAGGATATTAAGCTTTGCGGAGCTGAAACCGGGAGAAGTGGTCCTGGATGTCGGGTGCGGCACCGGCACCACCGCGCTCCTTGCCAGACAGAAGGTGGGGCCGGAGGGGCGTGTGCACGGCGTCGACGTCTCCGTCGAAATGGTTGCGCGCGCGACGGCAAAGGCCCGGCGAGCCGGGCTACAAGTCGGGTTCTCGACCGCCACCGCTCAGGAACTGCCTTTCAAGGATGGGGAATTTGATGTCGTCCTCAGCACGCTGATGTTCCACCATCTGCCAAAGAAGGGCCGCGAGGAATTCGGCAGAGAGGCCTTCCGCGTCCTGAGGCCGGGCGGTCGTGTGCTTATCGTCGATTTTGCGAAACCGCCGCGCCAGAAGAGCACCTTTCGGCTCCACCGGCATGGTTACGTCGATTTGGACAAAGTTGCAGCGGATCTCGGCCGGCACGGCTTCAATATCGTTGAGCAAGGCGACGTCGGAACCAAGGGGCTCCGCTACCTAGTTGCGCAACCGGACCTTAGCCTTGCGGCCCTCGAAGCGCGATAGTGCGCCAAGTTGAGGCATTCGCATGGTCAGCTTTACACCCCAAGCAGCTGTCTAATCTCGGGTACTGAACCCAGATCTTCACCATTAGCCTCTTCATCAGCAATGGCTTGTGGAGTCGCCATTCCAAGCCTAAGTTCGTCAGATGAGCAGGGCCTTCACCCGCGAGGAAGACAGCGAAAACGCCATTGCCGGCATCGGCGAGCGGCCGATCAGCCATCACCGCAATCTGGTCACGGAACGCGGCATGGCGCTGATCGATGCCGAGGTGGCCGCTCTGCGCGACGAACTGGGCAGAGCCGAAAAGAGGGCCGACCGCGAGCGCATCGCGCTGGTCTCGCGCGATCTCCGCTATTGGACGGCGCGGCGTGAAAGCGCCGAGCTTTCGGTGCCGGAACCGGGCAGCGACCTGGTTCGTTTCGGCATGGGTGTCACCCTGGAAAGCGACGACGGCAAGAAGGTGCACTGGAAGATCGTCGGCGAGGACGAAGCCAATCCGGGCAAAGGGACAATTTCCCATATGTCGCCGATGGCGATGGCGCTGTTCGGCAAGAAGGTCGGCGAAGTTGCCGTGGTCAACGGCAAGGAATGGGAGATCGTCAAGCTCTCCGACAGTTAGTCTTCGAGCTTGACGACATGATCGCGGAAGAACGCCGCGGCACCAGCCTCGTCGATTTCGCCGGCGGCGACGCCCATGACGAATTCGTAAAGCATGCCGTCATTGGCCGACAGGGCATAACCATTCACAATCAGAAATGCGCCGGCCGCGACAATGGCCGTGCGTTTGTTGCCGTCGACAAAGGCATGATTTCTGGCAATGCCGAAGACATAGGTGGCTGCGAGTTCCTCAACCGACGGGTCTCCGCAGTTGGCCTTGTTTTCGGCGCGAGCGAGCGCCGATTCGAGGGCATTTTCATCCCTCAAGCCTTGTGCTCCGCCGTGTCGGCGCAACTGCTCCGCGTGCATGGCTTCGACTGCACGCCGCGTCAGAAGCTCCCAGCTCATTCGGCGAGCTTCTGAAGCGCGACCTTGTATTTGTCCATGACCTCGCGGGCAGCTTTCATTTGCCGCTCGAAGCTGTCGTCCACCGGCTTCAGCGCAAGACCGTCACCTGTTTCAACGATTTGAAGCTGGTCGCCGGCCTTCAGGTTCAGACGATCGAGAAGCTCCCTCGGCAGGATTACGCCTTCGGAATTGCCGATCTTGCGAATGGTCGTGTTCATGGTGAGGCATCCTGTTGCAACGCTGATTATAACTCAGCGTGTTTCTCGTTACAACGGATATTATAACAAAGCGTCAGCCGGCCTCCAGCAGCCTATCCATCAGTCGGTCCGCCGCTTCCGGAATGACCGTGCCGGGCGGGAAGATTTCAGTGGCGCCTGCCTGCCGGACTGCGTCGTAATCCTGCGGCGGGATGACGCCGCCGGCGACGATCAGCATGTCGTCGCGGCCGAGCTTCTTCAGTGCAAGCCTGAGTTCGGGAATGAGCGTCAAATGGCCTGCTGCCAGCGACGAGGCGCCGACGATGTGCACGTCATGCTCGACGGCCAGCCTGGCGATCTCGTCCGGCGTCTGGAACATCGGCCCGACGGTGACGTCGAAGCCTAGGTCGGCAAAGGCGGTGGCGATCACTTTCTGGCCGCGATCATGGCCGTCTTGCCCCATCTTGGCGACCAGAATGCGCGGCTTGCCGCCGGACTTCTCCTCGAACGCGACGATCTTGTCCTGCAGCCGGTCGACCACCGGATTGTCGCCGAGCGCGTTGCGATAGACGCCGGAGATCGTCTGCACCGAGGCGACATGGCGGCCGAAAACCTTTTCCAGCGCCAGCGAAATCTCGCCGACCGTGGCGTTGGCGCGTGCGGCCCGGATGGCGAATTCCAGCAGGTTTGCGTTACTCCCGGCAGCACGGGTAAGCGCATCGAGCGCGCTCTCGACGGCGGCGACGTCACGCGTGCCTTTCAGCCGCTGCAGCTTCGACAATTGCCGCGCCCTGACTTCGGCATTGTCGATCTTCAGCACGTCGACTTCGATGTCCGTGCCGGGACGGTGAGCATTGACACCGACCACGATCTGTTCGCCTGAATCGATGCGCGCCTGGGTGCGCGCGGCAGCCTCTTCGATGCGCAGCTTCGGTAGGCCCTTTTCGATCGCCGCGGCCATGCCGCCGAGGCTCTCGACCTCCTCGATATGCGCAAGCGCACGCGCCGCCAGATCATGCGTCAACCGTTCGACATAGGCGGAGCCGCCCCACGGGTCGATGATGCGCGTCGTGCCGGATTCCTTCTGCAGGATGAGCTGTGTGTTGCGGGCGATGCGGGCCGAATGGTCGGTCGGCAGCGCCATTGCCTCGTCGAAGGAATTGGTGTGCAGCGACTGCGTATGCCCTTGAGTCGCCGCCATCGCCTCGATCATGGTTCGGATGATGTTGTTGTAGGGATCCTGCGCCGTCAGCGACCAGCCCGAAGTCTGGCAATGGGTGCGCAGCGACAGCGAGCGCTCGTCTTTCGGCGAAAAGTTCTTCAGCATCAGGCTGGCCCACAAAAGGCGCGCTGCTCTCAGCTTCGCGACTTCCATGAAGAAATTCATGCCGATCGCCCAGAAGAAGGAAAGGCGCGGCGCGAAACGGTCGATGTCGAGGCCGGCCGCGACGCCGGCGCGGGCATATTCGATACCGTCGGCAATCGTGTAGGCGAGCTCGAGGTCCGCCGTCGCACCTGCCTCCTGCATGTGGTAGCCGGAGATCGAAATCGAATTGAATTTCGGCATATGCTTCGACGTGTAGGAAAAAATGTCCGACACGATCCGCATCGAAGGTTTTGGCGGATAGATGTAGGTGTTGCGCACCATGAACTCTTTCAGGATGTCGTTCTGAATGGTCCCGGTGAGATCCTTCTGCGCGACGCCCTGTTCCTCCGCCGCGACGATATAGAGCGCCATGATCGGCAGCACCGCGCCGTTCATCGTCATCGATACCGTCATCTCGTTAAGCGGGATGCCGTCGAACAGCTGGCGCATGTCGAGAATGGAATCGATGGCGACGCCGGCCATGCCGACATCGCCGGCGACGCGCGGATGGTCGCTGTCGTAGCCGCGGTGCGTGGCGAGATCGAAGGCGACCGACAGGCCTTTCTGGCCGGCGGCAAGGTTGCGCCGGTAGAAGGCGTTGGACTCTTCGGCGGTCGAGAAGCCGGCATATTGCCGGATCGTCCACGGTTGCTGGACATACATCGTCGGATAGGGGCCGCGCACGAAAGGCGGCAGGCCCGGATAGGTATCGAGGTGCGGCAAGCCCTTGAGATCGCCTTGGTTGTAGAGATGCTTGACGGCGATGCCTTCCGGCGTCATCCGCTGGCCTTTGACCTCGACCGGCACCCGCCGTGGCGGCGACCAGGCGATCTGGCTGAAATCCGGGATCATGGCACGGCTCCGATCGACTGATCGATGCGGATCGGAAATAGCGGCTCGCACACCGCAACGCCTTCGGTGAAGGCAGGCCGCCGCTCCGCCGCCAGCGTCTCGACCGGACGCTCGGTCTTCGACGGGTGCAGCGTCGTGCCGACGATCGCCCGTTCGCCCGCCTGGTAGGCTGTGTTGCGGCGGGCGGAAGCTGCCTGGACGCGCCTCTGGATGTGGCCTTGCTCAAGGCTGGTCAGCACGCCGCCTTCCGCCTCGATCTGCTGGAACTCCTGCCAGGCCGCCGCGCAGAGCTCCGCAGTCAGCGCTTCGACGGCGCCCGAACCGCAAACCGGATCGGCGACGTGGTCGATGTGGCTTTCATTGGCCATGATCAGTTGCGCGTTGCGGGCAACGCGGCGAGCAAAATCCGCGGGTAGGCCGTGCGCGATCGTGTGCGGCAGGATGGCGATCGAATCCGCGCCGCCGGCGGCAGCCGCGAAAGCGGCGATGGTGGTGCGCAGGATGTTGGTTTCCGGGTCGGCCGCCGTCATCATCCGGAAGGAGGTTTCGGCATGGATGCTGGCGGTGGAGGGCGGTATCGAGCAGGCCTCCTGGACACGCGCCCACAGCCTGCGCAACGCCCTGACCTTGGCCGTCGAAACGAACTGGTCCTGGTCGACGCTGAGCGCAAAACCGATATGCGGCGCCGCGTAGACGAGCGGCTGGCGCGCCTTCTCGAACAGCCTCAGATAGGAGACGGCCGAGGCGAGCATGGTGCCAAGCTCCTGCGCCTCGGTGGCGCCGGCATTGTGGAATACCCGCCCGTCGGCCTCCAGCAGCACGCCGGGCACACCCATCGAAAAGAAATGCGCCAGCGATTGCGGCATCGAAGCCTGCAAAGCCTCGATCGACATGCGCAGCCTGCCGGTCCCGGCAAAGATCGCCGCCGGATCGATGCCGAAGGAGAGGTTGAGCTTTGCCGGGTCGGAGCGGCGCTTGGTCAAAAACGCCACCAGCCAGTCGGCCACGGCACGGCTCCAGGGATGGGCGTCGATGCGGATCTGGATGCGGTTGAGCGGCACGCCGTCGAGCACGCCCTCCAGCGCCTCCGCCGTCCTCGGCAAGCCATAGCCGAAGGCGTTCGGCGCACCCTCGAAGACAAGCGACAGTCCGGTGGCACCCTGCGCGACGTCTTCCAGCGCCTGCGCACTGGCGCGGCCTATGTCCGGATTGTCGATGCGCTGGCTGACGATCCACGGTGATCCCGGGTTGGCGCGCACGACAGGCTCCGCCGTGACCGAACGCTCGTAGAGCGGCTCGATGCGGATGGCGTCGTCCGTATGCGAGACGAGCTTTTCCTCGAAGGACCCGCCGGCCAGCGCCTTCTCCGCCAGCGCCAGCCATCGTTGCCGGTCGACGTTTGGAAGTTCGGCATCCTGGGTCAAGGCACCGGCGCCCATCGGTTCTCCTCGTTCTAGCGGCCGCAGCGGCCGACTATGTCAGTCTACGGTCCCCGGCCCGATATCACAATGCAGCACACATGCCGTGCAACGCGCCTTCCGTGACGGTGACCGTCAACCGATTGCCAAACATGGGCAGGTTCTGCAAGCTCCAAAAGCCATTTTCGACAACGCCCATTGTCGCTGCGCAATGGCCTCACTATACCTGCGGCGGGGCTCCCTTTTCTTCAAGGGATCAGGGCATTCAACCCTATAGGTTTGCGGAGACCGGACACATGGCCGACGATACCAGTATCTTCATAGGGGCCAGCCGCAAGCCGGACGACAGCTATCAGCGGCCCGAACAGCTTTTGCTGCAATATGGCAATCGTCACGGCCTGGTCACCGGCGCGACCGGCACCGGCAAGACGGTGACCCTGCAGATATTGGCCGAGGGTTTCTCCAATGCCGGCGTGCCGGTATTCTGCGCCGACATCAAGGGCGACCTGTCGGGTATCGCCATGATGGGCACAGCGCAGGATTTCCTGGTCAAGCGGGCCGAGCAGGTCAAGCTCGATCCCTATGAATTCCAGGAATTCCCGGTCATCTTCTGGGATCTGTTCGGCGAGCAGGGCCACCCGATCCGCGCCACCATCTCGGAGATGGGCCCACTGCTTCTGTCGCGGTTGATGAACCTTTCCGAGGCGCAGGAAGGCATCATGAACATCGCCTTCCGCATCGCCGACGAGGAAGGCCTTCTGCTGCTCGACTTGAAGGACCTGCAGTCACTGCTGGCCAATATCGCCGACCGCGCCGAAGAGATCGGCTCCCGCTACGGCAATGTGACGAAACCTTCGGTCGGCGCCATCCAGCGCACGCTGCTGGTCCTGGAGCAGCAGGGCGCTGCCAATTTCTTCGGCGAGCCGGCATTGCGGATCGCCGACATCATGCGCACCACGCGCGATGGACGCGGCGCCATCAGCGTGCTCGCCGCCGACAAGCTGATGATGAATCCCCGGCTTTATGCGACGTTCCTTCTGTGGCTGATGTCGGAGCTGTTCGAGGAACTGCCCGAGGTCGGCGACCCGGACAAGCCGAAGCTGGTCTTCTTCTTCGATGAGGCGCACCTTCTGTTCGACGATGCGCCGAAGGTGCTGATCGACCGCGTCGAGCAGGTGGTCCGGCTGATCCGTTCGAAGGGCGTCGGCGTCTATTTCGTCACGCAGAATCCGTTGGATATCCCTGAAACGGTCCTGGCCCAGCTGGGCAACCGGGTGCAGCACGCACTTCGTGCCTATACGCCGCGCGAACAGAAGGCCGTCAGGACGGCGGCCGAGACGTTCAGACCCAATCCCGATTTCGACTGCGCAACCGTGATCACGCAGCTCGGCACGGGCGAGGCGCTGGTCTCGACGCTGGAAGCCAAGGGCGTGCCGTCCATGGTGCAGCGGACGCTGATCCGCCCGCCGTCCTCGCGCCTTGGCCCGATCACGCCCGACGAGCGCCGCAAGCAGATCACCGAGAGCCCGGTTGCGGGACAATACGATCAGACCATCGACCGCGAATCGGCCTTCGAGATGCTGCAGAAGAAGGCCAAGGACGCCCAGGAGGCACAGGCGCAGCAACAGGACGCAGGCCGTTCGCGCTGGACCATTCCCGGTTTCGGCAATGACGAGCCCGCTCCTCAGCCCAGCGGTGGCCGGCGGGCGCCGCGGCCCTCCAACCGTCAGACGGTGGCGGAGGCGGCAATCAAGTCGGTGGTGCGCTCGGTCGGTTCGTCGGTCGGACGAGCGATCGTCCGCGGCATTTTGGGGAGCTTGTCGAGGGGCAGGTGAGGGGCATCGGACCCGAAGGCGGCATCGGTGTGGGCAAATTCTGTCCTGGCATCAAGCGCCAGTAGCCAGATCTGGAGGACAGCGGACGGCGGCTATGCGCCATTTCGAGACCTTTCTGACTGTCGCCGACAATGTCGCGCTTCGGACCCGAAGCCGCTGTCCGGCCAATGGGACTCCGGGCTACAAAGCGACACCCAACAACCTGCAACCGCCGGCTCGAGGCAGAACGACCGCTTGAGCCTCGAAACTGAAGTTTGATTGCCACGCGCCGAATGTCCTTTTGGGGTCATGAGCTGTCACTGGTGGCGTCTGCACACGGCGCCGCAAAATCCGCTGCTCAACGTAAGCATCAAATCCAAAGGCGGGCGCCGGTACGGGCAAGCCGACGCTCGGCAACACCAGCAGGAGCGAGGAAGATCCCGCCCCTGTGCTTTCGACCAGCTCAGAAGATAGAGTTTGTGATCGATTTTATAGGGCCGAGGAGGATCGATCCTTCCGGCACGCCGGCTTGATCGGAATGGCTTTGCGGTTTGCTGTCGACACCATCGGCTGGCCGATGTCGGCTGTCACCACTACCGAGGTCTTGTTCGGCAGGCGATCATAGAGATCGATAATGTCCTGGTTCATCAGGCGCACACAGCCCGACGACACCGACTTGCCGATCGACCGCCAAGAGCGGCCGGACTTCCTGAATGGCAGGAGCGACAAAATACGCGTTTGCCCTGACCGCTTTCTATCCGGCGGGGAGTTCCAGAGCCTTGTCATAAGCTGAAGGCTGAACGTGCCGACCCGCCAAGGTGTGCAAATTCCTGACGTTGGCGCTCGGCGCAGCCAGGTGGCAAGTTGCTTGAAATTCTAATCAACAACATGTATACATGATGTCTATGAGCGAGCGGCATCAATCAGAACGCACTGCGATAGGTCAACGAAGCGATGCTGCGCAGGACGTGGTCTACCGCTGGCTGAAGCAGCATGTGCTCACCTTGCCCAGCCGCGAGGGCAAGTTCCTTACCGAGGCGGAAGTCTGTCGCGAGACGGGAACGTCGCGGACGCCGGTGCGCGAAGCTCTGTTGCGGCTCGAAGCCGACGGCTTCCTGCAGATCGTGCCGAAGAAGGGCGCCTATGTTCCGCCGATTACCGAGGCGGAGATCGAAGCGGTCATGCAGGCCCGGAGCCTGGTGGAGGAGTGGTGCGCGCGACAGGCCGCCGGCTTCGGCAACATGCTTGCCGTGGAACTCGACAGGTTGGTCGCCCTCCAGATGGAGGTGCAGCACGACCCTGTTGCGTTCATTGAGCGCGACCGGGAATTTCATCGCACGATCGTGCGCGCCGCTGGCAATCCGGTGCTCGCCGAATTCTATGAGGGCCTGCGGGATCGTCAGTTGCGGATGGGCGTGCACGCCGTCACAATCTCCGGTGGGCGCGGCGACAGGGTGCTTGCCGAACATGCAGCGATCGTCGAGGGCATACGCCGCGGACAGCCCGAACAGGCGGCCGCAGCCGTTGCCCAGCATCTGGCGCGGACGCTGGTCGCCCTACGGCTGCCGACGGCGGCAGGCTGGGGCGCGGTTGCAACCGCGCGCGGGCCGGCGGTGGTGACGCAGTGAAAAAGGGGCCGCGGCGCTCGCATCGGCAATGCGGCCGAACGGTCGGAACACACAGTGGCGGCGGGCAGTTGGCCAGCGGAATTGGTGAATTGATTTTTGTGACCTAACAAATCGATGCCGAAAGGGCCGGGCATGATCATCGAAGGAGAAACGGCTTTCGACGTGCGCGCGTTCCGGCAGGCGCTTGGACAATTTCCGACCGGCGTCTGCGTCGTCACCTGTCTGGCTGACGGCGAGCAACTTGGCATGACGATAAGCTCGTTCAACTCGCTGTCTCTCGACCCGCCCCTCGTCCTTTTTAGCATTGACCGTCGTTCAGCCAGCCTGCCGCTCTGGGGGAAGGCTGCCAGTTACACGGTCAACGTTCTCTCGGAAAACCAGAAGGACATTTCCAACCGCTTCGCCAAGCCGCTTTCCAACAAGTGGGAAGGAGTGCGGTTCGAGCAGGGCCGCTCCGGCGCCCCGGTGCTACCCGGCGTGGCGGCGCTGTTCGATTGCGAGCCGTGGGCCAGGCACGAAGCCGGGGACCACGTGCTGTTCATCGCCAGGGTGAAGCATTTCCGGTCCTTCGCCGACCGGCAGGCGCTGGTTTTCAGCAAGGGGCGCTACGCATCACTGCAGCCAACGGAGTTCACGGCGCCGCTTTGGCCGCTCGACATCCATTATTGATTTCTTGGGCACTACTGATCGCGGAGGGTAAGATGATCAAGACCGGGGCGCAGCATATCGAGATGCTGAGGGATGGAAGGCAAGTCTACATCAATGGCCAGGGCGCCGGCGACGTCACCGCGCATCCAGCCTTCCGCCAGACCATCCGGTCGGTCGGCGCGCTCTACGATTTCCAGGCGCGACCGGACAACCGGGAGCTGATGACCTTCGAGGTTCCCGAAAGTGGCGGACAGCGGGCCAACCGCATCTGGCAGTTGCCGCGCAGCCATGCCGACCTTGTCGAGCGGCGCAAGGCGCTGGAAGCCTGGACGGAGCTTCATTATGGCTTTCTCGGCCGCGCGCCGGACCATGTCGCTTCTTGCATTTCCGGCATGTTCATGGGGATCGAGGTCTTCGAGGCTTACGACAAGCCGCGCGCCGCGGCGCTTGCTGACTATTACCGTTACGCCCGGGACAATGAGCTCTATCTCACCTATGTCATAATCAATCCGCAGGCCGACCGCTCGAAGCCGACGGGCGAGCAGCAGGACCGTTTTCTCACCGCCGGCATCGTCGACCAGGACGCCGCAGGCCTGACGATCCGCGGCGCCAAGATGCTGGCGACCGGCGGCATCATGGCAAACGAGGTGTTCGTCACCTGCATCCAGCCACTGCGCGAGGGCGACGAACCTTATGCGGTGTCCTTCGCCGTGCCGATGAATGCCGGCGGGCTGAAGATCCTGTCGCGCAAATCCTACGAGGAGAGCGCCGTCAGTGTCTTCGACAATCCACTCGCCAGCCGCTTCGACGAGAACGATGCCGTGCTCTACTTCGACGATGTGAAAGTTCCCTGGGACCGCGTCTTCATCAACCAGGACATCGCCATGTGCCAGCGGCAGTTCCATGCCACCCCGGCGCATGTGTTCCAGAATTATCAGGCACAGATCCGCCTGATGGTGAAGATGCGCTTTCTCGTCGGCATCGCCCGGCGCATCGCCGAGACCAATGGCGTCATCAACTTTCCGCAGGTGCGCGAGACGCTGGGAGCGCTGGCGGCGCAGAACACCATGGTCGACGCGCTGGTGCACGCCATGGAGGTGAAGGGCAGCATGCTTGGCGGCTATTTCGTGCCCGACGCACATACGCTCTATTCGGCTCAGGTGCTGACACAGCAGCTCTATGCCGGGGTGATTTTGGCCTTGCGCGAGTTGGCGGGCGGCGGACTGATCATGCTGCCGTCCTCCGTCCAGGATTTCGCCGATCCGGAGCTGCGCAGTCTGATTGAAAGGACGCAGCAATCGCCGGTCCTCTCGTCGGAGGGCCGGGTAAAATTCTTCAAGCTGGCCTGGGATGCGGTCGGGTCGGAGTTCGCCTCGCGCCACTTGCAATACGAGATGTTCTATGCAGGCGCCACCTTCGTGACCAAGGGGCACAGCTTCCGCACCTTCGACTGGGACCGCTGCACGCAGCTCGTCGATCAGATGCTGGACAGCTATTCGCTGGAAGACGAGGTCGACCGTGCCGCTCTGGCTGCCGCTTGAGGTTTGCGATGCCGATCCGAAAGGAACATAAGGAATTTCACACGATCGACATGACCGGGGATGGCTGGCATTCGCCGCCTGGTTACCCGTCCGGCATCGAGCAGAAGATTCTTGCCGGCCGGCTCGACGAGGCAGGCAAGACCGGGAATCGGACGCGGCTGCTTCGGTTTGCACCAGGCGCCTATACGACGATGCCGTTCGTGCATGAATACTGGGAAGAAGTCTATCTCGTATCGGGAGATCTCATCGTTGGCGGAACTTCGGTCGAAGAGGCGTCTCCGAGTTTTGCCCCGAACACCTACGCCTGCCGGCCGCCTGGCGTCTATCACGGTCCCTTCCGGTCGCAGACCGGGTGCCTGCTGCTCGAACTACACTACTATGAGGCTTAACTTTTTCGAATGATGTCTCGCGAGTGCGCCAGCGAGCCATGCAACGTCTGGCAATATGACGTCTCTGACGGTCCAAATGTCCGTTGCGGATCACGACCGCCGGCTCCGCTAGAGGTCAGCTTTTGGGCTACCAAATCGCCTTGGGAGGGGCGGTTCGGGTCATGAGCTGTCTACCGGCGGCGTCTGCACAGAGCGCGGCAAAATCCGCTGCTCTGCGTAACCATCGGACCTAAAAGCGGGCCACGCCGACGCTCAGCAAAACTAGCAGGAGCGAGGAAGATCCCGCCCGCGCTTTCGCCCAATTCAGAAGATAGAGTTTGTGATCGATTTTATCGGGCCGAGCAGGATCGATCCTTCCGGCACGCCGGCGTCGATCGGAATGGCTTTGCGGTTTGCTGTCGCCACCATCGGCTGACCGATGTCGGCCGTCACCACGACCGGGGTCTTGTTCGGCACACGATCATAGAGATCGATGATGTCCTGGTTCATCAGGCGAACACAGCCCGACGACACCGATTTGCCGATCGACCGCCATTCCGGCGAACCGTGCAAGCGGTAGAGCGTGTCCTGGTTGCCCTGGAAGAGATAAAGCGCCCGCGCGCCAAGCGGGTTCTTGAGCCCACCGGGCATGCCGCCATTCTCGGCGCTGTAGGGTCTCAACTCCGGCTGCCGCGCTATCATGTCGTCCGGCGGCGTCCATTTCGGCCATTTCTGCTTCCATTGGACCACGGCATCGCCCGACCATTCGAAGCCGGCGCGGCCGAGGCCGACGCCATAGCGGATCGCCTGGCCGCCCGGGCGCACCAGGTAGAGGAAGTGATTGGTCGTGTCGACGACGATGGTGCCCGGCTGCTGCCCGGTCGGATCGTCCACGATCTGGCGCAGGAACTGCGGGTCGATCTTGTCGACCGGTATGGCCGGCAGCTCGAAGCCGCCATCCGACATCGGCCCATACATCGTCACATAGTCGCCGAGCGCCGGCTCGACATAGGTCGGCGGCGGTGGCTCGACCGGTTGTTGCGACAGCGTGGTGCAACTGGAGACCGCGACCGAGGCGGCGCCGAGGGCTGCTGCGTTGAGAAAACCGCGACGGCTCAGGCGAAAAGAGGACGATGGGGGTGTGAACATGATTGCCTTTTTTAAGTCTCAAATCGCAACAAAGCATAAATGCGTCCGGTTGCGCGCGGTTGCCCGAGCAATGCCCGGCGCGATAGGCGGTTCCAATTCTGGCCGCAGGGTGGACAAACAAAGGCAAAGCTGTGACTGGATCGTCACTGTTGCGCCGAGGCAACATGTCCGGTGTCACCCCCCGGCGACCAGACCTTCAAGGGACGGCAGGATCAGGGCCGGTGGAAAATCCCGGTATTCCTCTGGCTGATTGGCGCGGTTGATCCACACCGTCCTGAAGCCGAATTTGGTGGCGCCGGCGACGTCCCAGCGGTTGGATGACTGGAAAGAGACAGCGCCCGGATAGAGGCGCCAGCCCGTGGTGACCATGTCGTAGACCGACGGATCGGTCTTGAAGCGCCTGACGCTGTCGACGGAAAAGACGTCGTCCAGGACCTGGTCGAGCGCGGCGGATTTGACGGCCGCTTCCAGCATCTCAGGCGAACCGTTGGACAGGATCGCCAGCCTTGCCCCCGATGCCTTGAGCGCCTTGAGCACGGCCGGTACCTCCGGATAGCAGTCCAGCCGCCAATAGGCCTCGAGCAGCTTCGCCCTCAGCCCGGCATCCGCGGATGGAACCTTGCGCAGGGCGAAGTCGAGGGCCTGCTCGGTGAGCTGCCAGAAATCGGCATAGGCCCCCATCAGCGTCCTGACCCAGGAATATTCCAGCTGCTTGGCGCGCCAAATATCGGACAGCAACTGGCCGTCCGGCCCGATCTGGTCGGCGTGACGGCGCACGGCCGCATGCACGTCGAACAGCGTGCCATAGGCGTCGAAAACGTAAGCCGCGAACTGCATTCGACAGTTTTGAGGCCGCGTAAGGCAAGGCGCAAGCGCTGATTGCAGTCCGCCAGTCCGCTGGCCTCAACAAATCTCAGCCAAGCCGGTTGACGGCGGCCGCCAAAGCATCTTCCAATGCGCCGCAACAAGCATCGAACGGAACCTGGCAATGACACTGGCGACTGCGGCGCAATCCGCGACATGGACCTTCGTCGACGGCGACTGGTACGAGGGCAATGTTGCCATTCTAGGGCCGCGCAGTCACGCCATGTGGCTCGGCACCAGCGTGTTCGACGGCGCCCGCTGGTTCGAGGGCGTCGCTCCCGATCTCGATCGCCATGCAGCGCGGGTAAATGCCTCGGCGATCGCGCTCGGTCTGAAACCGACGATGAGCACCGACAGGATCGTCGGCCTGACCTGGGACGGGCTGAAGAAGTTCGAAGGCAACACGGCGGTCTATATCAGGCCGATGTATTGGGCCGAGCATGGCGGCTATATGGGCGTGCCGGCCGACCCGGCCTCGACTCGTTTCTGCCTTTGCCTCTACGAATCGCCGATGATCTCGCCGGCGGGGTTTTCGGTGACGGTGTCGCCGTTCCGGCGCCCGACCATCGAAACCATGCCGACCAACGCCAAGGCCGGCTGCCTCTATCCCAACAACGGCCGGGCCATCCTAGAGGCCAAGATGCGCGGCTTCGACAATGCGCTCGTGCTCGACATGCTGGGCAATGTCGCCGAGACCGGCACCTCGAATATTTTCCTGGTCAAGGACGGCCATGTCCTGACGCCGGCGCCGAACGGCACCTTCCTGTCCGGCATTACCCGCGCGCGCACCATGGCCCTGCTAGGCGAATACGGTTTCACGACGACGGAAAAGACGCTGTCGATCCGCGATTTCCTGGAGGCGGACGAAATCTTCTCGACCGGAAACCACTCGAAAGTCGTGCCGGTCACCCGTATTGAGGATCGCAATCTGCAGCCCGGACCGGTGGCCAAGAAGGCGCGCGAACTGTATTGGGAATGGGCGCATTCGACTTCGCCCGGCTGACCCGCTAAAAAGCGGCCGGCGCTTCGTTTCCGGAGTTGTTCCAGACCAATCCAGTCCTATGTTAGTCCGGTATCGACACCGGATTTTTCCACGAGGGAGTACGACCGATGGCTTTTGAATTGCCCGCCTTGTCCTATGATTACGAGGCTTTGCAGCCTTATATGTCCAAGGAAACGCTGGAATATCATCACGACAAGCACCACAAGGCCTATGTCGACAACGGCAACAAGCTGGCCGCCGAGGCGGGCATGGGCGATTTGTCGGTCGAAGAGGCCGTCAAACAGTCCTTCGGCAAGAATGCGGGCCTCTTCAACAATGCCGCCCAGCACTACAATCACATCCATTTCTGGAAATGGATGAAGAAGGGCGGCGGTGGCAACAAGCTGCCGGGCGCATTGAAAAAGGCGGTCGACAGCGATCTTGGTGGCTACGACAAGTTCAAGGCCGACTTCATCGCCGCCGGCACCACCCAGTTCGGTTCGGGCTGGGCCTGGGTCTCGGTCAAGGACGGCAAGCTGGCGATCTCGAAGACGCCGAATGGCGAGAACCCGCTCGTCCATGGCGCGACGCCGATCCTCGGCGTCGATGTCTGGGAACATTCCTATTACATCGATTATCGCAACGCCCGGCCGAAATATCTCGAAGCCTTCGTCGACAGTCTCATCAACTGGGACTATGTGCTCGAACTCTACGAAAAGGCCTGATCCGTTCCAGAAAGCCCCGGCAGAACCGGGGCTTTTCTTTTTCAGCATCAGAACGACAGCTGCAAAAATTTCACGCAAGCGTGAGGCGAAGCGTCGGAATTTTTAAGCCATCCTTGCCGTTTGTCATCGGGGTGGGGCCGCATCCTGAATTGCCTTCAACATGGAGCCAAGTGAATGAGAAAGCTTATCCTCGCCATCTCGATGCTCGCCTTCGCCGGTTCGGCGGCATTTGCCGACCCGGTAGCCGACCGGCAGGCCCTGATGAAGGAACGTGGCAAGATCGCCGCCGGCTTGTCGAAAGTGGTCAAGGGCGAGACGCCCTACGACGCAGCTTCGGTGCTGACGGCGTTGCAGGCACTGCAGGTCAATGCCGAGAAATTCCATGCCGGCGTCGACACGCTTTTCCCGGCGGGCAGCGACACCGGCGACACCACGGCGTCCCCAAAAATCTGGCAGGACATGGCCGGGTTCAAGACGGCTGAAGGCAAGTACCTCGCCGACGTCAAGGCGGCGGTCACCGCAGCACCTGCGGATGCCGACGCGTTGAAGGCGCAGTTCAACACCATCGGCGGCGGCTGCGGCAACTGTCATCAAAACTACAGGGTGAAAAAAGGCTGATAGCGGGCAATGCGCTTGCTGAAGAAACTTGTCGGCGCCGCCCTCGTTCTGGGCGGCGCGGCCGCGATTGCCGGCTGGTTCCTGTCGGCTCCGGTCAGGCTCGATGCCGCAACGCTGGCTGAGCTTGGTCCTGGCGACGCCGCCAGGGGCAAGCGCATCTTCTACGCCGGCGGCTGCACATCCTGTCATGCCAAGCCTGGCTCGCAAGGCGACGCCCGTCTTCAGCTGGCGGGCGGCCTCGAGCTCAAGACGCCATTCGGCACCTTCGTGCCGCCGAACATATCGCAGGATACCAGGGACGGCATCGGCGCCTGGTCGGTCGAGGACTTTGCCAACGCCATGCTGAAGGGCGTGTCGCCGTCGGGCGAGCATCTCTATCCGGCATTTCCCTATACTTCCTACGCGCGCATGAAGCCGGCCGACATTGCCGATCTCTATGCATTCCTGAAGACGTTACCCGCGGTCGCCGGCAAGGCGCCCGCCAATTCGCTGGCATTTCCCTTCAACGTCCGACGCGGTCTTGGTCTGTGGAAATTGCTCTATTTGAGCGACCAGCCGGTCGTTTCCTTCGCCGACGGCAGTCCGCAGCCGGTGCAGGCCGGCCGCTATCTGGTCGAAGGCCTCGGCCATTGCGGCGAATGCCACACGCCGCGGGATCTTACCGGCGGCACCAGGAAGAGCCAATGGCTGGCAGGTGCGGCCGCCGCCGAAGGCAGCGGCATCGTGCCGAACATCACGTCGGGCGAGGGCGGCATCGCCGACTGGTCCGAGGCCGACATCGCCAACTATCTCGAAACCGGGTTCACGCCGGATTTCGATACGGTCGGTGGTGCCATGGTCGACGTGCAGCGCAACATGGCCGTGCTGACCCCGGAGGACCGCGCGGCGATCGCCGCCTACCTGAAAGCCGTGCCGCCGCACCCCAACGGCTATCCGGCGCGCAAGAAGCCGTCGAGCTGACGGCCGTTGCGTCAGCGGTCGCCGAGAAAGTCGAAGCCGGTTTCGAAGAAGTGATTGTAGTCGCAGGTCATTTCCTCGCCGGGCGCAATGTCGCGCAAGGCATAGGTCTCCTCCGGCTGCGAGACGTCGCAATTCGGGCTGTCGGCATGGTTCATGTAGCGCGCATCGTCGGCTTCGAAGACGATGTAATTCGGGTCGCGCCGGTCCGGATAGGCGTAGCGGTCGAGATAGGTTCTGACCGGCCCGGTTTCCCGCTCGTAGGCCGCTACCTCGATGCGCCGGTCGTATTTCGGGTCGAGCTTCCAGACCAGCGTGCCGCGGGCAATGTGGTTCTTGGCAAAGACGCCGATGCCCTGGATGGGCGATTTGTCGAGATAGACATCGACGAGCAACATGGCAGATCCCTGGTGATTGTGTGTTGGCGGCGACCGTGAAAAGGCCGCGCACTGGGTAGCGCGCGGCCTTTGCAATTGCGAGCGGAAAATCAGCTGTGCCTGCCCATTATCCGAAGCCTCGTACGGCTCGTCGCCTGTCGAGACCCTAGCGCTGTTGCAGCGCCAGCCGGATGCCTAAGGCGCAATAGATACCGCCGACAGCCTTGCCTTGCCATCTCAGCACCGTCGGGTTTCGGCGCAGGAATGCACCGAGGCCGCCCGCACCCATGGCGAAAACCACCGTGCTGACGAGGCCCAACAGAACAAAGATGACGCCCAATATCGCCAGTTGAAGCATCACCGATCCGTTTTCAGGCCGCACGAACTGCGGAAGAAATGCGAGGAAGAAAAGCGCGGTCTTGGGATTGAGAACCTCGGTCAAAACAGCTTGCCGAAATGCTTTGGCAGCGGGGATCGCAAGTGCGCCGGCGGCCGGATAGGCCGGCGTTTTCTCGATGATCGCGCGAATGCCGAGATAAATGAGGTAGGCTGCGCCGATGTACTTCACGATGCTGAAAAGCGCCGCCGACGTGGCAATGATCGCCGAAATGCCGACGATCGCCATGAAGGTGTGAACCACGTCGCCGGCCGCGATCCCGGCGCCGGTCGCAATGCCCACCCTGGTTCCGGAACTGGTTGCCCGCGCCACCGTCAGAAGAGTGGCGGGACCCGGGATGAAGACAAAGCCAAGCACAACCGCGACATAAGCTATCAACGTGGCGAGATCGATCATTGGTGGGCTCCGCAACTCTCACCGCCAATGAAGCCACGTCGCGGAACGGAAGGCAATGATCGCTCATCCGCCGATGTTCACGCCGCAAGCTCGGCCTTGCCCGTCACCTTGAGCGCGAAGGCGTAGGTGAAGGCGATTTCCTCCAGTCTTGAAAACCGGCCGGAGGCGCCGGCATGGCCTGAATCCAGGTTGATCTTGAACAGCACCGGATTCCCACCTGTCTTGCGGTCGCGCAGCCGCGCCACCCATTTGGCCGGCTCCCAATAAGTGACGCGCGGGTCGGTCAGGCCGGCCAGCGCCAGGATCGGCGGATAGTCGAGTGCGGCGACATTGTCGTAGGGCGAGTAGGCGGCGATGGTCCGGTAATCCTCCGCTGACGCGATCGGATTGCCCCATTCCGGCCATTCCGGCGGCGTCAGCGGCAAGCTGGCGTCGAGCATGGTGGTGAGCACGTCGACGAAGGGAACCTCGGCGACGATGCCGCCGAAGCATTGCGGCGCCATGTTGGCGACCGCGCCCATCAGCATGCCGCCGGCCGAACCGCCTTGCGCAACGATGCGGTCATGCTGTGTATAGCGTTCGGCGACAAGGTGGTGGGCGGCAGCGACAAAATCGGTGAACGTGTTCATCTTGTTCGCCCGCTTGCCGTCGTCGTACCAGCCATAGCCCTTGTCCTTGCCGCCGCGAACATGGGCTGTCGCGTAGACAAAGCCGCGGTCGACCAGCGAAAACAGATTGGTGTTGAACGCGGCGGGTACGGCTATGCCGTAAGATCCGTAGCCGTAAAGCAGGCAAGGGGCGGACCCGTCGAGCGGTGTGTCGCGGTGATGGAGGAGCGAGATCGGCACCAGTTCGCCGTCGGCGGCAGGCGCCATCAGCCGGCGCGTGACGTAGTGCTCCGGGTCGTGGCCGGACGGCACTTCCTGGGTCTTGAGCAGCACCCGCTCGCGGGTGCGCATGTTGTAATCGAAGACCTGCGCCGGGGTCGTCATCGACGAATAGGAAAAGCGCATGATCTCGGTGTCGTATTCGTAGGAGCCGGACAGGCCGAGCGAGAAGGCTTCCTCGTCGAAGGAGATCAGGTGCTCCTCGCCGCTCTTGCGGTCGCGCACGACGATGCGCGGCAGGCCTTCCTTGCGCTCGAGCCGGACCATGTGGTCCTTGAAGCCGATCACCGAAAGGATCAGCCGGCCCGCTTCGTGCGGCACCAGTTCCTGCCAGTTGGCGCGCACCGGATCATGGGCCGGCGCCGTCATGATCTTGAAGTCCTTGGCGCCGTCGGCATTGGTGAGGATGAAGAAGATGTCGCCGCCTTCCTCGAGTTCGTACTGCAGGCCCGTCTGGCGCGCCGCAACCAGCTTCGGCTCTGCGAACGGATCGTCGGCGCTCATGATGCGGTATTCCGAGGTCTCATGATCGTTGATGCCGATCATGATCCACTCGTTGGAGCGCGTGCCACCGACATCCATGAAGAAGCCGGGATCGGTCTCCTCGTAGATCAGCCGGTCGTTTTCAGGACCGTCGCCAAGCGCATGGAACAGCACTTTGGAAGGACGGTGGTTGGGGTCGAGGCGGGTGTAGAAAAAACCGTCATTGCCGGCATCCCACACACCGCCGCCGCCGGTGTCCGGGACCCTGTCCGCCAGATCGTTGCCGCCGGCCAGATCGCGGACGCGCAGCGTGTAGAATTCGGAACCCTTGTCGTCGAAGGCCCAGAGCAGCTTGCTGTGGTCGTCCGAATGATCGACGCCGCCCAGGCGGAAATAGGGCTTGCCCTCGGCCTCGGCATCGCCGTCGAGCAATATCTGCTTGTCGCCGCCGTCACGCGCCGTGCGGAAATAACGCGGCTGCTGGCCGCCAAGCTTGAAGGAGGAGCCGTAGGCGTAAGGTCCGTCCTTCATCGGCACGGAAGAATCGTCTTCCTTGATGCGTCCCTTCATTTCCGCGAAAAGCTGCTTCTGCAGTTGGACCGTATCGGCCATCAGCGCCGCCTGGTAAGCATTCTCGGCTTCGAGGTGGGCGCGGATTTGGCCGTCGAGCAGGGACGGATCCCTGAACATCTCTTGCCAATTGGCGGCCCTCAGCCAGGCATAATCGTCCGTCCGCGTTATGCCGTGATGCGTGTCGAAGATCGGCCGCTTCTCCGGCTGCGGCGGCGTGGCGGTCGGAAACACTGGGGTTCTGGTCATTGCGTCTCGCTGTGGAAGCTACTTGAATGGCGAATGAACACGCCGAGCAGCGCGGGTTCAAGGGCTATGATCTATTGTCGTGGTGGCTCGAGAGGACGGGCTGGAGGAGCGGATAACGAATATTTCTTCTCGGACTGCCGCGGTTCTCGCCGTCGCTGCGATGACCCTGCCAGTGCCGGTCAATCTCATGCAACTGCCTTCGCGGCTTGGCAAGTGGCCGATATGGCTGGGTCTACGGAAATACATTACCCCATTTCAATGACACAGCGCACCGCTCCGGCGACGGCTCGCGAGCAACAGTAACGCTTCGCAACCTATGATTTTACTGAATCCGCCGATCATCCAGGCTGTAATGCCGCCGGCAGGGTCAAGCATCGAACTCTATTTACCTGCTGCCGTTTGTGTAATGGCTGCTTGCCGCGGCGTCAGTCGATGCTGGTCTGACCAGAAAAAACGGCAAAGTTACGCTTTGCACGAAAGAGTGAAGCTGAATATGGAAGATTTGACTTGTATCGCTGAATAGACCGAAAGAAGCGAATTGACTTACTTGGCGGCCCGGCCCATTAAGATGCCGCGACGCGAATCGCGGAGGCTTTTTCCTGCACAAGTTCGCGCGATGCCCAACTATCGAAACGGGCGCAAACAGAAACAATTCTCGTTGGGGCCTGAACGCCATGGATATTACCGAAACACCTTCCAGAAACAGTGACGCGCTGATCGAGCTCACCGCCGACGTGGTGGCTGCCTATGTCAGCAACAATCCCGTACCGGTCGGCGAACTGCCGAACCTTATCGCCGATGTCCATGCCGCTCTCGGGCGCGTCGGCGGGGCCGCCGAGCAGCCGCCTGCCGACAAGCAGAAGCCGGCGGTAAATCCGAAGCGGTCGGTGCATGACGACTACATCATCTGTCTCGAAGACGGCAAGAAGTTCAAGTCGCTCAAGCGTCACTTGATGACCCACTATGATCTGACGCCCGACCAGTATCGTGAAAAGTGGAACCTGGACCCGAGCTATCCGATGGTTGCGCCCAATTACGCGGCCGCCCGTTCGCAGCTCGCCAAGAAGATGGGTCTCGGCCGCAAGCGCAAGGGACGCTGACAAGCGGCTCTTCCGGTTTGATACTCAAACGGCGCCTACAGGCGCCGTTTTCGCATTGTGGGGAGACCAAGCTCAGGCCGCCAGTTCTTCATGCCGCCGGCAATTGCCGTCCGGTCAGGCGGTCTGCTTCAGCGCTGCCTCGGCGTCACGCTTGATGCGCTTGACCATCGAGCGAAGACCATTGGCGCGCTGCGGCGACAGGTGCTCGTCAAGTCCGAGTGCCTTCAATGTGGCCTCTGCGTCGGTCCTCTGGATTTCGCTGGCCGGCCGTCCCGAAAACAGCGCCAGCATGATGGCGACCAGGCCGCGCACGATATGCGCGTCGGAATCGCCCTTGAAGGTGATAACGGGGTCGACACCCCCGCCTTGCTCGGTGGTCAGCCAGACCTGGCTGACGCAGCCGGGCACCTTGTTGGCTTGTATGCGTTGCTCGTCGGGAAACGGCGACAGCGCTTCACCCAGTTCAATCACATAGCGATAGCGGTCTTCCCACTCGTCGAGCAGGGAAAAGTCGTCGCGGATGGTCTGGATCGTCGTCGTCATTCCCCCGGATATAGTCATCCGGCGCTGCCACGTCACGGAAAAAGAGGAGAAACGCCGCAGGTGCCGAGAGCGAGAGCCTTGCGGTTTAGCGATGAATTCGGCCGAAACAGTCTCAGTTCTTCGCCGGCAAGTGCACTTTCGCCGGCAAATCGACTTTCGCCGGCAACACGATTTCCTCGGACACGCTGCCGGTGGTCGTCACCGTATCGGGTTCAGCGGCCTTGTCGTCCAGCATGGCGGCCGCGATCTTGGCGGTCTCCCTGGCCCGGGCGGTGATGGTGTGCATTGCCGATTTGCCGGTCTCGCACACGTCCGGCTTGCGCTCGCAGATGCCGGCGATATCGCCGACGGCTTCGCGCGCCGCAAACAGCGCCTGGAGCGGCCCGACGCTTTCGCGGCCCGCATCATCGGCGCCGACACCCAGCGGCAGCGCCAGAAGCACCAGCGAAAACCAGAAAGCAGCTCTTATCAGAAAGCCCATCTGTCTGTCCTTTATGACGTCATGCATCCGAACCGCACGACCCTTGTACCGCGATACTGACACAGACGCGCAAAGGACGGCTTGTCCCGAAAGCAACAGTTTTCCTTAAATTTTAGGTAGATTCGAAACGAAGCGTTTTGAAGTTCATTTGCCTCGAACGGCTCAGATTTTATTCAGCAACTGATAACCATCCAACCTATTGTTTTTCATTATCATTTTCTTAATCGGCGACAGTTTGATGCCATCGGTCGTAGGTGCAGGCGCGGGCGGTGTGGATAACGCTCCGTTTACTATGGCGGCAATTGCCCCGGTTTTTCCCCGCCGGTATCCCGATATTTGCAGCCTGCCGGGGGACGATCGGCCCAGCCTTATCCATTCCTTAAACGCTGGATGCGAGTTTTGGATCGACAAAAGCCGCCTGCAAAGCAGGGCCGTTCACGACCGGGTGCGTTGAGTTGAGTGCGATCAAGGCCAGATACGCCGAGTTGCCGGGCGCGATAGCCGCCGGTTGCGAACGGATGGTTCATCCGTCCGTGCTCGGCCAGAGCGATCGTTGCCGCCACAGCCGGTTCATTGGCGCCATGCTGGCGGCTCCTTTCTTCAGCGCGGGTGCAGCGGTGACGCTGGTCACGTCGGGCATGGGCGCGGCCGTGACTGTGGCTGCCATCTTTGCGGCGTTCGGCCTTTGCTGGTTCGCCGCCCTGCTGGTGGCTGCATCGGGCAAGATGACCCTGGCCGGCCAACTCGCCTTGGTCGTCGGCAGCGTTGCCCTCGGTGCCCTTATCGCTGCCGCCGGCGGTGTGGCATCGCCGGGTGCCTTGCTCGCGGTGGCGGTGCCGTTTGAAGCGTGGTGGATCGGCCAGTCGCGCCGTGCCGTGATCTGGGGCGCCATATCGGCCTTTGTCGCAGTCTTGCTGCAGCCTTTAGCCGGTTCCGTCTTGCCGCTCGACCAGACCGAAATCGCCGCATGGCACTGGCTGGTACCACTGGCCTGGGCACTCACGCTCATTCCGCGTATCGCTCCGCTTCGCGGCGCCGCCAGCGCACAGTTCGATCCGGCCGGCAGCGACCGGCTCGAAGACCTCATCGACGCCGTCGTGCTGCGAATCGCGGCGCATGGCGAGGTTCTGGACGTCTCGGCTAAGGCACGCGCTATGCTGAGGCTGCCGCCGGAGCTGCTTTTCGGCACCGGACTTTTCGATCGCATCCATCTGTCCGACCGCGTCCCGTATCTCAGTGCGCTGGCCGATATGCGTGATGGAGCCCTGTCGCGCCGGCTCGACCTTCGCGTACGGCTGCCGCAGAGCAGCGGCGTGACGGCCGACAATTACCGGCCGTTCTCGCTCGAGATGATGCGCGCGCCGGGGCAGGAGACTGTCTTCACGCTTCTTCTGTGCGAGAACGACGAACTGGCCGGACTGCGCCAGGAGCTTGCCGCTGCCAATGAGGCGGCTGCCTCCGCCGAGGTGGCGAAAGGACGTTTCCTTGCCGTCGTCAGCCATGAGTTGCGCACCCCGCTCAATGCCATCATCGGCTTTTCCGACATGTTGCTGCACGAGATGTTCGGCAGCTTCAAGGATCCGCGTCAGAAGGAATATGTCGGGCTGGTCAGGGATTCGGGCCAGCACCTGCTTGCCGTCGTCACCTCGATACTCGACGTATCGCGGATCGAATCGGGCGCCTACGCGACCGAACCGGAACCGTTCCGCTTCCGCGAAGCGGTCGAGATGTGCCAGTCCATGATGCGCCTGCAAGCCGAGGCAAAGGCTATCGATCTGCAGGCCCAGATCGCGCCGGACGCAGGCGAAATAAATGCCGACCGTCGCGCCGTGCAGCAGATCCTGATCAATCTCGTCTCTAACGCGATCAAGTTCACGCCCGAAAGCGGCAATGTCGTCATCGGCGCCAAGCGCATCGGCTCGCGGCTGCATTTCTGGGTCCGGGACACCGGCATCGGCATCGCCGAGGAAGACTTCGTCAATCTCGGCAAGCCGTTCATGCAGATCCAGAACGACTATACCCGCCGTTTCGAAGGCACAGGCCTCGGGCTCTCACTGGTGAAGGGGCTGGTGGCGCTGCACGAGGGCACCATGTCGATCGAAAGCATGCCGGGCGAGGGCACCACGGTGACGATCAGCCTTCCCGTGAGCGGCCCGACGGGCCGCTCGGCGGAGAAGATCGGCGTGGTGCCGATGTCCGCGGTCAAAGCCAAGGCGGACGGTGGCAAAGGGGAGAGCAATGGGTCGCTCCGCAAAACAGCCTAAGGCGGTCAAACGCCGCGGCAATGCCTTCGAGCACGGAGCGATGGCGCTGGGCAGCCTGATCTCGCGCAATCCTGTTGTGGTCGGCGGCTCCACCGCGTTCCTGGTGACGCTGTTCTACGTCTCGGCGAACGCGCTTTGGTACCAGCCCTTTCCGCATGCCGGCGCGTTTTTCGCCACCAGGAGTATCGAGCGCTTTCCCCGGGCGGACAGCGACGAGCCCGAAACCACCATCAATATCGTGCGTCCGGCCGCTGCGCCGATCAAGAGCGACCCGGTCGTCGAACAGGTCCAGGGCATATTGAAGGATCTCGATTTCTATTCCGGCACCGTCGACGGGATTCCCGGACCGAATACGCGCAAGGCCATCCAGGCCTATCAGCAGAAGGTCGGATTGAATGCCTCCGGCGAGATCGACAGCGTCCTGCTGGATCAACTGGGCGCCACGCCAAAGACCGCGGCCGTGGTACCGCATCCGGTGCCGCGGCCGGTCGAAACGGCTGCTGTTCCAGCCGCCATTCCAGCGTCCGCACCGGCAAATGCGGTGGCGCAAACGCCTGATCCCCGCATCGTCAAGATCCAGGCCGGACTGAAAGCGTTCGGCAATGACGACATGCAATTGGATGGCGTCGTAGGCGCGCGCACCAAGGCCGCGATCAAGGAATTCCAGGCGCTGTTCGGCTTGCCGGAGACCGGCGAGCCAGACGAGATCGTCTACGTCAAGATGCGCGAGATCGGCCTGACCAACTAAGGGTCGTGACGGCCGCTCGCCGGTCGCTCGGCAAAGACCGGTTACGGTTTTCCGGCCAATGCTGTAAGGACCGCCGCATGTCCAGGAATTCTCCATGCGGGTAACCACCGATCTGTGGGTGTCGGCGCTGTTGCGCCGGGTTTTCAGCGCCGGCGGCTTTGCCGCCGTGGTCAAGCGCGGCGCGACGGAAGCCGGCGCGGTTTTCGTGCTGGCGCGGGGCAGGCTGGGGGAGATAGCGCTGTTCGGGCCGGCGCCGCAGACGAGTTACGATTCAGCCAGGCCGGACGACCGTTTTTTCAGCCTGCTTGGCGAAGGCGACGATGCCGCCATCTTCGACGCGCGGCTGGAGCGCGAGAAGAGATTCGATCCGGATATCTGGGTGGTCGAGATCGAGGCGGGCGCCATTCCCGTCGAGGAGCTTATCTCGGTCAAGGCGTCGTAACGGCAAGCCTTCAGATGCGACGCGCCTTTGGGGTGGCGGCTATATCGGCGCTGTTCGGCTTGCGCAGGTCGGCATTTGCGGCGACGCGCCCAGGCTTGCGAACAATTTTCGATACGGTGTCGGCCTTCCAGCCGCGGAGCCTGTCCAACGCCGCGTCGCGGTGCAGCAGGCGGTAGCGGTCGAGGAAGATGCGGATCGCCTGCGGGTGCGGAAACTCGGTCGGATAGATGGCCGCCGTGATCAGGAACGCCTTGTCTTCACTAAGGTCGAGCGCGCGCAAGGCGGCCAGCAGCGGTGTGTAATTGTGGCTCGCGGTGAGCGTCCGCGCCGTTGAAAAATCGACTTCGAGCGCATCGGCGAGCGCTGTCTGGAAGAATGCCGCATTGCCGGTCAGCGCGGTCTCGCGCAGCTTGACATAGGTTTGTGGCTCGACGAACGGACTGATGGCGGCGCCGCTCTCGGCGCGCATCATGGATCGCAACCGGCGGCGTACAGTTTCAGCGGCATCGGAAGCCTCTTGCCTGTTGACCTCGCCCGCAACCACTTCGGCGTTTTCGGACGCGGCTTTGGCGGTTGTTTCCGGCTGCTGCTGCGACCGCACCAGCGTCGGCCTTTCGAGCACTTTGATGAGATCCGCGATCGTTTGATTGAGATCCTTGCGGCGGGCAATGGCACGGGCATGCGGCAGGCCGTGACGTCCGATCAGCGCGATCAGGTCGACGTCGCTGAGGGCGCGCGAGCGGATGAGCAGCGGAGCGGCGATGTCGACCCGCTCCTGGCAAAGCCGCCGCACCAGCGCGGCGGGTGCATATTCGCATTCGGAAAGGGCTGCCGCGACGTAGCGGCGCGATTCGACCGAGACATTCTCGAAAAGCGGCAGCGTCAGGTCTTCGAGCTGCGCGATCTCCCGGCGCGAAGGGCGGGTGAGCGAGCAGAACGCCGATACCGCGGCGCGAAACAGCCTTTCGGCCTTTCCCGATTCAGCTCCTGCTGCGATTTGCCTGAAATCCGAAGCTGACACGAAGGATACGCCCGACACTCGACACGATCTGGACAGCGCTCTGCCGGGCTGTACCGGTTTCGCGTTTCCCAAGAACAAAGATCAATTTAGCGGCGATCCGTTAGCGCTCCGTTAACCTACTGCCTTCTTAATCGACTATGGAGGCGTTGCGTTGTGCTCCGGGGCAACCGAGAGGAATACGCGAACCATGGGCATGGTACTGTCTTTCGTGCCGCGAACGGCGGCAACCAATCGAGCACAACAAGCCGCGCCGGCGGCAGTGATCATCTTTCCCGGGGTGCGCTACGAGCAGCGGCCGCTGACGGGCGAAACGCGGCCGGCCGGCCCCGACAAGCCGGGACCTTCGGGAACATTGCCGGTACCGCATCACTGAGCATCGGAACCGGCTTAAAAATCCTGCAGTTCGCAGGAACTCTGTTCGAGAAACCGCGAGACGATCGGCTTCCAGCTGTCGTCGGGCACGAACGAACGGATGACGAATACGCCTTCCTCTATCGGCGCCTCGACGAAGATCGCCCCTTGCAGTTCCTCGGGAAGATCCTTGCGGACCTCGATCATCTGGGCCGGCGTCAGTACAACGGTGTCGAGCACGCCTGCGGTCGCGCTGTGGTCGTTGAACGAGTAGATGTTGTGGCCGCCGCGGTCATAGACCGATATCGACCAGAACGGCACCTTTCCCGGCGCCTTGACCCGCACCATCCCCTCGGCAAGATCGAAGCGGCATGCCGCCGCATAAAACAGCGGATCGACCGATTTCACCACCGGCGCGCCGCCGGCTTCCGCGTCGAGCCGGGTCATCTTGTAGAGATCCGAAGCCATGGCCAATCGCGACCAGGCGTCGCGTTCGGAAAACTCGGGGACGAGCACCAGCACGATGATGTGCACGATGCCGGCGCCGAGCAGGCCGAGCAGCACGGCATGCAGCAGGCTACGCATTGCAGCCGACCTTCTGGATCTGCGGCAGCGTGACGTCCGAGAGACCGGTGCTGCTGGCGATCGGCGTGTCGTAGAACGTAAGCACCAAGTACATCTTACCGGCGCCGCTGGTCAGCAGCCAGTTGCCGGGCGCAGGGCGGCTGCCGACGGAAATGACCACCGAATTGTCGGCCTGGCGCAGCACTTGATAGGACTGCAGCGCAGCCGGCCTCGGCTTGCCGGTCTCGACCACGCCAAGCGACTGGTCGGCGGCATAAAGCGTCCAGAACCGGGCGGTGGGAAAGCCGCCCGCAATCTTGTAGGCACATTGCCGCTTGAGCTGTTCGCCGCCGGAATCGCGCTCGGCTATGAAGGACAGTCCTTCCGCCTGTCCGAGCGCCAGCACGCCTTCGCGAGCCACGCGGGCCTTCGAATAGGGATCTGCCGTCGGCGTGCCGATATCGGGGAAGGCGGTCCATTGGCCGATCCTGATGGCGCCGACGCCGTCCTGCAGCTTCAGTGCATACCAGACGCTGCCGCCACCGCCGACGACGGCGATGGCAAGCGAAAGCAGTGTCAGGAAGGCGTTCTTGAGCATGAGGAGGCAAGGGAACCGAAGGCCGGGACTGAAAGATTGCCCCTCGGGGATATCGCGGCGCACGGCCTTGTGGCAAGCGGCCCCGCGCAATTGGCCGTCACAGCGCCGACAGGGTCTCCGGCGCAGCGGGCGCGTCGAGCACGGGTGCCGCCTGGAACAGCCTGGTCAGTTCCTTCAGGGTCTGGGTGGTCCGGCTGGACAGCACCGGCGGACGCTCGGCGGCGGCATCGGCAGCTGCCTGTTCGGCGTTCTTCTTTTCCGCTTCCTCGGCCTTGGCGGCGACTTCGGCATCGACGAAGGGGTGATCGAGGCCGGGGATCGGCTTGAGATCGATGTGCTGGTGCGCATAGAGCATCAGCCGCTGCCACACCATGGCCGGCAGCGTGCCGCCGGTCATCTTGTTGGTCGCGGTGAAGTCGTCATTGCCGAGCCAGACGGCGGCCGTGTAGTTGCCGGTAAAGCCGACAAACCAGGCATCGCGGTAGGACTGGGTCGTGCCGGTCTTGCCGGCGACGACGATGTTTGGAAGGGCTGCGCGCCGGGCAGTGCCGATCACCGGCACCGCCGCCAGCATGGTGTTCATGTATTTGAGCGCCTGCTCCGACAGCACCCGGTGCGGCGGCGACGCATCCTTGGCGAAGTCGTAGACCACCTGGCCGGTACGGGTAAAGAGTTGGCTGACGCCGTGCCGGGTTCCGGCAAAGCCGTTCTGGGCAAACACGCTGTAACCCGTCGCCTGGTCCATCACGGTCATGCCCGACGTGCCGAGCACCATGGTCTTGTGCGATTCCAGCGGCGACTCGACGCCCATCGCCTCGGCCATCGCCTTGATCGGCTTGATGCCGAGATAATCCTTGGCCAGCCGCACCGGCACCGTATTGATCGATTTGGCCATCGCCGTGATCAGCGTGACGTTGCCGGCCGACCCGCCATTGTAATTGTGGGGCGACCAGCTGCCCCAGGAGATGGGTCCGCCGGAAACCACCGAATCCGGCGTGAAGCCATGCTCCATCGCCGTCGCATAGACATAGGGCTTGAACGAGGAGCCGGTCTGGCGAAGCGCTTTGGTGGCGCGGTTGAACTGGCTGGCGCCGTAGTCGCGGCCGCCGACGATCGCCCTGACCGCGCCATTGGTCTCGATGACGACGATGGCGCCCTCGGTGACGTTGTATTCCTTGCCGAACTGGCGGAGGTGGAACTCCATCGATTCTTCGGCCGCCTTCTGGATGTTGGCATCGAAGGTGGTGTGGGCGACAAGCGAGTGCGGGCCGCCTTTGGCGGCGATCTTCTTGACCTCGTCGAAGGCCCAGTCGAGGTAATAGTCGGGGCTCTTCTGCTCGCCGCGGTCGACGATTTCGGCCGGGTGCAGCCTTGCTTGCAGCACCTGGCCTTCGGTCATGAAGCCGGAATCGACCAGATTGGACAGCACCACGTTGGCCCGCGCCCGGGCGGCGGGCAGGTTTATGTGCGGCGCATATTTGGTCGGCGCCTTGAACAGGCCGGCCAGCATCGCCGCCTCGGCAAGGTTCAGGTCCTTGACGCTCTTGCCGAAATAGAAATCGGCTGCCGCCTCGATGCCGAAGGTGCCGCCGCCCATATAGGCGCGGTCGAGGTAAAGCTGCAGGATTTCCTTCTTCGACAGATTGGCTTCGAGCCACAGCGACAGGAACGCTTCCTTGATCTTGCGCTCGAATGTCCGCTCATTGGTCAGGAACAGGTTCTTGGCCAGCTGTTGGGTGATGCTCGAGCCACCCTGGACGACGGAATTTGCCCGCACATTCTCGAATATGGCGCGCGACAGGCCGAGCACATCGATGCCGTAATGGTCGAAGAAACGGCGGTCCTCGGTCGCCAGCACCGCCTTGATGACATGGTCGGGCATCTCGTCGACCGGCACTGAATCGCGCTGGATGATGCCGCGCTGACCGATCTCGTTGCCGTAGCGGTCGAGGAAGGTGACGGCGAAGTCGCCTTGCGTGCGCCAGTCGCCGGCGGTTATCTGGAAGGCCGGCAAGGCCAGCGCCAAAAGCACGACGATGCCGCCGGCACCGAGCGTAAAGCCTTCACTCAACAGTTCGATCAGGCCGCGGCGCCAGCCGCCGACGCGGAAACGCCGCGAGAAGATGGTCGCCGCCTCCCAGAACTGGCGCGCCCTGAAGCCGATTTCGTAGACCGAGGAATCGATCCACGCATCCACCGCCAGCAGCCTAGCGGCGACCGGACCTCTTCTCTTGCGTGGTTCCAAAGGACTGGCCATTCCAGGATCCGGCTGCGGCGATGCCGCCAACTGAGAAACCGCATACCGGCAATTTCACGGCGGCGCGCCGCTATGACTATTCGTCCATTTTGGCGCTGCCTACAAGGGCGATGAAGATAAGGGCGATGAAGATAAGCGGGAGGTTTGTCGAGGGGAAGACGGCTCCCGTGCGGCGTCAGCGCAGGATGCTGACTGTCCTGCGCGAGTAGGTGGTGTCGTTGATCTGGGCGAGCATGAAGGCCGCTACGTCGGCCCGCGCCAGTGTCGGCAGCAGCGATGCCGCCCGGATGCCATTGCCATGGCGGAATTCACCCGTTGCCGCTCCATTGCTCAGCTTGGGCGGCCGCACGATGGTCCAGTCGAGACTGGATTGAACGACCAGGCTTTCCTTCACCTCATGGTCCGTCACCTCATTGCGCAGCACCAATGGCACGATGATGTTGCCCAACAGGAGGCCTAGTTGCCGCCGGCCGTCGCGAACGCCAAGGAATGAAAGATAGATGAGCCGTTCGGGGCCGGCCTGCTGCATCGCCGCGACGATGAAGCCGATGCCGGCAACGACGGCCGGATCGCGTTTCAGCGGCACGCCCACCCCAAGACAGCTGAAAACCGCATCATACCTAACAACGGCGCGTTCGACTGCCTGCCGATCGGCGACGTTTCCGACGATCACCTTCAGATTTTCGTGGCTGATGGCAAGCTTGCCCGGCGTGCGGACGAAGGCGGTCACCGCATGGCCCTTCGCCAACGCCGCCGAGACAAGCAGTCGACCCGTCGCACCGGAAGCGCCGAAGATCAGCAGTTTCATCGTCCGCTCCTGGAAACCGTTAGCCCCGCTTACGCCCGGCGACGAAGGCGACAGGCGCCCCGGTCGGGCCGGGCAGCAACCGGCTGTCGGCATAGCCGCTCTGATCGACCAGGTCCTGGGCTGCGCCTTTTTCAAAGACCGTGCCGCCCCACATTGTGGTGCGGAGGCGGGCGAGGGCGTCTCCCAGTGCATCCGGTCCAGGATTGACCATTGCCAGCAGCAGCCAGCCGCCGGGCCGCAACGCGGCGTGGCTGCGCTTGACGATGGCCCTGACATCCGGCTCGGGGATGAAGGCGCTTGGTACGAAAACAAGGTCGAACGCGTCCGTGTCCGCGATATCCTGGCCCAGCCCGGTGTGCAGTTCGATGCGATGTTCGAGCCCGGCTGCCCTGACGTTGGCAGCGGCCTGCGCGATGGCTTCAGGCAAGGGATCGACACCGACCGCCTTCAGGCCGGGCCATTGCCGCAGCATCGACACCGACAGGGCGCCGACGCCGACGCCGATATCCAGGAAGGCTGCGCCCGGTGCGGCGAGCCTCTCCGGCAAACCGGCCAGTTGTGGCGCGATCAGCCGCTTCAGCAACGCCGGGAAGCCAGATGAAACGTCGCCGAAGGCCTGGCGTAAACGGGCTTCCAGGGCCTCGACGCTTTCGGAGGAGCGCGACAGCAGCTTGCCACCTGAAAGCAGGTCGACCCGGATGCTGGCCAGCACCGGCGTAAGTTCGATGACGCCAGCACTTGCCACGACGTTGGAGGCGCCGAGTTCGGCAAGCACGGCCCCTGTGCGCCGGGCCACACTGCCCTCGAGTGGCGTGCCGGAAATACGCGCCTCCATCGCCAAACCGAGCGCCACCAACGCATTGGCCGACGTCGCCTGCCGCGCCACCATCGTTCGCAAACCTTCGATATCCATCGATCGCTTCCCTGAATTGGATCAGGCCTATTCTCGCGCGGACGTCAAATTCAGGCGATTTGCAATTTCCGGGCATGCTTGTGCAAAACTGCACAGGTGCGCGGCGAGGAATTGATCTAGACTAGGTTCGTGACCAAGACCGGCGAACCGGACTGGAACGATTTGCGCTACTTTCTCGCTGCCGCCCGCGCGGGAACGTTGTCGGGAGCAGCGCGCGTGCTCGGCGTGCGTCACACGACGATCAGCCGGCGCCTTGCTGCTCTTGAGGCGGCACTCGGGGTTTCGCTTGTCGTGCGAACGCGGCAAGGCATCGAGATCACGCCGCTTGGCCAGACATTGCTGCCGCTCGGTGATGACCTTGAACGTACCATGCAAGCACTGACGGCGCTTGTGCGTTCGGGCAAGAATAGCGTTCGGCTGGCACTGCCGTCGGGCTTCAGCCCCCTTTTTGCCGAGCGTATGGCCGGGTTCCATAAGGCCCACCCAGATATCAACCTGGAACTGACGAGCGGCAGCAGGCCAGTGGACCTGCAGCACGGCGAGGCCGACCTTGCGGTCAGGATCGGCACCGTCGCCGCAGACGATTTGATCGCGCAGAAGCTTTGTGTTGCGGGTTGGTCGATCTATGCGTCCCAGCGCTATCTCGACCGTCACCCAATGCCCATCGACCCTCGCCAGTTGGCCGGACACGAGATCATTGGATTTCACGCAAGCCTTGCCGGCGTCCCCGGCGCCAAATGGGTTGAGGCGCACGGCGCCGGCGCGACAATTGTCCTTCGCGTTGCCGAAATGACGGAAATGCTGGCGGCGGCTCTGAGTGGCGCCGGTCTGGCGGTAATGCCCTGCATGTTGGCCGAAGCTGAACCGCGGATGGTGCGCCTTGCCCCCGACATTCTCGGCAGTCATCCGGTGTCGCTCGTCTATCGCCGTGAAATCGGGGCGGAGGCGCCGGTGCGCGCCGTCATCCGCTTCGTTTCTACCATCATCAAGGACCATGCCGAGGTGATCAGCGGCGAAACCCAGTAGGGGCATGGTGCAGCCGCTTGCGCGAGGTGCCGAGGATTGGCAGTCGTCACACGGGACGCTTGTCCCGCTCTTTGCGGGTCGCACCGTATCGTCCGGCGTTGGTTCTCTCGGAAGACTCGCTGGATACTCGATTTGCGGGAGCGCCAGAGAATCTTGCGATCCATGATAATATTAACAGGTATTATTTCCGCCAGGTCTCTCACCACAGTTGGGTCATGCCAAATGCCTGAGAATTGAATTTCCGCTGTGAAACACCTATCTTACAGTGAAATTCACGTTTTCGACTTTAGCTGCAAGGAGATTTTACCGATGGCCCAAGGCAATCAGAACATCATGGGAAAATCTGAGGCTCGCTTCATGGAAAATCAAAAGAAGACGGCGGAGCGGAACAAAGCAACTGCCGAATATCTCTCGGAGGCGAAGGCCAGGACCATCAAGACGGCAAGGCTGAGGGAATTGCGACTGGCCAAGGAAGAGGCGGACCGCGCGGCGGCGGCTCTGAATCCGGTCGCGCCGAAGAAGAAGCGGGCGTCGCGGGCACTCAAGCAGGCCGTATCCGCATCGACGCAGGCGAAATCATGAGCCTGACATTTCACAATCCCAGCCGCAGCTAGGAAGCAAACGCATCCGCTTCGTCTGCCGCGGCGTCGCGCATCCCAGGAGCAGGGCTTATTGCCGAGATCATGAAGGTTCATAATCCGCATGAGACGCGCTGATTCGCGCTTTGCCGGGATGCCTTCATGCAACGCAGCTACGCAGCCGGGAGGTCGACGCGACGGGCGAAGGGAAAGACGATGACCGCGCCGGCCGTCGAATTGCAGAGGGCCATATTCGAGGCAGTGAACGGCGATCCCCACCTGTCGGCGGCACTGGGCGATGCAAGATTGTTCGACCATGCGCCGGAAAATGTTGCGTTCCCCCACATGACCTTCGGCCGCACCAGCGTCTACGATTGGGCAACGGGTGGAGAACGACGCAGAACAGTTGCTGACGTTGCATGTCTGGTCGAAATCAGAGGCCAGCAAGGAAACCAATGACATCATGGACCTTGTTAGCACCCGCCTGCGCGATACGGCTCTCTCGCTCGGCGAACATCGCCGCGCCTACCTCAAGCTCGAATTCGCCGAAGCCCGCTACGACGAGGACCTTTCGGCCCATCACGGGCTGCTGCGCTTCCGCGCCGTGATCAAGGACGAGGGCTGACCACCGGGCACTTTTTGCAAATCGGGCAATTTTGTTCTTGCTTTGTGCCGGCAGCTATGCTACTAATTTCCCTATGGTGCTGATGACGCCAGCGACCCGCCGCAGAGGCGGGTTTTTTGTTTCAGGTTCGGTTCGCCTGAACTGCCATCGGTTGTCTTGGGCCGGATGCTTCGTCCTCCCAAATGGTCCTGCCCGCCAGATGATGCCGGTTGTCGGCGAAGGATTGGAGGGCTAGGTTAAACATTGGCGATTTCGCGGAGCCGGGCGGCGAAATGGCAATCCGGTAATCTCGCGCTTCAGGGGTGTGGCGGGCATGCATTCGAGCGTTCACCGTTCATATCACGTTCAGCACCGGCGCGTTAGAACGCTGACCATGAAGATCCTTCGCCCCCACTTCCGGACCGCGGCACTGGCGCTCGCAGCCGCCGGTCTGCTTGCGTCGCAAGCGATGGCGATCCCCGTTGTCGTGCCCGAGCAGCCGCAGCCGGTCGTCCTCGCCGCCTCCGACTGCTACGCGATCGGCCAGCAGGTGGCCGAGCAGAATGGCGGCACCTTGGCCAAGGCCTCGCAGTCGACACGCGGCGGCCAGCCGGTCTGCGTCATCGTCGTGCTCGTTCCGGGCAAGGACGGGCAGCGTCCTCGTCGCTCGGAGATCGTCGTTCCGCTGAACTGAACCGTGCCGTTTCCCAGTCTGCCGGAATCGGCCTATATCTGAACAGCTTCAACAGGCCTTCCGCATGCGCGTACTCGTCGTCGAAGATGACAAGGATCTCAACCGGCAGATCGGCGATGCGCTGGTCGATGCCGGCTATGTCGTCGACCGCGCTTTCGACGGCGAGGAAGGGCACTTTCTCGGCGACACCGAGCCCTATGATGCCGCGGTGCTCGATATCGGCCTGCCGCAGATGGACGGCATCAGCGTGGTCGAGCGCTGGCGGCGCGGCGGCCGCAAGATGCCGGTGCTGATCCTGACGGCACGCGACCGCTGGAGCGACAAGGTTGCCGGCATCGACGCCGGCGCCGACGACTACGTCACCAAACCCTTCCACATCGAGGAAATCCTGGCCAGGGTGCGGGCCTTGATCCGGCGTGCTGCCGGGCACGCTTCGTCCGAACTGACCTGCGGGCTGCTCCGCCTCGACACCAAGGCCTCCAAGGCCGACGTCGACGGCGTGCCGCTGAAGCTGACCTCGCACGAATTCCGCTTGCTTGCCTATTTGATGCACCACATGGGCGAGGTGGTGTCCCGGACCGAGCTGGTCGAGCATCTCTACGACCAGGATTTCGACCGCGATTCCAACACGATCGAGGTCTTTGTCGGACGGCTTCGCAAGAAGATGGGCATCGACATGATCGAAACTGTTCGCGGCATGGGCTACCGCATGCGTAAGCCGGAGGCGTAACGCGGAACCGCTGCCTACAAAACCCGCCGTCTCGAACACGCCGTCGCTGCGGTCATGGCCGCGTTCGGTGGCGTTTCGCGTCATCGCCTTTTCCACGGTCTGGGCGATCCTCACTCTGGTCGTCATCTTCACCTTGATCACCACGCTCTATCGCCAGGCCAGCGAGCGCGGTTTCGACAGCCTGCTTTCGGCGCATCTGTTCAACCTGATCGGCTCGGTCGGCGTTTCTGAAAGCGGCCAATTGACCGGCGCCCCCGACCTTGGTGATTTGAGGTTCTCGGAACCGAATTCCGGCTGGTACTGGTCGGTCGAGCCTGCCTCGGAAGGCGTGCACGGCGATCTCCATTCGTCGTCGATGACCAAGGCGATCCCGTCGCCAAGCGTTGCCGAGGTGCCCTTCAATGCCAGCTTCCAGCGCAGCTATTCAGCGGACGGCATCGAAGGCGAGCAGTTGGAGGTGTTCGAGAGCGAGTTCGTGCTCGATGCGAAAAACCGCGCCGCGCGCTTCCGCGTCATGGGCAACCAGACCGAGCTCGAGCAGGAAATCGCCACCTTCCAGCGGCGCCTTTTGACCTATCTGTCGCTGTTCGGCGTCGGCATGATCGCCATCAATGCGATTGCCATCCTGCTCGGCCTGCAGCCGCTGCGCCGGGTCAGGAATGCGCTTGCCATGGTGCGCGAAGGAACCGCGCAGCGCCTAGACGGCCGTTTCCCGGCCGAGATCGAGCCGCTCGCCAACGAGACCAATGCGCTGATCGAGAACAACAGGCGTATCGTCGAGCGGTCGCGCACGCAGGTCGGCAACCTGGCTCACTCGCTGAAGACGCCGCTTGCCGTGCTGCTCAACGAGGGACGGGCGCTGGGTGGCGCCAAGGGCCAGCTGATCGCCGAGCAGGCCGCTTCCATGCAAAAGCAAGTGGACCACTATCTGCAACGTGCCCGCGTCGCCGCGCAGCGCGACAGCGTCGTCTACCGTACGCCGGTGGCGCCGCTGGTCCAGCGCATGGTTCGGGTGCTGCAGAAGCTCAACCCGCAGACGGCGCTGTCGCTCTCACTGCCGGCCACCGACATCGTCTTTGCCGGCGAACGCGAGGACCTGGAGGAGCTGCTCGGTAATCTGCTCGACAATGCGACGAAATGGGCGAGGAGCGCGGTCGCCGTTTCGGTCAAGCCAATCTCCAGCAAAGGTGGCGCTGGCACGGAAGGCGCAGCCAACCTGTTCGAGATCAGCATCGAGGATGACGGCCCCGGCATTCCCGACGACAAGGCGCGCGAGGTGTTGCAGCGCGGCCGGCGTCTCGACGAGACAAAACCGGGCAGCGGGCTCGGACTTGCCATTGTCGCCGACCTTGTCAACGAGTATGGAGGCTCTCTGGCGCTGGAACGATCCGTCATGGGTGGATTGAAGGCGATGGTTCGATTGCGGAGCCTTCAGTAATGCTTTTCCAGATTGCTTTTCCAGGTGGCCGGCTGCGGCCAAATTTCCGACAAACATCGACATTATGGCCGCGCCAGCTGCTGACAGCGCGGCGGTCCAGCTCAAGAAAGCCGGTATTGGCATGAAGATTCGCGTCGCGCTCTTTTCCGCCCTGCTCGCCGTCTCCGGCTGCACGACGCTCGGCAAGGGCCCGGCCGTTACGGTGACGCCGGCCGCGACGCCCCCCAGCGGCGCCAAGGTGGCGACGACGATCATCTCCGCCATGGGCGGCGGCCTCGTCGGCGGCTCTATCGGCGCCGGCCTGAGCGAGACCGAGAAGCGCAGCGCGCTCGAGGCGGAATACAAGGCGCTTGAATACACGGCGAGCGGCCAGAAAGTGGCTTGGAAGAGCGACAGTTCGGCCCATCGCGGCGAAGTGGTCGCCGCCCAGCCCTATCGCGTCGGCTCGCAGGACTGCCGGCAATACACCCATACGGTGTTTACCGGCACCGCCGGCGCCACCGCGCGCGGAACCGCCTGCCGCAATGCCGACGGCAGCTGGACGCCGCTGACGTAGCCGGCCGGCCGTCGATCCGCCGATTCCGGTCCGGCACTAAAGCGCGTCGCGTTCGACCGGCCTCGTGCGACGCGCTTTAGGTTCTTTTTTTGATGCATGGTCGTTATCGCAAAACCGCTGCACACTTCACTTTTGCGCGACATGCATTATCGATCGGAGCGGCCCCGCCAAAGCGTCGCAGCACGCTTGTGTTGGCAGGGCAAGGGTCTCGTTCTATTGGAAGAGCCATGCTGTTCTGGGTCATAGCCGCAATCCTGACGCTGGGCGCAAGCCTGGCGGTGCTGCTGCCGTTGGCCGGCGAATCGAAGAACGCGTCCGCTGCCGGCGATCACGACCTTGAAGTCTATCGCGACCAGCTGGCCGAGCTTGACCGCGATATGGCGCGTGGCCTGATCCAGCCAATGGAGGCCGAAGAGGCACGCGCCGAAATCGCCCGCCGCATCCTTCGCCTGAGCAATGCCGGCCACGCCGACGACACGGCGACGCAGCCGTCGCGGTCGACAAGGCTGGTGGCGACGGCGGCCGTGCTGCTGGTTCCGCTGGTCAGCTGGGGCCTCTATGGCCAGCTCGGCTCACCCGACCTGCCGTCGCAGCCGCTCAGCGAACGCCTGGCCAAGAACCCCGCCGACAGCTCGGTCGACGAGCTGATAGCCCGCGCCGAGGCGCACCTGGCGGCCAACCCGTCCGATGGCCGCGGCTGGGACGTGCTGGCGCCGGTCTATCTGCGCATGCAGCGATACGCCGATGCGGTGACCGCCTATCGCAACGCCATCCGCCTCGACGGCGACAGCGCCGCCCGCCAGGCGGGTCTTGGCGAGGCGATCGCCAATGCGGCCGGCGGCATTGTCTCCGCCGAAGCGCAGGCGGCTTTCGAGGCGGCGTTGAAGCTCGATCCGGCCAATCCGAAGGCCTCGTTCTATCTTGCCATGGGCATGGCACAGGAAGGCCGCATAGCTGAAGCCACGGCGGCCTGGCAAAAGATGCTTGCCGCCTTGCCGCAGGGCTCGCCGTGGCGCGGCGCCGTCGAGCAGGCGCTGGCCGAATCCGCCGCGCGCAGCGTCGCTTCGGAGGCGCCCGCGAAAGGGCCGACCGCCGAGGATATCGATGCTGCTTCCTCGATGTCGCCGCAGGACCGGCAAGCCATGATCAGCACCATGGTTGCCGGCCTCGACGAAAAGCTTCGGCAAAATCCGCGCGACGAGGAAGGGTGGATGCAGCTCGTTCGTTCCTATGCCGTGCTGGGCAAGACAGATCAGGCGCGTGACGCGCTCAATCGCGGTATCGCCGTCTTTGGCGCGGACAGTGACCAGGCCAGGAAATTCACCGCCTTTGCCGCCTCGCTCGGCGTGACGGCGACGGAGTAGACGATGACGCGCAAGCAGAAACGACTGTCGGTGATCGCAGCGGGGCTGGGGTTTCTCGGTGTTGCCACGGGGCTGACCTTCTATGCGCTTGGCCAGAAGGCCTCCTATTTCTACATGCCGGCCGATCTGGCCACCGCCAGCCTTCAGCCGGGCCAGCGCATCAGGCTCGGCGGTCTCGTCGAAAAAGGCACGGTCGAGCGTGGCCAAGGCGCCACCGTCGCCTTTTCGGTGACCGACAACCAGAAGGACGTCAAGGTCACCTATACCGGCATTCTTCCCGACCTCTTCCGGGAAGGACAGGGCGTGATCACCGAAGGCTCGTTTGGCCCTGACGGAATCTTTGTCGCCGACAGCGTGCTGGCCAAGCATGACGAGACCTATATGCCCAAGGAAGTGGCCGATGGCCTCAAGGCCAAGGGCGTATGGCAGGAGAGCAAGAGTGACTAGCGGGTGCGGTGACAATGGTTGAAACCGGACATTTCGCCCTGATCCTGGCGTTTGCGCTGGCCCTGGTGCAGACGATGGTGCCGCTGTTCGGTGCGCGCACCGGCAACCACAAGATGATGGCCGTCGGCGCACCGGCCGCGCTGACCGGCTTTGCCTTGACGGCGCTGTCTTTCGCGGCGCTGGCAACCGCCTACGCCGGCTCGGACTTCTCGGTTGAGAGCGTCTGGGAGAACTCGCATTCGCTGCAGCCGCTGATCTACAAGATCACCGGAACCTGGGGCAATCACGAAGGTTCGATGCTGCTCTGGGTGCTGATCCTGACCTTCTTCGGCGCGCTCGTCGCCGTCTTCGGCGGCAATCTTCCGACGACGCTCCGGGCCAATGTGCTTGCCGTGCAGGGAGCGATCGGCGCCACTTTCTTCCTGTTCATCCTGACGACGTCGAACCCGTTCGTCAGGCTCAATCCGGCGCCTATCGAGGGCCGCGATCTCAACCCGATCCTGCAGGACCTCGGCCTCGCCATCCATCCGCCGCTGCTTTATCTCGGCTATGTCGGTTTCTCGATCTGCTTTTCCTTCTCTGTCGCTGCCCTCATCGAGGGCCGCATTGACGCTTCGTGGGCGCGCTGGGTAAGGCCGTGGACATTGGTTGCCTGGATGTTCCTCACCGGCGGCATCGCCATGGGCTCCTACTGGGCCTATTACGAGCTCGGCTGGGGCGGCTTCTGGTTCTGGGATCCGGTCGAGAACGCATCCTTCATGCCGTGGCTGGCGGGCACGGCGCTGCTGCATTCGGCGATCGTCATGGAAAAGCGCTCGGCGCTGAAGATCTGGACGCTGCTTCTGGCGATCCTGACCTTCTCGCTGTCGCTGCTCGGCACCTTCCTGGTGCGCTCCGGCGTGCTGACCTCGGTGCACGCATTCGCCACCGATCCGACGCGCGGCGTGTTCATCCTCTGCATCCTGACGCTGTTCATCGGCGGCTCGCTGGCGCTGTTTGCCTTGCGCGCCTCCCGGCTGACGGCCGGCGGCCTGTTTCACCCGATCTCGCGTGAAGGCGCGCTGGTCCTGAACAATCTGTTCCTGACCACCGCCACCGCCACCGTGCTGGTCGGCACGCTCTACCCGCTCGTCGTCGAAGCCCTGTCTGCCGACAAGATTTCGGTCGGCGCGCCGTTCTTCAACCTGACATTCGGCCCGCTGATGGTGCCGCTGCTGGTCGTCGTGCCGTTCGGGCCGCTGCTCGCCTGGAAGCGCGGTGACATTTTCGCGGTCGCCCAGCGCCTGATGGCGGCTTTCGCGGCGGCGCTGCTCGCCGTGCTGGTGACGGCCCTGTTCATCGATGGCGCTTCGGTGTTGGCGGCACTCGGTGTCGGCCTTGCCTTCTGGCTGATCTGCGGCGCGCTCACCGATCTCGCCGTCAAATCCGGCTTCGGCACCGTCGCGCCCGCCACCATGCTCAGGCGCTTCGCCGGCCTGCCGCGCTCGGTCTTCGGCACAGCGCTTGCGCATCTCGGCCTCGGGCTGACAACGCTCGGCATTGTCGGCACGCTTTGCTTCGGCACCGAAAAAATCCTGACGATGCATGCCGGCGAGACCGTCGAACTGTCCGGCCACAAGCTGCGCTTCGAGGGGCTCTATCCGGCCCAGGGGCCTAACTACAGTGAGGATCGCGGCCGCTTCGCCCTGCTTGGCGCCGACGGCAGCGTCGCAGGCGAGATCACCTCGGCCAAGCGCTCATATCCGGTGCGCCAGATGACCACAACCGAATCCGGCATCAGGACGATCGGCTTCAGCCAGCTCTATCTTTCGCTTGGCGACGAGGGCAGCGATGGCTCTGTGGTCGTTCGTCTGTGGTGGAAGCCGCTGGTGACGCTGATCTGGGGCGGCGGACTGGTGATGATGGCGGGCGCGGCGATGTCGCTGCTCGACCGCCGCCTGCGCGTCGGCGCACCGTCGCGCCGCAAGGCTGCGGCCGGCGTGCCATCGGCGAGCCCGCAATGAAAAGGGTCACGCTGGCCTCGCTGGTCCTGCTGCTGGCGCTGTTGTTCGCCAGCGCCGCGCAGGCAGTCAAGCCCGACGAGGTGCTCGCCGACCCGGCACTCGAGGCGAGGGCGCGCGCTTTGTCGGAAGGCCTGCGCTGCATGGTCTGCCAGAACCAGTCGATCGACGAGTCCGATGCCGACCTCGCCCGCGACCTGCGCATCCTTGTGCGCCGGCGCCTGGTCGCCGGCGATACCGACCGGCAGGTGATGGACTATGTCGTTTCGCGCTACGGCGAATTCGTGCTGCTGAAGCCACGCTTCAATCTGCGCAATGTCTTGCTCTGGGGGACGCCAGTTCTTCTGCTGCTCGTTGGCGGGACATTCATCCTGCTGGCCGCCCGCTCGCGTCGTTCGACGGTGACCGCTGCATTAACTGCCGAGGAACAGACGGCGCTGGACAAGATGCTCCGCCGCGATTGATCGATACATTACGAAAGTTTCATGTACCGGAAATGGCGCCGTAATGTGCGGCTCTCTATTTCCTTTGTCGAGGATGCCAATCAAGGGGCGTCCCTTGAAAAGAGGATACGAGAACCATGAATGTTGCCCCCAATTCATATCTGCGCACCCGCAAACGCCTGCTGGCCGCAGCCGCATCCCTGGCCATTGCCGGCGCGATCGGCTTTGGTGCTGTTGCCACCGGGACAGCCCCGGTTCTGGCCGACGCCGTGCGTGTCGAGGCACCGCAGGTCCCGAGCTTCGCCGATGTGGTCGAGCGCGTTTCGCCGGCGGTCGTCAGCGTGCGCGTCAAGGCCAAGATCCAGCCGACGGCCGATGACGGTTCCGGCCAGATGGACGACGAGGACGGCTTAGGCAATCTTCCCGACAACCCGCAGCTGAAGCGTTTCTTCCGCGAATTCCGCGGCTTTGGCGACCAGGGCGGCGATCAGGGTCCGAACGGAATGCGCCGTTTTGGACACCGTGACCGCAACAACGACCAGCCGCGGCCGGTGGCGCAAGGGTCCGGCTTCTTCATCTCCGATGACGGCTATCTCGTCACCAACAACCATGTCGTCGAGGAGGGCACCGCCTTCACCGTGGTGACCAATGACGGCAAGGAACTCGACGCCAAGCTGATCGGCACCGATCCGCGCACCGATCTTGCCGTGCTCAAGGTCGATGACGGCAGCAAGTTCACCTATGTCGACTTCGCCGATGATTCCAAGATTCGCGTCGGCGACTGGGTGGTGGCTGTCGGCAATCCGTTCGGCCTCGGCGGCACGGTTACCGCAGGCATCGTTTCGGCCCGTGGCCGCGATATCGGCGCCGGCCCCTATGACGACTTCATCCAGATCGACGCCTCGGTGAACCGCGGCAATTCGGGCGGCCCGACCTTCAACCTCAACGGCCAGGTTGTCGGCATCAACACCGCGATCTTCTCGCCCTCGGGCGGCAGCGTCGGCATTGCCTTCGATATTCCCGCTTCGACCGCCAAGCAGGTCGTGCAGGATCTGATGAAGAACGGCACCGTGCAGCGCGGCTGGCTCGGTGTCGAGATCCAGCCGGTCACCCCCGAAATCGCCGAGTCGCTTGGCCTTGGGTCCGGCAAGGGCGCGCTCGTTGCCAGCGCGCAGGACAACGGTCCCGGCAAGAAGGCCGGCATCACCGCCGGTGACGTGATCACCCAGGTGGACGGCAAGGACGTTGCTTCGCCGAAGGAACTCGCCCGCCTGATTGGCGCTTACCCGCCCGGCAAATCTGTCGATGTCACGGTGTGGCGCAACGGCAAGAGCGAGGCGGTTAAGGTCGATCTCGGCAAGCTGCCGTCGAGCGACAAGCAGGCCTCGGCCGACCAGCAGCCTGCCCCCGCGCCGAAGACCGACACGCTCGCCGATCTCGGCCTGACCGTCACCAAGTCTGACAATGGCAAGGGCCTTGTGGTGACCGATGTCGACCCCGACAGCGATGCCGCCGATCGCGGCATCCAGCCCGGCGACGTCATCACCTCCGTCAATTCGGCGGAAGTGAACGGCGCCGGCGACGTCGACAAGGCGATGGCCGACGCGGTGAAGTCCGGCCGCAAGGCGGTGCTGATGCAGATCACCCGCGACGACAGCAACCGCTTCGTCGCACTGCCTGTCGCCAAGGGCTGAGCGCATGACCCCGAACACGTATTCCGTTTTCGGAAAGGCTCATGCGCCGATTCAAGGTGCTAGAGCGTCCTTTGCGCGTCCAAGAGGACGCGCGGCGCTCTAGTGGTCGACTTTTCCGGTGCGGCGGTTTTCAACACCCCCGAGCCGCCGCACGGGAAAGCACGGGGCCTGAATACGTTAGTCAGTCATCGTGTTCCGCCCCAGCGGCAGCGGGCTTCCCATCGCCCGCTGCCGCTCGAACATGCCGCTCAAGGCGTGAAGCGGTTTTAGGCTACGACATGCTAAAACAAAGACTTACCGCGTATCCCTGAATCACTTTGTTCGCGATACGCCATGGAGAAGGCCACGATGCATATGCCGGCCACTCAACCTTCCAGCGAAATCGCGTATAACGGTTCTATGAAGATTCTCGTCATAGAAGACGATCGCGAGGCAGCCGACTACCTGCAGAAGGCGTTCGCCGAGGCCGGCCATACCGCCCATGTCGCCGGCGACGGCGAAACCGGCTTCGCGCTCGCTGATTCCGGCGACTATGACGTCATGGTCGTTGATCGCATGATGCCGCGCCGCGACGGCCTGTCCGTCATTGCCGGGCTCAGGTCCCGGGGCAATACGACGCCCGTGCTGATCCTGTCGGCACTCGGCGAAGTCGACGACCGGGTCACCGGTCTGCGCGCCGGCGGCGACGACTATCTGACCAAGCCCTACGCCTTTTCCGAACTGCTCGCCCGCGTCGAGGTGCTGAACCGCCGCGCCAGCGCCAGGGAAGCCGAAACCGTCTACCGGGTCGGTGATCTCGAACTCGACCGGCTGTCGCACTCGGTGCGCCGCGCCGGGCGCGAGATAACGCTGCAGCCGCGCGAGTTCCGCCTGCTCGAATATCTGATGCGCCATGCCGGCCAGGTGGTGACGCGCACCATGCTGCTCGAGAATGTCTGGGACTACCATTTCGATCCGCAGACCAACGTCATCGACGTTCATATCTCGCGGCTGCGGGGCAAGATCGAGAAGGGCTTCGACAAGCCGATCCTGCACACGGTTCGCGGCGCCGGCTACATGCTGAAAAGCGGCTAGAACCCCATGACTCTTTCCGTGCCGGCCATCATGAAGACGACGGCAGCGCGGCTTTCGGCGCTCTACCTCCTGCTGTTCGCCATCTGCGCGGTGCTGCTCGTGTTCTACATGACCTCGCTGTCGGCGCGCATGCTGACCGGCCAGACCCAGGACACGATCAACGACGAGGTGCTCGGCCTCGCCCGCGCCTATCAGCGCGGCGGCTTGCCGCTGCTGGTCCGTGTCGTCGAGCAGCGCTCCCGCCAGCCCGGCGCCAATCTCTATCTGATCGCCGATGCCAACGGCCAGATCCTGACCGGCAACGTGCAGAGCCTGGAGCCGGGCGTGATCGAGGCCGAGGGCTGGACCACCGTACCGTTCTCCTACCGCCGCTTCGGTGAGGGCGAGCTCGAGCGGCAGCGCAACCCGGTCTCCGACCCGAACGAGCCCGCCCAGAGCGAAGTCCAGGCCGAAGGCGAGAAAGGCCACAACGCCATTGCCCTGGTGCTGCGCCTGCCCAACCAGATGATCATGCTGGTCGGCCGCGACCTCGGCGAGCCGGAGCGCTTCCGCGCCGTCATTCGCCGCGCCTTGATGCTGGCGCTCGGCATGATGGGCGTCGGCGGGCTGCTGATCTGGTTTTTTGTCGGGCGCGCGGCGCTGAAGCGCATCGACAGCGTGTCGGAGGCGAGCCGCCGTATCATGGGCGGTGATCTTTCCGGCCGGCTGCCGGTCACCGGCGCCGGCGACGAGTTCGACCGGCTGTCGGAAAACCTCAATTCCATGCTGGCCAGGATCGCCACGCTGAACGAGGGCCTGAAGCAGGTCTCCGACAACATCGCCCACGACCTGAAAACGCCGCTGACCAGGCTGCGCAATCGCGCCGAGGCGACGCTTTCCGGCAAGCACAACACCAGCGACTACCGGCAGGCGCTGGAAGGAACGATCGCCGAATCCGATCAGCTGATAAAGACCTTCAACGCCATCCTGATGATCTCGCGACTGGAAGCCGGCTATTCCTCGGAAAGCACCACCAGGGTTGATCTGGCCGCTGCCGTGCACGACGTCGTCGAACTCTACGAGCCGGTAGCGGAGGAGGCGGGCGTGACGCTCGAAACTTCGGTGCAAGGTTCCTTCGCCGTCAACGGCAATCGCGAGCTCATTGGCCAGGCGCTGTCCAACATCGTCGACAACGCGATCAAATATTCGACCGACTCGACCTCCAGGCCTACGGTTCGCGTGACGCTGGAGCGTGTCGGTAGCGAGATCAGACTCGCCGTCTCCGACAACGGCCAGGGCATTCCCGACGATGTCGACCGCGCCAGGGTGACCGAGCGTTTCGTGCGGCTGGAAAAGAGCCGCTCGCAACCGGGTTCCGGCCTTGGCTTGAGCCTCGCCAAGGCGATCGTGACGTTCCACAATGGACGGCTTGAGCTTCTGCCCGGCAATCCCGGATTGTCCGTCGTCATGAGTTTTCCCGGGCGGGAGGATCGCTGATGGTAGCGAGGATGGCAGTGCGACGCCTCGAAACGGACTGGCTGTTGAAGCCGGCGATAAAGCTCGTTCCGCTGGATGCAAGCCGCGCCAGGCAGGGATTGTCGGAGATCGCCGACGCCGCGCGGCAAAAAGAACTGCCGCGACTGGCGAAATTCTTGGCAGGCAAGGGGGTCGTCCAGGATTTCCTCGCCGCCGTGTTCGACCTGTCGCCGTTCCTGCGCGATACCGCGCGCCGCCGGCCGCGGAGACTCGATGCGCTTTTCGACGAGACCATCGAGGCGCGGCTATCATCGATCGGCGCCGCGGTCGACAAGGCAGCACGCGTACAGGCCGTCTCCGAAAGCAGCCTGATGATGGAGCTGCGCCAATGCAAGGCGGAGGCGCATTTCCTGATCGCCTTGGCCGATCTCGCCGGCGAAGCCGAGACCTCGCTGACGGTGCGGCGACTGAGCGACCTTGCCGACGCCTGCACGCGTGCGGCTGTCGATTTCCTGCTCCGCGACGCGCATGAGCAAGGCAAGCTCCGATTGCCGGATGCCAAAAATCCGGCGCGACGCTCGGGCTGGATTCTGCTCGGCATGGGCAAGCTCGGCGCGCATGAGCTGAACTTTTCCTCCGACATCGACCTCGTCGTCTTCTTCGACCCCGATGCGCCAGCTGTCGTCGATCCGCTCGATGCAACCGAGCTGTTTTCGCGCCTGACCCGCCGGCTGGTCCGCATTCTCCAGGACCGCACCGAGCATGGTTATGTCTTCCGCACCGATCTCAGGCTTCGTCCCGACCCCGGCTCGACGCCGCTGGCGATCCCGGTCGAGGCGGCGCTGCGCTACTATGAGGCGCGCGGCCAGAACTGGGAGCGCGCCGCCATGATCAAGGCGCGCCCGGTGGCCGGCGATGTTGCCGCCGGCGCCGCGTTCCTGAAGGAGCTGCAGCCCTATATCTGGCGCAAATACATGGACTATGCGGCGATTGCCGACGTCCATTCGATCAAGCGCCAGATCCACGCCCACAAGGGCCATGGCGAGGTCGCGGTCAAGGGCCACAACGTCAAGCTCGGCCGCGGCGGCATCCGCGAGATCGAGTTCTTCGTCCAGACCCAGCAGCTCATCGCCGGCGGCCGCTTTCCCGAACTGCGCGGCCGCGAGACCGTGTCGATGCTCGGCGAGCTCTCCGCCCGCGGCTGGATCACCGCCGACGCGCGCGATGCGCTCACCAGGCAATACTGGTTCCTGCGCCGCGTCGAACATGCCATCCAGATGGTTGCCGATCAGCAGACGCATATCCTGCCGGAGGACGAAGAGGGGCTGGAGCGCGTCGCCCGCATGCTGGGCTTTGCCGATGCGGCAGGCTTTGCCGAAACGTTCCGCGCGGCGCTGCACCAGGTCGAGCGCCACTATGCAGCGCTGTTCGAAACCGCGCCGGAGCTTTCGGCCGGCATCGGCAATCTGGTCTTTACCGGCGACGTCGACGATCCCGATACCTTGCAGACCTTGCAGCGGCTCGGCTTACAGCGGCCGAGCGACATCTGCCGGGTTATCCGCGGCTGGCACTTCGGCCGCTACCGCGTCACCAGGTCGGCGGAAGCGCGCGAGCGGCTGACCGAACTGACGCCGGCGCTGCTGCAAGCCTTCGGCCAGACGCGGCGGGCGGACGAGGCAGTGATCCGCTTCGACGAATTCCTTGCCGGCCTGCCTGCCGGCATCCAGCTGTTTTCGCTGCTGCAGTCGAATCCGGCTTTGCTGAAGCTGATGGCGACTATCATGGGCGCGGCACCGCGGCTGGCCGCCATCATCACGCGCCGGCCGCATGTCTTCGATGGGCTGCTCGATCCGGCGCTGCTGAGCGAACTGCCAAACCGCGCCTATCTGTCGGCGCGCCTTGCCGCCTTCCTCGAAGGCGACAGAGCCTATGAAGACGTGCTCGACCGGCTGCGCATCTTTGCTTCGGAGCAAAAATTCCTGATCGGCGTCAGGCTGCTTGCCGGGTCGATCGACCCGCCGCGCGCCGGCCGCGCTTTTTCCGATCTCGCCGACCTGACCATCGAGGCGGCATTGCAGGCGGTGATGGCGGAATTCGCTTTGCGTCATGGCTATATTGCCGGCGGCCGGGTCGCGCTGCTCGGCATGGGCAAGCTCGGCAGCCGCGAACTGACGGCGGGCTCCGACGTCGACCTCATCCTGCTCTACGATCACGACGCCGATGCGGAGGAGTCCGACGGCGACAAGCCGCTTGCCCCGTCGCATTACTACAGCCGGCTGACACAGCGGCTGATCGCCGCCGTTTCCGCGCCGACCGCCGAGGGCGTGCTCTACGAGCTCGACCTTCGCCTGCGGCCGTCCGGCAACAAGGGGCCGGTGGCCACCCATGTCGACGCCTTCAAGAAGTATCAGCGCCAGGACGCCTGGACATGGGAGCACATGGCGCTGGCGCGCGCCCGCGCGATCGGCGGCGATGCCGAGCTCTGCCGCGAGGTCGAGGGAGAGGTTGCCGCAGTGCTCGCTCTGCCGCGCGATCCAGCCAAGGTGATGGCCGAGGCATCCGAGATGCGCGCCATGGTCGACAAGGAGAAGCCGCCGCGCGATCCCTGGGACATCAAGCTGATCCCGGGCGGCCTCATCGATCTCGAATTCATTGCCCAGGTTGCGCTGATCACCGGAAAGATCGAGGCAGGCCGCAGGGCCACCGGCACGGCTGAGGTCCTGTCGCGCCTGGCGCCGGATTTCGCCAGCGCCCAGGTCAGGCAGGAACTGGTGGATGCCTATTCGCTCTATCTGGCGCTGACCCAGATGATACGGCTTTGCCTCACCGGCGCGTTCGAACGCGACGACGTTCCGCCAGGGCTTTCGGATCTGCTTCTGGCCGTCACCGACCTGCCGGATTTCGGGGTGCTTGAAGCGCATCTCGGGGAGACGTCGCAGAAGGTCAGAAAGGATTTCGACCTTCTGCTTCGTGCGAGACAGCCGTGACGGTAACGGGCCGTAGGGTCGTTTCGGAAAGCATCGGGGGTGACGATGCAACAGGAGAAGACCATGAGAAAGACAACCAGACTTGCGCTCGTTTTCGCAGCCCTGGCCGGCGCCGTCGGCACCGCAGCCTATGCCGACGAGCACTCCGGCGCAGGGCCGCGCGACGGCATGATGATGCGCCTCGACAAGGTCATGAAGGACAATGACGGCACCATCACCTTCGACCAGTTCTCCGACGCCATGAACGCGCGGCTGAAGAAGATGGTCGCTGACAATGGCGGCAAGCTGACCGTGGCACAGCTCGCCGACGCGCTGGAGAAAGCACGCTTCGAGCAGATGGCCAGGCGCATCATCGCCCGTTACGACACCAAGGGCGACGGCACGCTGACCGCCGATGACATCACCAGCCGCCAGAAGAAGGTCTTCGCAGTGCTCGACCGTGACAATGACGGGAAAATCGAGAAGAACGAACTGCCGAAGGGTCCCGGCCGTCACCGCCAATGGGACGGCGAGGGCAATGATGGCGCTGACGGCATGCAGTGAGAATTGACAACCGCTCCGGCGGCGCGAGCCGCCGGAGACTTATTTTGTCATTCAGGCAGCGGCCCTGACCGCCTGCGCGGCTTTCTTGATCGGGATGCGTACCGAGACGATCGTGCCGACGCTTTCGGTCGAGCGGATCTTCAACGCGCCACCCTGAAGCTCGGCCAGCGAGCGCGAGATGGCGAGGCCGAGGCCGGAGCCGGCATGGCTCTTGGAGAACTGGTTTTGCACCTGTTCGAATGGCCGCCCGAGCTTGCTCAGCGCCGCCTTCGGGATGCCGCAGCCATTGTCCTCGATCGTCAGGATCAGCGCGCTGGAAATGCTGCGGGCTCTGACCGAGATGTGGCCGCCTTGCCCGGTGAACTTCACCGCATTGGACAGAAGGTTGATGAGGATCTGCTTGATCGCCCTGCGGTCGGCGAACAGCGTCAGCGAATCGGCGATGCGGGTTTCGACGGTGATCGACTTTTCCGCCGCCTGCAGAGAAACGACGCGAACCGTCTCCCTGATGAGCGGGCAGAGATCGATTTCTTCCTGATCCAGGGCGAACTGGCCGGCCTCGATCTTCGACATGTCGAGGATGTCATTGATCACACCGAGAAGATATTTGCCGCTGCCGTTGATGTCGGTGGCATACTCTTCGTAGCGCGGCGAACCCAGCGGCCCGAACAGCCGCCGTTCCATCAGTTCCGAGAAGCCGATGATCGCGTTGAGCGGGGTGCGCAACTCGTGCGACATGTTGGCCAGGAATTCGGATTTGGCCCGGTTTGCCGCTTCGGCGCGCTCGGTTTCCTTCATGTATTTGCGATTGAGTTCGACGAGCTCACGAGCCCGTTCTTCTTCCGCGCGGCGGGCAAGGCTGAGGTCATGGATTGTCGCCATCAGCCGGCGCTCGCTGTCGACCAGCTTCTCCTGGTGCAGCTTGATCTGGGTGATGTCGGAGCCGACGGAGACGGTACCGCCGTCCCTTGTCCGCAACTCGTTCACCTGCAGCCAGCGGCCGTCGGCAAGCTGGCGCTCGAAGGTCACGCCTCCCTGCGGTCCGTTGGTGTTGGCAAGCCGCCGCTCCGAGGCGAAGGCCAGCATGCGTTCCTCCAGAACGGCGCGCGGAGCGCCCGGCATCACGTCGCGATCCAACAGGCCGTTGTCCTGCTGGTATTTGGAATTGCACATGATCAGGCGCTCGGACGAATCCCACAGCACGAAAGATTCGTTGATGTTTTCGATGGCCGTTCTCAGGCGCAGGTCCGCCGCTTCGGAGCGCAGCGCCAGATGCCGCTGCTCGGTGACGTCGACGGCGATGCCGATCAGCTGGATCTCCGGCGCTTCCGGGTCGATAACGTGTGCTCTTGCGCGCATCCAAATCCATTGCCCGTCGGCATGGCGCATCCGGAACACCTGGTCGATATGGTCGATCTCGCGTGCGACGATCCTGTTGGCGAGTTCGAACAAATCGCCGTCCTCGGGATGAATGATTTCATCGACTTCGCCGAACGACAGCATCGTGTCACAAGGCTCGTAGCCCAGCATGTCGTACATCGAGCGCGACCAGTACATCTTGCCGCGCACCATGTCCCAATCCCACAGGCCGCAGCGGCCGCGCACCAGCGCCATGTCGATGCGCTGGTGGGCTTCGAGATAGATGCGATCGGCGGCCTGGGCGCGCGCCGCCTGGCCGAAATAGGCGTAGAGGATGATGATCAGCACGCCGGCCGTCAGCACGAACAGCGTGACGTTGAGCGAGACCGTCTTGCGCCAGGCGTCAAAAACTGCCTCCTGCGGCACGAACGCGGCCGCGGCACCCCTTCGGCCATTCGCCAGGCTCACTGCCGCGTACCAGTCCTGTCCGCCGATGTTGACCTCCATTACCCCGGCGCGGTCGCCGAACATGAACAGCGGCTGCCCGCCCTGCACGACGCCATCGAGCGATCGCCCCTCCCAGTGCATCGACTGCGGCGATACGGCAATGATCTTGAAGGCGCTATCGGTGATCGCCAGTACGTGGCTTCGGCCCATCGCGCCCTGACGACCGGTGCTCTCCAGCAGGTCCTGGATCGCGCCGGGCGCGGAAACCATGGTCGCGTCGGCGATCGAACTGGCCAGTTGGCCGGCGGCCAGCGCAAGGATCGCCTTGGCGTCGCGCTCGATCTCGTCGCGCTCGTTCATCAGCGACAGAAAGCGCAGTACTGCGATGATCAACAGAAACATGATGATGAGGGCCGGGATCGATCGCCGCAACAGCGGCTCGGCTGCCAGCAGCCGTCGGTAGGCAGGTTCGGCGATGAGCCGCGTATTGCCCGCGAGACCGTCGCTTCGCGCCTCGCGACGCTCAAACGCCGTCCCACCGGGCGCGCCCCACGCGTCCGCCTTCGCCATAAATGGCACTCCCCGATTTTCTGTCCCGCTTGACGATCCGGCAACGCCGCACTTCCGAATCGTCACTAAAGAATCAAAGGTGATTCGCCTTGTCCAGAGGCGCGACGAAAAAAGATTAAAAATCGACTAAAATAATGGGGTTTTCGGGTGGTCTTCCCTTTTTCCCACAAGGGGAGAACGGGAGGTCGCTTACGCCAGGGTGCGCTCGACGATGTCTCGCAAATCGGCCGACAGCTTCTCGGTATTGGCGATCGAAAGCAACGCCTCCCTTGCCTTGGCCTGCCGCACCGGTTCGAGCGAGCGCCACGACCTGAGCGCCGTCGCCAGCCTGGCGGCCACCTGCGGGTTGCGTTTTTCGACCTGCAGCACCGTTTCGACGAAAAGCCGGTAGCCTTGGCCGTCGGCGCGATGGAAGCCGGTCTGGTTGGCGCTGGAAAACGTACCGATGAGTGCCCGTACCCGGTTCGGGTTGGCCATCGAGAACGCCGGGTGGCTGGTCAAGGCGCGCACCGCGTCCACGGTTTGCGGGCCGGGCACGCTGGCCTGGGTCTGGAACCATTTGTCCATGACCAGCGGATCGGTTCCATATTTCGCCTCGAAATCGGCCAGTGCCATGGTCGCCTCAGGTGAGCCATGGTGACGGTGCGCAAGAACGGTCAACGCCGCGGCACGATCCGTCATGTTGGTCGCCGATTGGAAGTGCCCGGCAGCGAGTCCCGCACCTCCCGGCAGCAAGGAGAGATAGTCCAGCAGGACATTGCGCAGAGCCCGCCGCCCGGCACTGGCCGCGTCCGGGCTGAACGGGCCATTGTCGGCGAGCCGATCGTAAAGTTTGGAGAATATCTCGCGGTTGGCCTCGGCGATCGCAACTGCCAGCGCCTCGCGCGCCGCGAAAATGGCGTCGGGGTCGATGTTCTTGCCGATGTCGCGGGCGATATCGGCCTCGCCGGGCAGCGCCAGGGCCAGTGCCCGATAGGCGGGTTCGAGTGCTTCGTCGCCGGCTGTCTTGCCGGCAAGCTCGGTCAGCCGGGCGCTGATCTCGGTTGGCCTGTGGTCCAGGATCTGGCGGAAACCGGCAATCAGCGCATCGGTCAAAAGCGTGTTGAACGACTGCCAGCGCGAGAAGGCGTCACTGTCGTGGCCAGCCAGAAAAAACTGGTCGTCGGGCCGCTGCTCGACCGAAAGTGTCACCGGCGCCGAAAAGCCGCGGTTGAGCGACATGGCCGGACGCTCGACAATCCCGGAAAACCTGACGACATGGCGGCGTTTGCGGATATGGATGACACCGTCCTCGACATTCGCCCCTTCGACGCCGCTATGGGCTATCGCCTCGCCACCGGCGCCAACCAGGCCGAAGGCAAGCGGAATGTGCATCAGCCGCTTTCGGCTTTCCGCCGGTGTTGGCGGCACCGACTGCTCGATTTCGAGCGTGAATTCCCGCGCCGCCGGATTATACGCCGAACTGACGGTCAGGTTCGGCGTACCGGCCTGATGATACCACAGCGAAAACTGCGACAGGTCGCGACCTGAGACGTCTTCGAACACTTTGATGAAGTCTTCGATCGTCGCCGCCTGGCCGTCGTGACGTTCGAAGTAGAGGTCCATGCCGGCGCGGAACGTCTCGGCGCCGAGGATGGTATGGATCATGCGCACGACTTCCGAGCCTTTTTCGTAGACCGTCGCCGTGTAGAAATTGTTGATCTCGCGGTAGCGGCGAGGCCGGACCGGATGCGCCAGCGGCCCTTGGTCCTCGGGAAACTGATGGGCGCGCAGCGTACGCACCTCGGCGATGCGCTTGACGGCGCGCGAGCGCTGATCGGCCGAGAATTCGTGGTCGCGGAAAACCGTCAGCCCTTCCTTCAGGCAAAGCTGGAACCAGTCGCGGCAAGTGATTCTGTTACCTGTCCAATTGTGGAAATACTCATGCGCGATGATGGCTTCGATATTGGCGAAATCGGCGTCGGTCGCAGTTTCCTGGTCGGCAAGAACGTACTTGTCGTTGAAGATGTTGAGGCCCTTGTTCTCCATTGCGCCCATATTGAAGTCGGACACGGCGACGATGTTGAAGACATCGAGGTCGTATTCGCGGCCGAATGCCTCCTCGTCCCATTTCATTGACCGTTTCAAAGCGTCCATGGCGTAGCCGGCGAGCCTCTCCTTGCCCGGTTCGACATAGATTCCGAGCTCGACCTTGCGGCCAGACAGGGTGACGAGACTGTCCGAGATCTTGCCGAGGTCGCCCGCCACCAGCGCAAACAAATAGGACGGCTTGGGGAAGGGGTCGTGCCAGACCGCATAGTGCCAGCCGCCGGCAAGCTCGCCGCCATCGGCCGGGTTGCCGTTGGACAAAAGCAGCGGCGCCTCACGGCGCTGAGCTTCGATGCGGACCGTATAGACCGACAGGATGTCGGGACGGTCGAGGAAATAAGTGATGCGGCGAAAGCCTTCGGCCTCGCATTGTGTGCAATAGACGTCGCTCGAGCGATAGAGGCCCATTAGCGCTTCGTTCTGCGCCGGCGCCAACACGGTTTCAATTCTCAGCTGGAAGCACCTTGTCGCAGGGGGGCTGATGATTGTCAGTTGATCGGGCGTGGCGAGAAAATCCGCAGGGCTCGGTTCCTGGCCGTCGATGGCGATGCTGCGGAGCGTCAGCCCGTCGCCATCCAGCACCAGTGGCACCGACGCCGCAATCCCGTCGCGGCGTTCGACCGTCAGCACGGCGGTCACATGCGTTGCTTCAGGCGAAAGGCGGAAAGTCAGGCTGGTTTCCGGAATGAGATAATCACTGGGGCGATAGTCTTCGAGCTTGAAGACCTGGCCGGTATCTGTGCGCATTCCTTGATTTTTCCTGTCGATCCGGGAGCGGCGGGCGGTCCGCTGGTCCAAATAATTTGAAGTCTGCGCTCTTTACACGAAACGTTCCCTCGACAAAACTGCAGCGACGTCTATTTCAGGCGATCATTTCCCAAGCATCATCGCGAGGCTTCCATGACCGTCGTCACGCCGAAATTCGGAACGAGCGCCTCTGTGTTGCGTCGCGAGGATGTGGCCTTCATCAAGGGCGCGCGGGAGGCGGGTACGATCGGGTCGACGCCTGCCGCGCTCAATGCGGTGACCGACGCGCACTACCGCACCTACGGCATCAGGCATATCGACATGCCGGCAACGCCGGCGATCGAGGAAGCAAAAGGGGCGTGACAGCCAGACCGGATTTGCCAGTGCTTGCAGTTGGCGACCTTGCCGGCGAGCACAGCACGCTGACCGGGATCTTGCTCAAGATCGTATCGGTGGCGGTCTTCGTCGGCATGTCGTCCTGCATCAAGGCGGCAGGCACCGTCCCGGCGGGCCAGATCGTCTTCTTCCGCTCCTTCTTTGCCATTTTTCCGATCATCGCCTTCCTCGCCTTCCAGGGAAAACTCGGAACCGCCTTTTCGACAAAGCGCCCGCTCAACCACATTGCGCGCGGCGTCGTCGGTGTCTGTGCCATGGGGCTCGGCTTCTTCGCGCTGACGCGGCTGCCGCTGCCGGAGGCGATCACACTGAACTACGCGCAGCCGCTGCTGGTCGTGGTGTTCAGTTCGATCTTCCTCGGCGAAGCCATCCGCATCTATCGCTGGAGTGCGGTTGCCGTCGGCCTGGTCGGGGTGCTGATCATCTCGTGGCCGGAACTGACGCTGCTCAGTTCGGGCGCTGCCCTTGGCGATCAGGAGGTGCTTGGCGTCATCGCCGCCCTGATAGCCGCGGCGATCTCGGCCATCGCCATGCTCCTGGTTCGCAACCTCGTCCAGAGCGAGCGGACGGCGACCATCGTGCTGTGGTTTTCGGTAACCGCGAGCGTCATGGCGCTGCTTTCGCTGCCATTCGGCTGGCAGGCGCTGACGCCAGCACAGGCGGGGCTTCTGATTGCCGCGGGTTTTTGCGGCGGGCTCGGCCAGATCCTGATGACCTCGGCCTATCGCCATGCCGAGGCTTCCGTCGTAGCACCGTTCGAATACACTTCGATGATCCTCGGCGTCGTCGTCGGCTATCTGGTCTTTGGCGATATCGCCACGATCAACATGCTGGTCGGCGGCATGATCGTGGTTGCGGCGGGGATTTTCATCATCTGGCGCGAGCGCCAGCTGGGTCTCGAACGCACCCGCACCCGCAAGGCCGTCGCGCCGGAAGGGTGATCAGCCCGCTGCGTCGGTCCGCTCTTTCGCCAGCCGCATCAGCACCGCCCGCGTCTGCTCGTCGGCGGGGAAAAAAGATTCGATCGCCAGCTCCGCCAGCGTCACGTCGAGCGGCGTGCCGAACACGGTGATGGTGCTGATGAACGACAGCACCGCGTCGCCATGGGCAAGCTTGAGCGGATGGACAATCGCGTTCGGCTCGACCGGCGCCGGCCGGCTGCTTTTAAGGCCGGACGGATAGGCCCGAAGCTCGCGCTCGAGCTCGACCAGAACCGGATCGGCGGCAGCGTCGTTCTGCCGCTTCAGCCGCTCCAGAAGATGCGTCCGCCATTCCGCAAGGTTGACGATGCGCGGCGCGATGCCGCCGGGATGCAGGCTGAGGCGCAAAACGTTGACCGGCGGCTTCAGCAGTGAGGCGTCGGCGACATTGGCGAGGAACGGGCCGATGGCGGCGTTCGCCGACACCAGGTTCCAATGCCGGTCGACGGCAAGCGCCGGGAACGGCTCGTGCGCCTTGAGCACGGTCTCGACCGCCGCCATCGCCGGTGCCATCGAGGCATCGTCAAGTGGTCGTTCGCTGAAGCTCGGGGCAAAGCCGGCGGCCAGCAGCAGCTGGTTGCGCTGCCTGAGCGGGATCGAAAGCTGCTCCGCCAGATGCAGCACCATGTCACGCGAGGGTGCGGCGCGGCCGCTTTCAACGAAACTCAGATGCCGCTGCGAGATCTCGGCCTCCATGGCGAGGTCGAGCTGGCTCATGCGCCGGCGTGTACGCCATTCGCGAATGAGACTGCCGGCGGAAATCTGGGCTGCTGTCATAACGAGATGACTAGGCCGGCAGTGGGCGCATTTCAATTACCTGCGAGGTCATGATGCCGCCCTTCCTTCCTCGCAAGGGGAGGACGGAAGACGCGTTCTGCACCGTTACCCAAGTGCCCGCAACTTCGCCTTCACTTCGAGGAAATCCCGCCACGCCAGCTTCTTATGCGCCGGCGTTCTCAACAAATAGGCCGGATGCAGGGTCGGCATGGCGGGAATGGCGACGCCAGACGGGGTCGTGTGGACGCGCCAGTTGCCGCGCAGCCGCAATATGCCTTCGGAGGTGTTGAGCAGGGTCTTTGCCGACGGGCCGCCGAGATTGACCAGCACCTTCGGATTGACCAGTTCGATCTGCCGCTCGATGAACGGCCGGCAGATCTCGGTCTCGTGCGGCGTCGGCGTGCGGTTGCCCGGCGGGCGCCAGGGAATCACGTTGGCGATGTAGGCAGATGTCCGGTCAAGACCGATCGCGGCCAGCATGCGGTCGAGCAGCCGGCCCGAGCGGCCGACGAACGGCAAGCCCTCTATATCCTCGTCGCGGCCCGGTGCTTCGCCGACCAGCATCACCGCGGCAGTCGGATTGCCGTCGGCGAACACCAGGTTCTTGGCGGTGAATTTAAGATTGCAGCCGTTGAATGCCGCCATGTGCTGGCGAAGCTCGTCGAGGTTTGCCGCCGATCTCGCCAGTTGCCGCGCCAATGCCGCCTGCGCCTCGTCGGGCACCGTTGACATGGCCGGGGACGTTCGCACTGCCGGTGCCGTATTCGGTCTCTCGCCCATTTCGGCGCGCGACACGCTCGTCGAGCGATGAGGCGATGCATTTTCACCGGCCGGCAGAGCGGCCGCCGCAGGCACCCGCTCGGGCGGCCTGGCTTCTGCAAACCTGTTTACCGGCTGTTCTTCAAGTGCCTCGTCGACGCCGGCGCTGGCGTAGAAGGCCAGCAGCTCGGCGAGATCGGCTCGGCTAGTGTGGGGGGCGGCAGTCATGGTTTCACATTCGGACGCGGAGCTTGAATTTGCAAGTTCAGCTCGACGGTATGCGCGGATCCTGCACCAGATAGAACGTCCAGCGCGGCGTGTAGTCGGTGATCAGGAAATAGAAGCTGGCGGTCTTCAGCGGGTCGATCTTGCCGTTCTTGAACAGCAGGCGGTCATACGGTTCGAAATTGCGGTCGAAATCGGCGTAGCTGCTCGACCAGATATTTTCGGGCGTTTTGTTGCGCTGGTCGAACGACAGGCCGTCGCCGAACACGCTCGGCTGGTCGAGGATCTCCTGGAGTTCGAACTGGAACTCGACCCAGGCTTGGCCGCTATTGTTGAGCACGTCGATGCGCATATACATCAGACCATTGGCGAAGTCTCCCGCCTTGCCGAACGGCTGGATCGGCCTTGTCGTGCGAATGGCCAGCGTTACCGGCGTCGCTGAATTCAGCTCTTCGGTGATGACCAGCGGATCCTCTTTCGTGCCGATGCCGGAAGCCCCGGTGATGCGGAAACCGCCGCGCTCGTCGGAAAAGGAATAGGCGCCGGTCGCCCAGACCAGTTGCTGCTCGGCACGGGCATCGAGGGCCGTCAGTGGCAGAAGCGCCAAGAGCGCCGCACGGCAAAACCGGCCGGGCGTGAAAAAAAAGCGCGTCGATGAAAAGCCAGCCGGCCCGAATATGCGCATGGCGGGAAGTATGGCCGATAAGCAAGCCGTCGAACAATTAAAAACATCAGTGCGACATATCTGTGCAAACGGAATAGGATTGAAGATTGATGCTCGTCACCGCGAATCTGTGCGGCAGGACGCGACTTTTTGACGAAATCGGTATTGTCACGTCCGCGCCGGTTTCCCGTCGCTATTTGATGCGCTATGCAGCGCGTGAGCCAGCAAGATGCCGGGAATAGCGAGCCAGTGAGGGATCGATGAGCGATATCGAACGCGAAAGCATGGAATTCGACGTGGTCATCGTCGGCGCCGGCCCGGCCGGCCTCGCCGCCGCGATCCGTCTCAAGCAGGTCAATCCCGAGCTTTCCGTCGTCGTGCTGGAAAAGGGCGGCGAAGTCGGCGCGCACATCCTGTCCGGCGCCGTCGTCGATCCGATCGGCATCGACCGGCTGCTGCCCGGCTGGCGCGAAGAGGAGGGTCATCCCTTCAGGACACCGGTCACCGACGACCATTTCCTGGTTCTCGGCCCCGCCGGTTCGTTCCGTCTGCCCAATATCCTGATGCCGCCGCTGATGAATAATCACGGCAACTATATCGTCTCGCTCGGCAATGTCTGCCGCTGGCTGGCGACCAAGGCCGAGGCGCTGGGCGTCGAGATCTATCCGGGCTTTGCCGCGGTCGGCCTGCTCTACAATGAGGCCGGTGCGGTCACCGGCGTCGTCACCGGCGACATGGGCGTCGAGAAGGACGGCACGCACGGTCCGGGCTTTGCGCCGGGCATGGCGCTGATGGGCAAATATGTCTTGATCGGCGAGGGCGCGCGCGGCTCGCTGGCCAAGCAACTGATCGCCAAATACCACCTTTCCGACGGCCGCGAGCCCGGAAAATACGGCATCGGCCTCAAGGAACTCTGGCAGGTCAAACCGGAAAACCACCGGCCGGGCCTTGTCCAGCATTCCTTCGGCTGGCCGCTCGATATGAAGACCGGCGGCGGCTCCTTCCTCTACCATCTCGAGGACAACCAGGTGGCAGTCGGCTTCGTCGTTCACCTGAACTACAAGAACCCCTATCTGTCGCCCTTTGACGAGTTTCAGCGCTTCAAGACCCATCCGGCGATCCGCGGCACCTTCGAGGGTGCCAAGCGGCTGGGCTATGGTGCCCGCGCCATCACCGAAGGCGGCTGGCAGTCGGTGCCGAAACTGTCCTTCCCCGGCGGTGCGCTGATCGGCTGCGCGGCCGGCTTCGTCAACGTGCCGCGCATCAAGGGCTCGCACAATGCCGTGCTCTCCGGAATGCTGGCGGCCGAGCATGTCTGTGATGCGATAGCCGCCGGCCGCACCAATGACGAGCTGGCCTCCTACGAGGCCGCCTGGCGCGCCACCGATATCGGCAAGGACCTGAAGAAAGTGCGCAACGTCAAGCCGCTATGGTCGCGCTTCGGCACCATTGTCGGCGTCGGCCTTGGCGGCCTCGACATGTGGCTGAACACGCTGTTCGGCTTCTCGCCCTTCGGCACGATGAAGCACAGCAGGGCCGACTATGCCACGTTGGAACCGGCCGCCGCGCACCAGAAGATCGCCTATCCGAAGCCGGACGGGGTACTGACCTTCGACCGGCTGTCGTCGGTGTTCCTGTCCAACACCAACCACGAGGAGAACGAGCCGGTGCATCTGCTCGTCGCCGACATGGACCTGCAGAAGCGCTCTGAGCATGACGTCTATGCGGGACCCTCGACGCGTTACTGCCCGGCCAGCGTCTACGAATGGGTCGACAAGGATGGCAATGCCGCCGCCGATGCTGCGGCCAAGGATGTGCGCTTCGTCATCAACGCGCAGAACTGCGTGCACTGCAAGACTTGCGATATCAAGGACCCGAACCAGAACATAAATTGGGTGCCGCCACAGGGCGGCGAGGGCCCGGTCTACCAGAACATGTAAGTCACAAGATTTGCTCCGGACTAAACAAGATGAGGAGCAGCGCAACCGTAGGATTGTTGAATAAACCGCCTGCCTGTGTTTCCTTTCTGCGGCGACAGGGAGGAAGGAAAAATGCGCCTGGCAGTTCTGACGAGCGTTGTGGCGATCGGGGCATTGTGCGCCCCTGCAGCCTTGGCCGGCACTAAGGTGCTGGTCAAGACACGAACTTACAACATTGCCGGAACCACCGGCGCGGCCCTGATCGAGGCCATGGATCGCAGTGGGCCGAAGCACGGCTTCATGACCCACGCCATCGCGCAGACCGGCTACAGCGTCGATGATTGGACCTTCGACGCCCATCGGGAAAACGGCGTCTGCCGCCTGCGCCAGGCCAACGGGACGCTCAATCTCTTCTATACCTATCCCAAACTGGTCTCAGCCACGTCGCCTGCGCTGCAGAAGCGCTGGAAGCGGTTCTTCGCTGGCGTCCGCGCCCATGAAGAGACCCATGGCCGCATCGCCAGACAGATGATGCGGGCCACCGAAAAGTCGGTTCGAGGGCTGACAGTCGGTGATGACCCGCACTGTTTCGAGGCACGTCGCGAGGCAAAGCGCCGGATCAATGCCATCTATGCCGAATACGAGGCAAAGCAGATCGGCTTCGATGCGCACGAGCATCGCGACGGCGGCCCTGTCGAGCACCTCATCCGCGCTTTTGTGGGCCAGTAATAAGCCAGGTCGAGATTGGACTGCGGATTTTCAGCTTCGCGTCCCGCCAGGCAGCGCCGCAAGCGCGGTCGCCGTCTGGTGCTCGTCGAGCGGCTTTTGTTCATCCGACCGAAGCGAAAACTCCACCAGCACCGGCAGATGGTCTGAGCCGGTGTCCTCAAGGGTCGACGCCGAATGGATAACAATGGCGCCCTTGCTGAAAACCTGGTCGATCGGCAGTCCGGCGAAGCGCAGGAAATCCGGCAGCCTTCTGTAGAGCCAGGTCGGCCCGACCGACGGCATTACAGTCAGCTTGCCAAGCGATGCGACGCGCCGGACAGCGGCGCTCCATGGCGCTGCGTTGCAGTCGCCTGCCAGGATCGACGTCTCGCCAAGTGAGGCGATTTCGTCAGACAACCCTCCAATCTGCCGTGATTGGTTGTGCGGCCATGGCCAGGTGAGGTGGATGGCGGCGACATCGACGTCGGTTCCGCCGAAATCGACCGTGGCGATCGCCATCGCGCCGCGGCTGTCGCAGTGCGGCTCCGTGCCTATGGCAAACGGTCGTCTGGACAGCAGCGCAACGCCGAACACGCCATTGGGATATGGGCAGAGGATCCGGTGGGGATAGGCGCCTGATAGCAGCCCAAGCTTTGCCTTCCACATCTCGGACACCTCGTCGAGGGTGATCACATCAGGCTGGGTCCGGCCGATCAGCGACAGCACCTTCTCAGGCGTTGGATTGTTGAACCTGAGGTTCATCTGCAGCAGGCGGTAGACTGGCTCGTCACCGGGTTTGGCTTCGTAGGCGGCCTGCACCTGCCATAGCCGCGAAAGCGGCAAGGCATTCGGCGTGGTGGCAAAGGAGGCTATCGCAAACAGCAATGCGGCCGCGGCCTGCAGGCGAAACGAGGTGGCGAGCAGCGGCAGCGCGCAAAGCGCCATCAGCACCGAAAAATGGACGCGGAAATGAGCAAAGGAATCGAGGGCCGGATGCAGCGATCCGAAGAACCCGGCCACCAGCGCGGCCGAGAGTGCAAGCATTGCGACGAATGCCAGCGCAACCGTCATGTCCCGAACACGTGCCATCGCCTTGTCTATCGGCAGAAGTGCGGCTCAATCAAGATGACGAAATGTCCTGACCTGGACAGACACATGCGATTCGGCATTTACTGGAAGGCAGTTTCCGAAAAGCTCCTGAGTTTGCGCGAATGCAGTCGGTCCATCGGCATTTCAGCCAGCTTCTCCATCGCCCTGATGCCGATGGTCAGGTGCTGCGCTACTTGCCGCTTGTAGAACTCGGTCGCCATGCCCGGCAACTTCAATTCGCCATGCAGCGGCTTGTCGGATACGCAAAGCAGCGTGCCATAGGGCACCCGGAAGCGGAAGCCGTTGGCGGCGATCGTCGCCGATTCCATGTCGAGCGCGATCGCCCGTGACTGCGACAGCCGCTGGACCGGCCCGCGCTGGTCGCGCAGCTCCCAATTGCGGTTGTCGATAGTGGCGACGGTGCCAGTGCGCATGATGCGCTTGAGATCATATCCGGAAAGCCCGGTGACCTCGGCGACCGCTTCCTGCAGAGCCACCTGGATTTCGGCTAGCGGCGGGATCGGCACCCAGACCGGAAGATCGTCGTCGAGGACATGATCTTCTCGTACATAGGCATGGGCCAGCACATAATCCCCGAGCGCCTGCGTGTTGCGCAGGCCGGCGCAATGGCCGAGCATCACCCAGGCATGCGGCCGGAGCACCGCAATATGGTCGGTGATCGTCTTGGCGTTGGAAGGCCCAACGCCGATATTGACCATGGTGATGCCGCCATGATTCGGCTTCTTCAGATGATAGGCCGGCATCTGCGGCAGGCGAGGCGGCGCAGCACCCTCACCGGGCGCGCCGTCCCCTGCTTTGGTCACGATGTTGCCCGGCTCGACGAACTCGACATATCCGTCACCGCCATTGGCCATCAATTCGCGTGCACGGGCGACGAATTCGTCGATGTAGAACTGGTAGTTGGTGAACAGCACGAAGTTCTGGAAATGCTGGGGACTAGTCGCCGTATAATGCGACATCCGGTGCAGCGAATAGTCGATCCGTTGCGCGGTGAACGGCGCCAGCGGCCGTGCCTCGCCCAATGCCACTTCGAACGTGCCGTTGGCGATCTGGTCGTCGGTGCCGTCGAGATCCGGCACGTCGAACAGGTCACGGATCGGCCGTTTGATGCGCTCGGCAGCAGTGCCGTCGACATGCGTGCCTTCGAGGAAGGCGAAATGCAGCGGGATGGGAGTGGTCGATTCCGAAACCGTGACGGGAACGCCGTGATTGCGCATGATCAGCCGAAGCTGTTCGGTGAGGTAGCTTTCGAAAAGAGCAGGCTGGGTGACGGTGGTTGAGAAATGCCCCGGCGTCGGCATGTGGCCATAGGCCTGCCGCGAGTCGATTTGCGTGAAGGAACTCGTGGTGACGCCGATCTCCGGATAGAAGGCCCGGTAGCGCTTGTTGTTGTCACCGCCAGCGGCGAGCGCGGTAAATGAATCGCGCAGGAACTTGGTATTGCGGTCGTAAAGCACCTGCAAGGCGGCGACCGCCTTCTTGGCGTCGTTGAAGCTCTGCCGGCCAAACGGCTCCGGCGTGACCACCGATTCAATGGCTTGGGGATAGATTCGCTTTTCCATGACCCAATATAGAGAGTTGGACGCGCGGTTGGGAGGGGGTAAGGCGGCCTCAATACGCGCTGTCGGCGTTTTTCGGTCTGCTAACCGCGCTGAAGGCTAACCAGCAGCACAAAGCCGAGGCCTGACTTCCTCAACGCAGGCGCCTCGATCGTCGAGCCGGCATTGGTGCGCATCGTCGGCACTGCCAGTACCGGTACCGAAAGAACAGTCAGGATGAGCGCCGCGCGCGGCAGCAGCCGAAGCGTCTTGAGGGTGTTGGCGGCGAGGCGGTTCATTGGCGTTTTGCTTTTCTCTAAAGGTTCAGCTCTTTGTCGGGTTCAGTGGCGAAGCTGGTTCGGGCAACCGAGCCGGCAGGAAATGGCGACGTCCCAGGCGCGGGCCGGGCGGCCGGCTTCGGCGACAAGGACGGCGAACAACATGCCGAACAGGCTCATCAGCAGGCAGACGATGGTGAAGCGGCGGGCAAGCATTGCGCGGTGTCTCCTTCAACACGCATGACAATGCCTTGCCCAGGGTGAACCGGCTCTGATCCCGGCGTTCATCTGGGGTTCAAAAATGGTTGATGATCTCTGAGAGGGTCCGCCTTGAGTGCAGCGACCCATGGCGACGCCATGGCTGCGAGGCCGATAACATGAAAACGGGGCCGACTGGCCCCGCTCACCCCGGCAGGAAGGGCACGATCAGAGCTTGTGCCAGGTCTGGCTCTTGCAGATCAGCCCGCCGAGCACGCAGCCGCTCATCTTGAGCGAACTGCCGGAAAGCGAAGCCTTGCCCGAATAGGTCTTGTCGGTTTCCGGGTCGGTTATGGTGCCGGCATATTTGTTGTCGCCGGCAACCTTCAGTGAACCGATGTTCTTGCCGGCAAATTTGCCGGATTTGAGCATAATCGAAAATGCCCCGCCGCCACCCGAAATGGCGGCAGTCGATCCGGCTTGCGTTTTCCAATTGCCTTCGATCGGATCGGCCCATGCCGCGCCGGTCATCATTATTGCGGCCGCGAGCGCCAGGCTCACTTGTCGAAACATGTCTTTCCTCCCTCAGGTAAGTCCAATCGGGCTCCGTCCCGGGTGTCTGCCCCTTACGCAAACGTAAGCTAGTCCAGCTCCCGGAAAAACAAAAGCGGTGCCGCGACGGAAGGGTTGCGGGTTTTTGCCCGCTCCCGAACGGCCGCGCCGGCGAAAAATGAAACGGGCCGCACACGTCTTTGTCTTCTGTGGTTAGCGGAGTCTTGATCCGCGCCTCGCAAGTTTTCTTCAAATCTTGTGCAAACCGGCGCGATTGCTGGCTTTGTATCCTTAACGAATTTTCGCGTTTACCTCTTGTTTTAGCTTTGTTTTCCTCAAATTAAGCACGCCATTTAACGACGGATTCAAGCCTCCGGGGCATTCTCGAAAGCATCGAAAGAGCGGCCGCCCCCGACGGTAATCAAGGACACCGAGGGACAGACGGAGACAGCTCTCGGGAGCCAGAACAGGGGATTTGAAATGGCACGTTTTGAAATGCTTGAAGCCGGCTTCGGCGCCACGGGGGCAACTGCCCAGGCCGATATTCTTTTCGAGTTGGGCATGATGTATGCGACTGGCCGCGATTGCGAGACCGATGTTGTCGCCGCCCACAAATGGTTCAACATCGCCGCGATCAAGGGTTCGGCCCGCGCCGCGGAACTGCGCTCCGAATTGTCTGCCGCCATGTCGAAGGTCGAGATCGCCAAGGCGCTGCGCGAAGCTCGCGAATGGATGACGATGCACTGAATTCGCCGGCATCGACTTCACAAGGGTACTGACCTCACAACAGGGACGCTTCGGGTCAAGGCCGCGCAGAGGGCCGGGCTCGAAAAATCAAGGCCGCGCAAGACGGCTGAGCCAACAAGATCAAGAACACGGCGGCAAGCTGTGCAATAGACAGAGAAGGCGAGCGGGTCCTGGCGCCGATGCGTTGGGAAGCTCATGGCAAAAGCCGCGACCGGCCGGAACAAGGCTGGCGCGGCTTTGTCTTTGGGACTGCGTGTTGCAGGCCCAATCGAGTGCCGACGATGCGTCTAGACAGCCCCGGTGAAGGATGAAATTCTCCCGCCACTCTGGAAGAGGCGCGGCCGGGATGGTCGCGCGAGAATGGAGGAGTTGTGTCACCATGAAGAAATTCAGTATTTTGAGCGCCGCCATATTTGGCCTGATGATGACCGCGCCGGTCGCCTTCGCCGACGACATCACCTTTTCGGTGGTCGGACCGATGACCGGTCAGCTTGCCACCATCGGCGATCAGTTCAAGCAGGGCGCGCAAGCCGCCGCCGACGCGATCAACGCGGCGGGCGGCGTCGACGGCCGCCAGGTCAAGCTCGACATCGAGGATGACCAGTGCGATCCGAAGCAGGCGGTTTCGGTCGCCAACCGCATCATCGCCAACGGTGTCAAGTTCATCGATGGCCACGCCTGCTCAGGCTCCAGCATCCCGGCCTCCGCTGTCTACGCCGAAGCCGGTGCGCTGATGATGAGTCCGGCTTCCTCGAACCCGGTGTTGACCGACGCAGCGGCGAAAGCCGGCTGGCCGACGATCATGCGCCTCTATACGCGCGACGATGCGCAGGGCGCTTTCATCGGTCCCTGGATCGCCAAGAAATATGCCGGCAAGAATGTCGTCATCCTGCACGACAAGAGCGCCTATGGGCAGGGCGTGGCCGATGCCGTGAAGGCAACGATGAACCAGAACGGTCTCAATGAAATCCTCTACGAGGGCATCAACGCTGGCGAGAAGGACTATTCCGCTCTTGTTACCAAGCTCAAGGAGCTGAAAGCCGACGTCGTCTATTTCGGCGGCTATCACCCCGAAGCCGGCCTGATCCTGCGTCAGTCGGCGGAGCAGAACCTCAAATTCCAGTTGATCATGCCGGACTCGATCGCTTCGCCGGAATTCTGGCAGGTTGCCGGTCCGGCCGGCGAAGGCACCATGTTCGTCTTCCCGTCGGATCCGCAGGCGAAGCCCGAAGCCAAGGAAGCCATCGCCAAGATCAAGGCCGGCGGCTTCGTGCCGGAGGGCTTCACGCTGTTTTCCTATGCGGTGATCCAGGCCTTCGCCGAAGGCATCAAACGCGCCGGCAGCGACGATCCGGCAAAAGTCGCCGAAGCGTTGAAGAACGGCCAGCCGATCAGCACGGTTGTCGGGTCAGTCACCTTCGACGAGAAGGGCGACCTCAAGAACGCCAGCTACGACATCAACCAGTGGCACGACGGCAAATACGCGCCGATCCAGCCGTGATGGCCGCGGCGCCGCAAGACGCGCTGCTGTAATTGAACATGGCCGGGGTCAAACCCGGCCATGTTGTTTTTGGCGACGCCTTTGTCACGCGTTCGAGATCACTTCGTGGATAGGGAAACAGCAGTCAACTGAGGTTCCTCGGCAAAGCGAACCAGCACGGTGCCGTCGGTTACCTGCGCGCCTTCGGCAGCAATCTCGGCGATAACCCCGTCATGGGGCGCGGCAATGGTGTGCTCCATCTTCATCGCCTCCAGGATCAGCAGCGGCTGGCCCTTGATCACGGACTCGCCTCTGGCTGCACGCACCAATTTGACCAGGCCGGGCATTGGCGCGCGCAGGCTGCCGGAAGCGGCGGCGGCTTCGTCGGCTCGCGCCAGCGGATCCGGCACAGCAAAACCGTAGCCGATTGCACCATCGAAGACCGTGACGTGGCCCGGCCAGCGGGCGAGGCGAGGCGCCGCGCGGAGATCACGCGAATTGGCGCTGTCATAGGGCGCATCCAGCGCCACCTCGAACCGTCCGTCCGGCCGCACCGACACGCGCGCGCCGATCTCCTGCTCGCCAAACTTCAGCAGCATGCGCCGCACTACAGCGTGGAAATGCGCATAGCCGGCCAGCGACAACCAGGGATCGTCCGAGGACGGCAAGTCGCGCGCACCGGACGCGGCAAGTGCCGCGGCGGCAATCGTCTCACCGCTCGGCGGCGGAACCGCCGTCAACGCCTGCTGATGCCTGGCGATCAGGCCGGTATCGACATCGCCCGCCGCAAAATCCGCATCAGCGGCCAGCGCGGCAAGAAAGCCAGTGTTGACCGTTGAGCCGGCGATTTCGGTCTGCGACAGCGCTGCGCCAAGCGCTGTGAGCGCTGCCCGTCTGTCCTTGCCGTGGATGATCAGCTTGGCGATCATCGGGTCGTAAAACGGCGAAATCGCATCGCCGGCGCGCACACCGGTTTCGACGCGCATGGTCGCACCCTCCGGTGCCGGCTGCGGAAATTTCAGATGGTGCAAGGTGCCGGTCGCCGGCAAAAACCCTCTTGCCGCGTCCTCGGCATAGATGCGCGCCTCGAAGGCGTGGCCGGAGAGCGCGATCTCGCTCTGGGTCTTCGGCAGTTTTTCGCCGGAGGCTACCCGCAACTGCCACTCGACCAGGTCGATGCCGGTGACCATTTCGGTGACGGGGTGCTCGACCTGCAGGCGGGTGTTCATTTCCATGAACCAGAAACGGTCGGCCTTCAGACCTTGCGAGGCATCGACGATGAACTCGATGGTACCGGCGCCGGAATAGTGGATTGCCTTGGCGGCTTTCACCGCCGCCTCGGTCATCGCCTTGCGCAGTGCCGGCGTCATGCCCGGGGCAGGCGCCTCCTCGATCACCTTCTGGTGGCGGCGCTGTGCCGAGCAGTCACGTTCGTGAAGATGCACGGCGTTGCCGAAATTGTCACCAAACACCTGCACTTCGATGTGGCGAGGCTTGTCGACATATTTTTCCACCAAGACGCGGTCGTCACCGAACGCGGCTTTCGCCTCGCGCCGCGCGCCCGACAGTGCTTCCGAAAAATCATCGGGATGCTCGACGCGCCGCATGCCTTTGCCGCCGCCGCCGGCGCGCGCCTTGATCAGTACGGGGTAGCCTATCTCGCGCGCCTTGGAGGCGAGCAACACGATCTCCTGCGCTTCGCCATGGTAGCCCGGAACGACAGGCACGCCGGCCTTTTCCATCAGCCGCTTGGCCGCGTCCTTCAGTCCCATGGCGCGGATCGAGGCCGCCGACGGGCCAATGAAGATCAGCCCAGCCGCCGCGACCTGGTCGACGAATTCGGGGTTTTCCGAAAGAAAGCCGTAGCCCGGATGGATGGCCTCGGCACCTGTGGCCAAGGCCGCCGCAATGATCTTGTCGCCGCGCAGATAGCTTTCGTTGGCGGGAGAGGCGCCGATATGCACCGCTTCGTCGGCCATTTCGACATGCAAGGCGCGATCGTCGGCGTCGGAATAGACGGCGACGCTGCGCACACCCATCCTGCGTGCCGTGCGGATCACCCGGCAGGCGATCTCGCCACGGTTGGCGATCAGGATCTTGGCGAACATCGGGCCTCCACAGGCAGAGCTGCCGCCAACGGCGCGAATTCTCGTCACGCGAACTGCGGCAATGCCCTGCTTTGTAGTCTGGCGGTCAAAGGGTAGGCAAGCGAGGCCTGCCTACTTTGAGGCCGCGATTTCGCAAGCTCCCCCGGTCGTGACCCTGTAACGGTCGCGGGTGACCTGGCAGGATTTCATCGCCATATCCTCGGCAGCCTTTTGCGAGGGCGCATTCAAGCGCGAGCCGCACAGGATGTACAACGAACGCACCCGGGAATACGGAGTGGTCGCATAAGCTGAATGGCCGCTGGCCGCCACATAGGCCTTATATGCCTTGGTGCATGGCCGATCCGCGGTCGCCGGAAAATACGGGTAGAAGCGGACGTCGCCCTTGCTTCCAGCCAGCGATTCCGCCGCGCCGACATTGGGGCTCGAGATTAGAAGCAACCCGGTTATCAGCGAGAAGACTGCTTGTTTGACGCTTATAGATTTCATCTTTCCCACCCATTGAATACGTCGAAGGCCGACGAGTGTCGGTCTATTTGGAGGCAGCTATGGCGCAGGCCCCTGCAGTCGTGACCTTGTACTTGCTGCGCGCGGACTGGCAGGATTTCAACGCCAGCGCCTCCGCAGCCTTCTGGGATGTTGCATTCAGATAAGCACCGCAAATAGTGAATTCGGTTGCCCAGTTGAATGGCGTCATCGCATAGGCCGAGTGACCGCCAGCCGCCACATAGTCCTTGTAATTCTTGCCGCAGCCTCCGATTGTACCCGGTGCAAAATAGACCGGAAAGCGGCTGTCGCCCTTGCTTCCCGCCAGCGATTCGGCGGCGCCGGCATTCGGTGCAGAGGCCACAAGCAGTGCAAGTACCGACATGGTTGCTCGCTTGATTGATAAAGATTTCATTGCCAAACCCATTTGAACCCCAAACACGGAAATATATTCGCCTACTTGGAGGCAGCGATTTCGCAGCCGCCGCCTGTTGTAACTCTGTAACTGTTGCGGGCGGCCTGACAGGATTTCAACGCCAATTCTTCGGCAGCTTGCTGTGACGGTGCATTCAAGCGCGAGCCGCAGATTATGTACAGAAAACGCACCCGGGAATACGGAGTGGTTGCATAGGCTGAATGGCCGCCGGCCGCTACATAGGCCTTATAGGCCCTGGTACACGGATCCTTCGGGCTCTGCGGCAAATAGGGATAGAAACGGGTCTCGCCCTTGCTTCCCGCCAGCGACTCCGCTGCGCCGATGCCAGGGGTCACTAATATAAGCAACCCTGCAAGTAAATGCACAGTTGTTCTCTGAAAAACCCGCCGCCTCATCTTCGCCCAATCCCCATTGGTATTTGCGATGATCAATAGCCGTGATTCTTTCGTCTGGCCAGATCGAGAAGCAAAAAATAGTCTGGAGATGTGGTGGGTTGTCTCCCGCGCAGGGTCACACCCTGCCGAGTGCAGCGACGACCCGCTGATACAATTCGGCCGTCGGCTCGTCGAAGCAGCAGAAAATGACGGTTTCCGGAACGATGTTCTGGCCGATGAAGGCGCTCACGGTCCCGACAGCAATTTGCGTCGCCTGATCCTTCGGATAGCGGTAGGCCCCGGTCGAGATCGCAGGAAACGCCACCGTCCGGCAGTCCTTTGCGGCGGCGATTTCGAGCGACCGGCGATAGCAGGAGGCGAGCAGTTCGGCTTCTCCTTTGCTGCCGCCTTGCCAGACCGGCCCGACCGTATGAATGACGTAGCGCGCGGGCAGCCTGTAGCCCTTGGTGATTTTTGCGTCTCCGACCTTGCAGCCATGCAAGGTCCGGCATTCTGCCACAAGCTCGGGGCCGGCCGCGCGGTGGATAGCGCCGTCGACGCCGCCGCCTCCGAGAAGAGAGGTATTGGCGGCGTTGACGATGGCATCGACCGCCAGCTTCGTGATGTCGCCGGTTTGAATGCGAATCCTCTGGCCGATTTCGCTCATCTCACATCCTGAACACGCCGAATTTTGTCTCCTCGATCTCGGCGTTGAGCGCGGCCGAAAGGCTGAGCGCCAGCACCTCGCGGGTCTTGGCCGGGTCGATGATGCCGTCGTCCCAGAGCCTTGCCGACGAATAGAGCGGGTGTCCCTCGTGCTCGTACTTCATCAGGATCGGCTTCTTGAATTTCGCTTCCTCCTCAGCGCTCCATTCCCCGCCCTTGCGCTCGATGCCTTCGCGCTTGACCACGGCCAGCACCGTTGCCGCCTGCTCGCCGCCCATCACCGAAATGCGGGCATTCGGCCACATCCACAGGAAGCGTGGCGAATAGGCGCGTCCGCACATGCCGTAATTGCCGGCACCGAACGAGCCGCCGATGATCACGGTCACCTTCGGCACCTTGGCCGTTGCGACCGCCATGACCAGCTTGGCGCCGTCCTTGGCGATGCCGCCGGCCTCGTATTTTCGCCCGACCATGAAGCCGGTGATGTTCTGCAGGAAAATCAGCGGGATCTTGCGCTGGCAGCACAGCTCGATGAAGTGCGCGCCCTTCAGCGCGCTTTCCGAAAACAGCACGCCATTGTTGGCGACGATGCCGACCGGCATGCCGCTGAGATGGGCGAAACCGGTGACCAGCGTGGTGCCATAATTCTGCTTGAACTCATCGAACTCGGAACCGTCGACGGTGCGGGCGATTACCTCGCGCACGTCGTAGGGCTGGCGCAGATCCGTCGGCACGATGCCGTAGAGTTCATGTGGATCGTGAAGCGGCGGAATCGATTTCTGTAAGGCAAGGCTTACAGTCTTGTTCCGATTCAGGTTTTTGACGATACGCCGGCATATGGCCAGCGCATGCTCGTCGTCGAGCGCATAGTGGTCGGCAACGCCGGAAAGCCTTGTGTGCACGTCGGCGCCACCGAGGTCCTCGGCGGTGACGTCCTCGCCGGTGGCCGCCTTCACCAGCGGCGGCCCGCCGAGAAAGATGGTCGCCTGGTTGCGCACCATGATTGTCTCGTCCGACATCGCAGGCACATAGGCGCCGCCGGCCGTGCACGAACCCATGACGCAGGCGATCTGCGGAATGCCGGCGGCCGACATGTTGGCCTGGTTGTAGAAGATGCGGCCGAAATGATCGCGGTCGGGAAACACCTCGTCCTGATTGGGCAGATTGGCGCCGCCGCTGTCGACCAGATAGACGCAAGGCAGATTGTTCTGGAATGCGATCTCCTGTGCACGCAGATGCTTCTTCACCGTCAGCGGATAATAGGTGCCGCCCTTCACCGTGGCGTCGTTGACGACGACCATCACTTCGGTGCCTTCGACGCGGCCGATGCCGGCGATGAGGCCGGCCGAAGGGATGTCCTCGCCATACATCGACCATGCCGCGAACTGGCCGATTTCGAGGAAGGGCGAGCCTGTGTCGAGCAATTGGGCTAGGCGTTGCCGCGGCAGGAGCTTGCCGCGGGAGACGTGCCGCTCACGCGCCTCTTCCGAGCCACCGCGCTCGATGGCGGCGGCTTTTTCAGCAATATCGGCGACCAGCGCCCGCATGCGCCCGGCATTGGCGCGGAAGGCATCGGAGGCGGACGACATCTGAGAGGCGAGGGGGGCCATGGCGCTACCGGATCAGCTCAATCTTGCAGCCGACATCGAGGTCGCCCCAATCGCGATCAGCGGTGACGGCAATGGCATTCTCGCGAATTGCCAGCGCCAGGCAAGCCCGATCGCCCAGCGACAAGCCGCGATGCCGCGTCAATTGGCGAAGCTGCCCGGCGGCGATGCCCATCGCGTCGTCGAAAACGGCGATCGGCATGCCGAGACTGGCGAGGTCGTCCGCGGCCTGTTCCATGCTGCGTCCCTTGTCGATCAGCTTGGCGATGATTTCGGCCGCATTGACTGAACTGCATTGTGCGTCCGGCGCGAACCCCAAAGCATTGTCAGTGCCTTTCTCGTTGAGCAGGATTGCGAGCGCCGCCGAACTGTCCATGACGTAGGGCTTCATTTCGTCCGCTTTCCCGTCGTCCCTTCGGCGTGAAGACGGTCGAGACGCTTGTCGCTTCGACGCTGCTCTTCCCGTCGCTCTTTCAGAAATTCGTCGACGACGCTTTCACCGGGCTGTTTCAACGCTGACAATTCGGCCTGGACGCGTCGCAGATTCTGCAGCCACGATCTTACCCGCAGCTCGCCATTTTCGACATGCAGGATCATGTCCTCGCCAGGCTTCACGCCCATCTCCTCGCGCATCGCGGCAGGAATGACAAAGCGCCCGCCCTCGCCAAGCTTGACACGCTCGCGTTTCGCCGGAGCACGAAGCTGTGGTTGGCGAGCGCCGGCATCGAACCGTGCTTGCGGGTCTTCGTCAAATCCGGACTTTCCCGTTTTGCCAGCCATGGTCCGTCTCGCCTGTGTTGTGGCACATACTCCGAAGTGTGCCACATCGTGCGGCTTCTGGCAAAATCTCAAAAAGGCGCCATCAGGCGCCCTCCACCATGATTTCCCGCCCGATCAGCCAGCGACGGATTTCGCTGGTGCCGGCACCGATCTCGTAGAGCTTGGCGTCGCGCAAAAGCCGGCCGGTCGGGTAGTCGTTGATGTAGCCGTTGCCGCCCAAAAGCTGGATGGCGTCGAGCGCCATCAGCGTTGCCTTTTCGGCGGCGAAGAGAATACAGCCGGCAGCATCCTTGCGGGCCGTCTCACCGCGATCGCAAGCGGCGGCCACGGCATAGACGTAGGCGCGCGCCGCGTTCATCGTCGCATACATGTCGGCAAGCTTGCCTTGCACCAGCTGGAATTCGCCGATCGGCTGACCGAACTGCCTGCGTTCATGCACGTAAGGGATCGCCACGTCGAGGCACGCTGCCATCAGCCCGACCGGCCCGCCGGCCAGCACGGCGCGTTCGTAGTCGAGGCCCGACATCAGCACCTCGACGCCGCGCCCTTCCTCGTGCAGCACATTGTCGAACGGCACTTCGACATCCTCGAACACCAGCTCGCCGGTGTTCGAGCCGCGCATGCCGAGCTTGTCGAGCTTTTGCGCCACGGAAAAACCGGCAAAAGCCTTTTCGACGATGAAAGCGGTGATGCCGCGCGAATTGAGTTCCGGATCGGTCTTGGCGTAGACGACCAGCGTCTCGGCGTCCGGCCCGTTGGTGATCCACATTTTGGTGCCGTTGAGCACATACCGATCGTTGCGCTTTTCGGCGCGCAGGCGAAGCGACACCACATCAGAGCCGGCACCCGATTCCGACATCGCCAGTGCGCCGACTTTTTCGCCGCTGCAGAGCGAAGGCAGATACCTTTCCTTCTGCGCCTGCGTCGCCCAGCGGTTGATCTGGTTGACGCAGAGGTTGGAATGGGCGCCGTAGGAGAGGCCGACCGAGGCCGAGGCGCGCGAAATCTCCTCCATCGCCACGACATGGGCGAGGTAGCCCATGCCGCTGCCGCCGAAATCGGGATCGGCGGTGATGCCGAGCAGGCCGAGCCCGCCGAGCTCCGCCCACAGATGTGCCGGGAATTCGTTCGAGCGGTCGATCTCGGCGGCGATCGGTGCGATCTTTTCCTGGGCGAAGCGCCGCACCAGGTCGCGCAGCGCCTCGATGTCTTCGTCAAGCCCGAAGTTGAGCGTATGCGTGTACATGCCGTTCCTCCCGGCGCACGATCCCGAAATCGGGATCATGCGCGAAATCAAGTTGCTAGAGCGTCCTTTGCGCGCCCGAATAGAGGCGCGGCGTTGTAGCTCGTTGACGCGCCATCGCTCTTTGCTCCAACAAGGCGCATTGTCATTGCTAGATATGTAGCGGTGACTTCGGCGATCGACAGCCGTTCGCCCGGCCGGAACCAGACGATGACGCCGGTCATCATCTGGATCAGCGCCATGGCGGTGAGCCCGGTGTCTTCGATGCTGAATAACCCCGCTTCGACGCCGTCGCGCAGGATGGCGCGCAGCTCCTTCTCGTAGGCCGTGCGCATGCGCAGGATCTGCGTGAGTTTTTCATGCGACAGGCTGCGCAGCTCCATGTTCGAGACATGGGTGGAGTGGCGGCGTTCGATATGGAAAGCGATGTGGTTTTCGACATAAGCGGCAAGCCGCGCTGCCGGATCGGCGCCGATAGGGCGTGTTGCGCGCCACGCCTCGATCAAGCCTTCCATATGCTCACGCATCAGCATGAACAGAAGGTCCTGCTTGGTCGGGAAGTAGCGGTACAGCGCCGCTGCCTGGACGCCGACCTCGGCCGCCAGCTGGCGCATCGACATCGCCTCGTAGCCGAGACGCGCAATCAGGCTGACCGCCGCCTCGCGGACCGCAGCTTCGGTCTTCTCTCCGTCGGAACCGGTCGTACGCGCCATGACAAGCCGCCTTTTCGCGGACAATAAAACAAACGTTCAATTAATTCAAGGACCGAGGCATGTCCGGGAGGGCAATGGCTTCAGGTTTGCTCTATCTGCACCCTGGAGATTTGTGCGATGGAAGCGAATGAGCAGGATCATGCCTTGCTAGGCAACAATCCTGAAACCCGCGGACATGTTGCGTGACTCGATCTCCTCGACATCGACCTTCGAAACCGCTGCCCCCGGCGGTCCTTGCCAAAACCGTTCGATCATTGTCGAGACCGCCGCACCGGTCCCTGCGATCAAGGCTGTCACCGAGCCGTCAACTTCGTTGCGCACCCACCCGGCAAGGCCAAGCGCCGACGCCTCGCGCCGCACCCAAACCCGGTAGCTGACGCCTTGCACCTTGCCGTATATGCGTACCTGCACCGTACGATCGGTCATCGCGCTCTCCATCCTTTGAGTCGAGTCTGGCGCATCGCCGCGCAAATTCAACCGCGCAACGTGCATCGAAGGTTTCTCTCCGGTCGCTATCCGCCAGATTTCGCATTGCGAGATGGGTGGCGCCTCCACCGATGATTGACTAAGTCAAATAATAGGCGATCATGGCCCTGACGGAGCGGTCCGTCCGAAGGAGGTCGACATGCCGGCCGATCGGAATGCCCTTGTCGCGGAGATACGTGGCTTCAATCGCTTCTACACGCGCCTGATCGGGCTGCTCGACCTGACCTTGACGCACAGCGTCTATACGCTGGGCGAGGCGCGGCTGCTGTTCGAATTGGGCGGCCGATCCCGCGCTGTCGCCAATAGCGGCGGTGAGGCAGGGTTTCTTGCACGGGCGTTCCACCTCGATCTCCGGCCGGCGGCCTCCGAAATCGCTGCCGAACTCCGGCTCGATCCGGCCTATGTCACACGCGTCCTGAGGAGGTTCGCCGCCGCTGGCCTGACCGAGACACGCTCTAACCCAGCCGATCGGCGCAGACGTATCCTGTCGCTGACCGCTCGCGGAAGTGCTGAGCTCGCCAGGCTTCAGGCTGCGGCGGATCGCGACCTCGCCCGGCTGACGGCCGGCCTCGCCGATGACGCGGCTGCCGAATTATCGGACGCCTTGAAGCGCGTCATGCGCCTGCTCGGGGAGAAATAGCGGGCAGCACTGGAATCCCGGCGTTGCGCTCTTCAGTTCCCCCGCGCTGCCGCCAGTGCGCCAGGCAGTTCCTCGGCAAAGATGTCGAGTTCGTGGTCGAGGCCGACACTGACCCGGATGCAGCGGTCGAGAACCGGCACCATCGGCTTGCGGATGAAGACGTCGCGTGACAACAGCGCCTGCAGCACTTTCAGTGCGAAAGCGCCGTCGCGGCCGCAGTCGATGGTGACGAAATTGGTCGCCGAAGCCAGCGGCTTCAGCCCGTTCGCTTCGGCTATTGCGGCGATACGCCGGCGGCCGGCGGCGACCCGTGCCACCACGCTATCCAGCCAGGCCTGATCGGCAAGCGCCTCGACACCGGCGATCTGCGCCATGCGGCTGACGCCATAGTGGTTGCGGATCTTCTCGAAATCCCGAATCACCTGGGCCTCGGCCACCGCATAGCCGCAGCGTATGCCGGCCAGCCCATAGGCCTTGGAGAAGGTGCGCATGCGGATGACGTTCGGCGGCGCCACATCGATCGGCGGCAGCGCTGAGGCTGGCCCTAATTCGCCATAGGCTTCGTCGAGCACCAGCATGGTGGTTTCCGGCAAGGCTTCGATGAAGCGGCTGAGCTCAGACGCTTCCCACCAACTGCCCATCGGATTGTCCGGATTGGACAGGTAGACCAGTGGCGCCTTTTCCCTGGCCACTGCCGCCAGCAGGCCGTCGAGGTTTTCCCGATCGTTCTCGTAGGGCACTGCGACCAGCCGGCCGCCGACGCCGGCAACATGAAAGTTGAAGGTCGGATAGGCGCCGAGCGAGGTCACCACCGCATCGCCCGGCGCCACATACATGCGCGCAACCAGGCTGAGCAGCCCGTCTATGCCTTCGCCGACGACGACGTTTTCGGCGCCGACACCGAGATGCCGGGCCACGGCTACCTTCAAATCGTGATTGTCAGGGTCGCAGTACATCCACATGTCGCCGGCAATCTCGGCCATACGGGCAACGACGCGCGGCGAAGGGCCAAAGCTGCTCTCATTGGCGCCGATACGGGCGCGAAAGGCGCGGCCGCGGTCGCGCTCCTGCGCCTCCGGGCCGACAAACGGCACCGTCGAGGGAAGCGCGTCGATGAGCGGCGTAAGGGGAGGGCGCAGGCGCATGATAGGGCTCGTTCGAAAGGGGGCCTTCTTGCTAGCCTGCCAGCTTGGCCTGCGCAAGTTCCGCGGCAGGCGGGAACGTCAGGCTGGATTCTCCCGGATCATTTTGCTAGCGAGACATGATGAGCAACCGACTGCCGCCCGCCTGGTCCAAACACATAAAATCCCGCTCGGCGCCGAAAGGGGAACCGCCGAAAGCCAAACCATTGTCGCGGGCGCAGGCTGATGACATGCTGCTGAAACAGGCGTATGACTTTCAGCAGGCCAAGCGGTTGGCCGAGGCCGAGGAACTGTGCCGTCGCGTGCTGGAGCGCACGCCCAACCATCCCTTGGCATTGTATATCATGGGCACGCTGTTCATCGCGCTCGACGATGAAATTGCATTGCGATATTTGGCGCGAGCCGTCGGCGAGGAACCTCGAAACCCCTATTACCACCTAAGTCTGGGTGAAACCTATCTGAAGGTCAGCGAATATTCGCCCGCAATCACGCATATCCAGCAGGCCTTGAAGTTGAAGCCAGATTTGCTGGAAGCGCTTTGCGCGTTGGGACGCGCTTACGTCGAATTCGACAAGGCTGACATGGCTGTCCCGGTTTACGAGAAAGCGCTCAAGATCAACCGCGATCATCCTCGCGTTCGGACAGGACTGGCCAGCGCACTCACCGGTCTCGGTCGCGTGGACGAAGCCGAAGTCTACCTGAAAGAAGCGATCGAACGTCGCATCGCGATGCCCGCTGCCTATAACGAGCTTGTGCATACGCGCAAATTCACCGAAGAGCCGGCCGAACTTAAGTCCATCCTGCGCGAACTGGGCTACCCAAAGCTTGACCCCGAAAGTGCGATGAGACTTCATCACGCAGCCGGCAAGGTGCTGAACGACCTTGGGCGCTACGAAGACGCGATAGATCATTTCAAGAAAGGCAAGCAGGCCGCAGGCTATAAGTTTGATCTGGAAGCCTATCGCCGCTGGGTCGACTCTACGATCGAGCTCTTCAACCCGGACATGGTGGCTGCCAAGGCGGGTCATGGAAGCCCATCGGAAGTGCCCGTGTTTGTATTGGGAATGCCCCGGTCGGGGACCACCTTGACCGAGCAGATTTGCGCGAGCCACCCGGATGTTCACGGCGCAGGAGAACTTAAAAAGCTAAGGCGAGCCGCAAATGCTACCGGCCTCACCAGGCTTTCGGCACGGGCTTTGGGCCAATCGATAGTGCCGATCACCCCTGACCTGTCCAAAATCCTGGCCGAGGAGCACCTGTCCTACCTTCGTGAGCGTGCGCCGACCGCACGTCGCATAGTCGACAAGATGCCCCGGAATTTCGAACTGATAGGCCTCATAGGCCTTCTCTTTCCCAACGCACGGATTATTCACTGTCGCCGCGACGCCATCGACAATTGCCTCTCGTGTTTTTTCCAGAATTTCTCCAAGGGACACAGCTACATCGCCGACCTGCAGACCCTCGGGCTGTACTACCGTGAATACGATCGCCTGATGCGACATTGGGACAAGGTTTTTCCGGGACGCATCTTCGAAAGTCGCTACGAGACGCTGGTTGCGGATCAGGAGGCACAATCGCGCCGTCTGATCGATTATCTTGGATTGCCCTGGGACGATGCCTGCCTGCGCTTCTTCGAGAAGGGCGGATCGGTCAACACGGCCAGTCGCTGGCAAGTCCGGCAGCCGATCTACAGTTCATCTGTCAAGCGCTGGAAAAACTATGAGAGCGCAATCCAGCCGCTGATCCAATCGCTCGGCGATCTCGCCGGTGCCTAAGTTCCACGGCCGGCGGCAACGGCCAGGCTGGATTCTCCCGGATCATTTTGCTAGCGAGACATGATGAGCAACCGACTGCCGCCCGTTTGGTCCAAACACATAAAGTCCCGTTCGGCGCCGAAAGTGCAGCCGTCGAAAGTGAAATCGCCCTCGCGCGCGCAAGCTGACGACATGCTGCTGCGACAGGCGCTCGAACTTCAGCAAGCCAAGCGGCTCCCAGAGGCGGAGGAATTATGCCATCGCGTTCTCGCCCGCACGCCCAACCACCCGCTTTCGCTCTACATCCTCGGCACGCTGGGGCTCGGTGTCGACGACGAGTTGGCTCTCAAATATTTTGCGCGAGCGGCAAGCCAGGCACCTGAAAATCCATATTTCCACCTCAGCCTGGGAGAGGCCTGCCTGAAGCTTGGCGACAGCTTGCTTGCGATCAAGCACCTGCAGCGTGCCTGCGAATTGAAGTCCGATCTGGTGGAAGCGCTTTGCGGACTGGCGCGTGCTTACGTTAACTTCGATAAAGCCGAGATGGCTTTGCCTCTCTACGAGAAGGCGCTAACGATCAATGGCGACCATCCCATGGTCCGGATTGGTCTGGCTGGTGCGCTCACCAGCCTCGGTCGCATGGACGAAGCCGGAGCGTATCTGAAGCAGGCAATCGATCGTCGCGTCGATGTTGGAGAGGCCTACAATAATCTGGTCGACACGCAAAAGTTCACCGAAAAACCTGCCGAGCTCGACTGTATCCTGAGCGAACTCTCCAATCCCAAGCTCGACCCGGATGTTGCATCTCAACTCCATTATGCCGCAGGCAAAGTGCTGAACGACCTTCAGCATTATGAAGAGGCGATGGATCACTTCAAGAGGGCGAAAAAGGCCGCTGGCCGTGGCTTCGACCTGGCGTCCTTCCGCCGCTATGTCGATTCCATGATCGAGATATTCAGCCCGTCATTGCTGGAAGCCAAGGCTGGCCACGGCCGTCCGTCCGAAGTGCCTGTGTTTGTGCTGGGCATGCCCCGGTCCGGGACGACGCTTACCGAGCAAATATGTGCGAGCCATCCGGATGTCCATGGCGCCGGAGAGCTTACGAAGCTACGCCGAATGGCAGGCTTGATGGGTTTCAGAATGCAGTCGGATGAGGCCTTGCGCAGTTCGATCATGTCGATGACCAGGAATGAATCGAGAGCGCTAGCCGAAGAATATTTGTCCTATCTGCGTCAACACGCGCCAGGCGCGCTCCGCATCGTCGACAAGATGCCTCATAATTTCGAAGTTATCGGCTTGATCGGAATTCTCTTTCCCAACGCGCGCATCATTCATTGCCGCCGCGATGCCATCGACAATTGCGTCTCGTGCTTCGTCTTGAAGTTCACCAAGGAGCATGGTTACAACGCCGACCTTGAGACACTCGGGTTGTACTACCGCGAATATGATCGCTTGATGCGGCACTGGGACAAGGTCTTTCCCGGACGTATTTTCGAAAGCCGCTATGAGACGCTGGTTGCGGATCAGGAGACGCAATCGCGCCGTCTCATCGATCATCTCGGCTTGCCCTGGGACGATGCCTGCCTGCGCTTTTTCGAGAGGAGCGGGTCGGTCAATACCCCCAGCCGCTGGCAGGTCCGGCAGCCGATCTATAGTTCATCCATCAAGCGCTGGAAAAAGTATGAGAGCACGATCCAGCCGCTGATCCGGTCGCTTGGCGACCTCGCCGAGATTTGATTTGGAGCTGGGGTCCACATTGCGTGGATCGTGATATCTGAACCGCGCAGGCTTATGGCTGATTTCCAGCGTGCCGCCAGATAGCCATGCTCACGCGGCTGGTAGTGGAGTCGCCTCGATACGAAAACCCGGCGGTCGGCCCGCCGGGTTCGATCTCAAATCAGGCTGGGACTGTTAGAATGAGCGCTGGAAGCGGAGCATCCCGCCGACGCTGTCCTTGTCGTCGGCATTGGTCCAGTTGCGATCGTAGGCTTTGTCAAACTGGCCGTCGCGGGCCCAATCGACTTCGGCAGTGATCGTGAGACCGGGAACGATATCGTAGGCAATGTTCGCAGCGACGCCGTAGTTTTTGTCATCGTCAGCCGAGGCCTGGAGATTGAACGAGGTCTTCTCGTTAATGGTGTAGGTGCCACCACCCCAGACTGCCCAGTTGCCGCCCCACTGCTTGTAGAAGTTGCGGTCGATGTTGTCGTCAGAGCCGTAGCCGGCCATGATGAACAGTGTCAGGTTCTGTATCGGCGTAACGTCGACGCGAACCTTGCCGGCCCACTCTTCCCAGGTGCTGTCATAGGCGGCGACACCGGTGATCGAGCCCCAGCCCTGCGTGTATTTGATACCGCCGACGACATACGGGACATAGCTGTCGATGGAATCATTGCCGCTGTTGCTGTCTTGGAGAATGCCAGGATCCGCAGCGGCACTGCCCGAACCGGTTTCCAACGAAGCCACGGCCGAGAAGCCGTTTCCGGCATCGAAGTAATACTGGACGACGTTGGTGTCGAAGCCGCCGTAGGGGACCAGCGTATCCTGGATGACGTTGCCGGCGTAGCCGATAAAGGTATCGAAGGCCGATTCGTCCTTACCGACGCGCAGACCACCGAGCTGGACCCAGGCGAAGTTCAGCGAAACGCTCGTACCGCCATTGAAGTTGTCATCAAGGTAATCGTTGTGGTTACCCCAGTTGAAGCGGGTCTCGGTGTAGGTCTTCAAGGTACCGAGCTCGGTTTCCTGGCCGGTCCAGGTCTTCAGCGTGAAGCGGGCGTGCTTGTAGTAGGTATCCTGCGAGTCGCCGTCCTGCTGATCGGTGGTCTTTGCACCGTCGAATGAGCCGACGTCGCCGATGCCGATGTCGTAGCGAACATAGCCGCCGATGCGCAGGCAGGTTTCGGTGCCGGGGATGTAGAAGTAGCCAGCGCCGTAGACGTCGCAGATCTTGACGTATTCAGCGGGTTCCGGCTCGGCGACGACGACGGCGTCGGCGGCGCGCGCACCGGAAACTGCGATCAGTGCCGCAGCGGAGCCGAGAAGAAGGCTCTTGATGTTCATTTTCTGACCTCCAGTCAGAATCGGGACGGAGGTCGGCGAAAAGCAGCTCGTTGGGTTAGTTTTTATTTATATTTCAAATAGATAGGTCCTAAGGCCGTCAGCGACGCTCTGTCGGCCAAAAACGTTTACTCGCAAAGGCCTTGCCCGAACCGGTCTTGAAATATCGCTCGAGTTGCCGTGCGTTGGCCTCGGTTTCAACCCCGATGTAGGCCTTCAAGATTACAGGCAGATAAGCCTTAGTCGAAGTCACATAGCCTGATCGGTGCGAATCAAAACGGCGTCGAAGATCGTTGGTCGATCCGACATAGACATCGCAGGTACGGAGTTGCAGAAAATAGACGTACCACATGGTCCCCCTACGCTACTTCGTAGCTTCGGGCGACACCCTACGCCCAAAATGCGGCTTCGGGTGGCCTGCCACCCGAAGCCCGCAGGGCGTAGGGTGGCGGAGAGGATGGGATTCGAACCCACGAGAAGCTTTTGACCTCTACTCCCTTAGCAGGGGAGCGCCTTCGACCACTCGGCCACCTCTCCGTTGCGCCGGTGGATAAAGAAAAGCGCCGGCACAATCAACAAGCTGGCGCTATTATCCTTGAAAAATCGACCCTTCGCCAAAGCGCCGCCCAGCGATGTGGCGATTCTACGGTAATTCCCTGGTTCGCGACTCGGGCCATGGTCACATTTTGGGCCGACCATCGCCGGAATCCGCCGTTTGCAACGGCTTGCGAAGGGCTGTTGGTTAACGGGAGCTTTCGGAGTGAGGCCAAATCGTGTCATTTGTGCAACAACGCTGGGGGATAGCGCCGACACAAACCTTTTGCCGGTACGATCGTGGTTGAACGCCGCCGTCTCATGGGTAATGTCGGGTCTGAAGGAGCGGCGCGGTGCGCATCTTTTTCGGTAGTGGGGATGGGGCAGGGAACGCTGTCCTTCAGCAAAGAATACCCAGACCCGTTTTTTAACTTTTGACTGGAGGTCAGAAAATGAACATCAAGAGCCTTCTTCTCGGCTCCGCTGCGGCACTGATCGCAGTTTCCGGTGCGCGCGCCGCCGACGCCGTCGTCGTCGCCGAGCCGGAACCCGCTGAATACGTCAAGATCTGCGACGTCTACGGCGCTGGCTACTATTACATCCCCGGCACCGAAATCTGCCTGCGCATCGGCGGCTATGTCCGCTATGACATCTCCGTGGGCCAGGCTGGCTCGTTCGACGGCGCCAGGTACACTGACAGCAAGGATCTTTTGGACGGCGAGCTCAACGAAAATGACGGCTACTACAAGCAGGCCCGCTTCACCCTGAGGACCTACACCGGTCAGGAAACCGAGATGGGCACCTTGAAGACCTACACCGAGACCCGGTTCAACTGGGGAACCGGTTATCATGACTTCGCGGGGTACAACTTTTCTAACTTTGGTAGCAGGGGCGTTTCGCTGAACTTCGCCTGGATCCAGCTCGGTGGTCTTCGCGTCGGTAAGGACGAAACAGCCTTCAATACGTTCACCGGTTACGCCGGCAACGTCATCCAGGATACGATCGTTCCCTACGGCGGCTTCGACACCAATGTCGTTCAGTACTACTTCGATGCCGGCAACGGCTTCTCGGCCGTGGCTTCATTGGAAACCGGTGAAGGTTTTTGGATTAACGACGACAATACTGCCTTCAATTTCGGTCACGACTCGGTTGATAGCTATGTTCCTTACGTGGTCGGCGGCGTGAAGTACACGCAGGGCTGGGGCTCCATCAGCGGTGTTGCTGCCTATGACAGCAGCCTGGAAGAATGGTCTGCCAAGGTTCGCCTCGACGTGACCCCGATGCAGAACCTGTCGCTGTTCTTGATGGCCGGCTACGGCTCTGACGACAACGTTCCGCGCAATTTCTACAAGCAGTGGGGCGGCAACTGGGCAGTATGGGGCGGTGGCACCTACACCATCAACGAGAAGACCTCGTTCAACCTCCAGGCGTCGTATGACGAAGCCAAGGAAGCCGGTGTCGCGGCCAATATCGCCTACGACATCGTTCCCGGCTTCACGATCACGGCCGAAGTGGATTATGCTCATAACAGCCATAAGGTCGAAAACTTCGGCGTCATCGGCAACTATGAATACAACTGGACCGGCATCCCGGCGGACAAGAAAAACGCCGTTGGCGGCTTCCTCCGCTTCCAGCGCTCGTTCTAAGGGCTGGACTTAAAGCAAGTGAAATCCAGCCCGGGCGCTTTAACGCCCGGGCTGTTTTTGTTTTCGCGACTGGTAGCAAACAGAAGGAAAAGGGGGTTCGGCAGCTGAACAGGGTTGTGGAACGATGTCGTTGGGATCCGCCGCTGGTGGATGAAATCGGCCGCAACGCTTAAAACTCTTGAAAGGGCACCGCCAAGCAGGTAGGTCTAGGCCTATCCACTCGGGGGTGTGGCGAATAATGACGAACGATGCGATTCAAGAGGGAGGAACCTCTGATCATTTTTCGATGTTTTCTTCTCAAACTGCCAAGATAAAATACAGTTATAACAAGATACGAGAAGTAAAGTCGCACAGGGTCGGAGAACTGTTTTCAGCATACCGGGACATACTTTGGGATGACGGGCGGCACAAATACAATGTCAGCTCCTTCATCGGCGAAATAGACGAGATCCTCCTAGGGGAGCGTTTCAGCGCCTTTGACCAAAGCACCCTCGACAATCTTATCGGCACCTTGCGCCAGCGCGGCAACAGCAACGCAACCATCAACCGGAAGATGGCTGCCCTCAGCAAACTGCTGCGCAAGGCTCACAAGATGGGAGATATCCACAGCCTGCCCGAGTTCCGCCGCCAGAAGGAGCGGGCGGGACGGATTCGTTTCCTCGAAAGGGACGAGGAAGCCAGGCTGTTCGCCGCCATCAAGAGCCGCAGCGAGGACGCTTATCGGCTTTCCGTCTTTCTCGTCGACACCGGTTGCCGCCTCGGCGAAGCGCTGGGCTTGATCTGGAACGATATCCAGGAGCACCGCGTCAGTTTCTGGATCACCAAATCCGGCCGCAGCCGCACCATCCCGATGACCGAGCGGGTAAAAGAGGTGATCAAGCTGCCGGCCACCGAGGGCCGCCGGCCCAAAGGTCCGTTCACCAAGCTCAGTCAGGCGCAGTTTCGTGCCATCTGGAACGATGCCAAGGCCGAGGTCGGGCTTGGCGCCGACGATCAGGTCGTGCCGCACATATTGCGCCATACTTGTGCCTCGCGTCTCGTCCAGGGCGGCATCGACATCAGGCGCGTGCAGATGTGGCTCGGTCACCAGACGCTGTCGATGACCATGCGCTACGCCCATCTGGCCACCAACGATCTCGACGGCTGCGTCACCGTGCTGGAAACGCCTCGGTCCGGTGGCTCGGACATCGGCGGTGCAAGCGCTTTGTCTTCTCATTCAGCGATGGATGAGCAGAAGAATAAGCCGGCTAAGAGCGAAAAGTCTCCGAAAACCGTGGTGAAAAGGGCAAAATCCCGGTAGTGTCGCTCATCTGGCTCGCGTACGGCTCTCCCTTCTCCCCTTGTGGGAGAAGGTGGCCGAGTGCAGCTCGGTCGGATGAGGGGTGTTCCAGGGAACGCCAACGCCTCATTTCTTCCAACACCCCTCAACCGTCTTGGCGCTACGCGCCAATCCACCTTCTCCCACAGAGGGAGAAGGGAAGAAACGTGGGCACCGACTTCGACGATCTGTCACCACTAAATAGGTCCGTGTAAAGCTTTCAAGGTGGTTATTTGATCTTGAGTTTTACTTCCCACCACCCCGCCGCTCCGCCCGATCGAAAAAACCAGCGATCCTGCCCGGCAGGATCCCGGACTCCAAAAACGGTGCATGCCCCTGGCCGTCGGCGGTGATCGTCTCGATATCGGTATGGCGCGTCCGCATCTGCTCGAGCGTTTCGGCGGACAGCAGCTTCGAGTTGGCGCCGCGTATGACGAGCATCGGGATGGCCGCCAGCGCGTCGAACTGTGGCCAAAGATCGGGCAGCGGCCGGCTGGGATCGAGCCCCGTCAGCGTGTCGACCAGTCTCGGATCGAAATCGGGCAAAAATCCCTCTTCGGTCTCGCGGTAGAGGGCTGACGCCATCCGCTCCCAATCCGCATCGGTCAGCGCCGAAAAATCCCCGCCATGGGTGCTGCGCAGGCCGCAGACCACCTCCTCGTACGTCTTCGGCCTTGGCGCGAGGTCGAGATAGGAGCGGATATGGGCGAGACCTTGCGACTCGATCACCGGGCCGATGTCGTTGAAGACGATGGCCTTCAGCACGGGCGGCCGCATCGCCCCGAGCACATGGATGATCAGTCCACCGCGCGAGGTGCCGATGAAGGCAGCCTCGTCGACGCCAAGTGCAGCCAGCCCGGCGAGAATATCCCCCGCTTCGATGCCGATATTGTAATGGCCGATATCGGCATCGTAGGCGGACTGCCCGCGCCCGCGATAATCGAAGGCGACAACCCTGCGCTTCGCCTGCGTCGACAGATAAAGCGCCAGCTCGTGAAAGTCACGGCAATTGCGGGTCAGGCCGGGCAGGCAAACGACTGGCCAGCTGCCGGAATTCGCTTCGCCGTAGATGCGGGCGTGCAGGGACAGCCCGTCCGGCGCGGCGTAGAAGAAATGGGAGAAGCCTTCGTCGTTTGGCATGTACACTCGATTCCGTGCTGCTGTCAGATCGTTTGCGACTGCTACAGGCGAGGGCAGGGGCGGTCAAATCGGGGGCTCTTCCTTCCCTCCTTGTGGGAGAAGGTGGATCGGCGCGTTAGCGCCGAGACGGTTGGGGGTGTTGGACGGAGCGCTGTCGGAGCCAAGCTGGAGCACCCCTCATCCGACCGAGCGTGGCTCGGCCACCTTCTCCCACAAGGGGAGAAGGAAAGGCTAACCTCGGCCGTTCGACAGATCCCCGACAATGTCGTATTTGCCGGAAATGCGCATCTTGTAGACCTCGTAGTTCTCCATCACGCGCTGGACGTAACTTCTTGTTTCCGTATAGGGAATCCGCTCGATCCAGTCGACGACGGCGTCGACGTCCTTGCCGCGCGGGTCGCCGTATTTCGCCACCCACTGGGCGGCGCGGGTGGGGCCGGCATTGTAGCCGGCGAAGGTCAGCACGTAGGAGCCGTCGAAGCGGCCGAGCTGCTCGCCGAGAAAGGCAGCGCCCAGCGTCGCATTGTAGCCGGCATCGGTGGTCAGCCGGGCCTGAGAAAATGTCATGCCGGCCTTCTTCGCCAATTGCTTGGCCGTGCCCGGCATCAGTTGCAGCAGCCCGCGTGCGCCGGCGCTGGAGACGGCGCCGATGTTGAACTCGCTTTCCTGGCGGGCAATCGCATAGGCCAGCGCCTTGCCCGAGCCGGAAATGTTGGCGGTGTCGGGAATGACGCCGAGCGGATGCGACAGCGCGCCGACGTCGATGCCACGTGCGCCGGCGATCTTGCCGACCTTCAGCGCCATGAAATGGTTGCCTTGTCTTTCCGCCAGCATCGCAAGCAGCGCCAGTTCGCCGGGGCTGCTCAACTGCCCGGCAAGGTCGCGGTAGAGGGTTTCGGCATAGCGGTCATAGCCTGCCTGCTGCAGCCGCTCGATGGCGCTGACCGCCTCGCGGGTGGCAAAATTCCGGCGGTCGGCGGCACTTGGCTGGGGGTAGACGATGTTGAGGGTCTGCCGGCCGACGCGCTCGCCGGCGAGCTGGCCGTAAAAGGTCGTGCCGTAGCTGGCGGCGCGGCTGAAATAATCCTTGGCACTGCCGGGACCGCCGACCTCGGCGGCACGGCCGAGCCAGTAATAGGCGCGCGACAGCGACATCGGCCCTTGGGCGAGCTCCGCGATTTGCGCAAAATGCTTGGCGGCGGTGCTCGGGTCGTTGAGGCCGCGCAGCGCGTACCAGCCTGCATGGAATTCCGCCTCGGCAGCATTGGCGGGACTTTCGGCGGCATGCGCGGCGACTATTCTGTAGGCGGTCTTCATGTCGCCCTGGTCGACCAGCTCGCGCGACAGCACCCGGCGTTCGACCCACCAGGCGTCCGGATCGACCTGAGCGTCGCGGTCGCCCGGCGCCTTCAGCACCAGCGCGGCGGCATCGGAAAATTTCTGTTGCTTGCGCAGATATTCGGCTTCGGCAAACAGATAGCCGGCCGCCCGCTGCGCTGCCGGCACCGCCTTCAGCAGCTTGGCCGCGTTCTTGTCGCCTTTGGTGACTGCCGCCCAGGCATCGGCCAATTGCTGGGCGCCGGCGAGACCGGCGACGCGCAGCGCCGAAGCGACCCGATCGGCATAAAACATGCGCTCCATGCGGAAGCGATGGTCGGCGGCCGGGATCAGCGCGCCGAACTCGCGGATGACCGCCGCCTCGTCCGTGGCTTCGAGCTTTTCGGTGCGCCAGAATGGCGACAGCACCGAGCGCGCCGCCTTCGTATCGCCCAGCGCTACATAGGAGCGGGCAAGGATCACCACGCCCTCGAAGGTCAGCGGCTGGCTGCCGTCGAACGCCCGCACCACGACCTGTGGCGCGGGGTTCTCGCGATAGAGCGCGCGCTCGCTGTTCTTGCGCAAGGCCATCGTGCCCGGCCAGTTCGGCAGCATCTTCGCGGCATCGGCGATTTCGCCGCTCGGCACCTGGTCGCCGCCATAGAGCGCAATCGCCCAGGCAAGGATGTGCCGATCGAGCGATTTGGCCGGCAGCGTTTCGCGCACTTGGCGCGCGCGCTGAATGTCGTTTGCCGCCAGCGCATCGAGACCGCTCTTCAGCGCCGCGACGCTGGCGGATGGCGAAGGGGACTGCTGCAGTGCATCGTTCTGCGGCTCCGTCATCGGGATCGCCGACGTGACCTGCCCATCGACGCTGCCGCCGATCGCCGCGCCGGGGATCAGCACAACGATCGCGCCGAGAAGCGCGAAAAGATGAAGCCGCCTGGTCGGCATGGATTTGGTCATTTCCTATTCTTCGATGCTACCACGGGCACAGATGAACTGCAGTCTATTCGTATGTGATGAAGGGCCCGTAAAGAAAACCTTATCGAGGTCGTTCGAATTGCAATTGCTGGCGCAATGCTTGCCGCGCAACAATGTCGAGACTATGGTGCGCCGCTTCGCTTTCGGCTAGAAGGCGCGCACGACAAACACCTACAGCGCCGCGCGTCTTCTCAGACGCGCAAGGGACGCTGTAGCAATTTAAATTTGGCGCATGATCCTTTCCGAAATCGACTGCGATTTTCGGGGTCATGCGCTAGTCCCAAGGAGTTGGACGACATGCTAAGAGGCTCGCTGACCGCGCTCGTCACACCGTTCGAAAAGAGCGGCCGTTTCGACGAGAAAGCCTTTCGCGCGTTCATCGCCTGGCAGATCGCCGAAGGCACGACGGGCGTGGTCCCGGTCGGCACCACCGGCGAGTCGCCGACGCTGTCGCATGACGAGCACCGCCAAGTCGTCAAGGTTTGCATCGAGGTCGCCAAGGGCCGGGTTCCGGTCGTCGCCGGCGCCGGCTCCAACAACACCGACGAGGCGGTCGGCCTGGTCCAGTATGCCGAGAAGGCGGGCGCCGACGCGGCCCTTGTCGTCACGCCTTATTACAACAGACCGACGCAGCGCGGCCTCTATGCGCATTTCGCCGCCGTCGCCAAGGCGACCAGCCTGCCGATCATCATCTACAACATTCCACCGCGCTCGGTGGTCGACATGAGCCCGGAGACAATGGGGCAATTGGTGCACGACTTCAAGAACATCGTCGGCGTCAAGGATGCCACCGGCAAGGTCGAGCGGGTTTCGGAGCAGCGCGCCACCTGCGGCAAGGATTTCATCCAGCTCTCCGGCGAAGACGCCTCGGCGCTCGGCTTCAACGCGCATGGCGGCGTCGGCTGTATTTCGGTGACGGCAAATGTCGCACCCAGGCTTTGCGCTGAATTCCAGGAGGCAACGCTTTCCGGCGACAGCGCCAAGGCGCTCGACCTGCAGGACCGTCTGTTGCCGCTGCACAAGGCGATTTTCATGGAGCCCGGCGTTTCCGGCGCGAAATATGCGCTGTCGAAACTGGGCAAGGTCGAGAATCTGCTGCGCTCGCCGCTAATGACGGTCGAGCCGTCGACCGCCGAGAAGATCGACGCGGCGATGAAGCACGCCGGCTTGATAAACTAAGGATGAGGCGCCACCTCTCCGCATCATGAATCAAGTCAGAAAAGCCGATCCCAACAACAAGACCGTTGCGGAAAACCGCAAGGCGCGGTTTTCCTATGAGGTGCTCGACACGATCGAGGCCGGCCTGGTGCTGACCGGTACGGAAGTGAAATCGCTGCGCCAGGGCCAGGCCAATATCCAGGACAGCTACGCCTCGGTCGAGGGCGGCGAGATCTGGCTGATCAACTCCTATTTGCCGGAGTATCTGCAGGCCAACCGCTTCAACCATGAGCCGCGCCGCCGCCGCAAACTGCTGCTCAACAAGCGCGAGATGGCCAAGCTGGCGCAAAGCGTCGACCGCGAAGGCATGACGCTGGTGCCGCTGAAGATCTACTTCAATGACCAAGGCCGTGCCAAGCTGCTGCTCGCCGTTGGCCGCGGCAAGAAGCTGCACGACAAGCGCGAGACCGAAAAGCAGCGCGACTGGTCGCGCGAGAAGGGCCGGCTGCTGAAGGAGAGAGGGTGAGGAGCGGTCCGCGAAGCGGAGGAAAAGCCAGCGATTTGGCTTTTCGAGCGACGAACGCCCGGAGCCGTAGCGGCGGGCAGGGCGGACCAAAAGGGATAGGTCTCGTTTGAAAAACCGGATCGTCTTATGGGGCGCGGCCGGTCTGCTCGTGGCGGGCCTCGTTCTGGCCGGCGGCTATACCTACTTCCAGACGTTTTCTCCGGACCGCGGCAAATATCCGGTCAGGGGCATCGACGTCTCCCATCATCAGCGGCAGATCGACTGGCGGCGTGTTGCCGCCGACGATGTCGCCTTCGCCGTGATCAAGGCGACGGAAGGCGGCGATCATGTCGACGATGCCTTCGCCGCCAATTTGCGCGCGGCCCGCGCCGCCGCTCTTGCCGTCGGTGCCTATCATTTCTTCACCTTCTGCAGACCGGGTGCGGATCAGGCACGCAACTTCATCTCGGTGGTGCCGCACGATCAGCCTTTGCTGCCGCCGGTGGTAGACATCGAGTTCGGCGGCAATTGCCCGCAGCGGCCAACTCCCGAACAGCTGAGCGCCGAACTCTCCGCCTTCCTCGGCCCGGTCGAGGCGGCGTTCGGCAAGACGGCGATCCTCTATGTGACCGACGAGGCGGCGCAAGCCTATGCGGGGCAGCTAGCCAGCCGCCCGCGCTGGCTGCGTTCGCTGGCGCTGCGGCCGGGCCATGACAACTGGATCTACTGGCAGTATCACAACCGGGGCCGCGTCGACGGCATCAGCGGCGACGTCGACCTGAATGTTCTCCAGGGCGGACCTGCGACGCTGGCCGCATTGTTTGCCGCAGCGCCTGAAGCGACAGCGTCGGATTGATGCTATTCCCGTCCACCGAAACACCCTCGATGGCACGAAGACAAAGCGACGAAGCGTTCCCCATGTGGCTATTCATATCGCAGGCGGCGCCGTGCTAAGTACATTTGATGCCGGAGCGCCCTTCATCAACCAATGACAGCAACGCCCCGCCTGCTGCGACGGACGGCGGCGACCCCCGCCTGGCATTTGTCTATGCGGAGGCGGTGCGTGGCCTCCAGCACCAGCAGGGCGTGGTTGAAAGTCTCAATACGCGCGCCGGCAATCTGATCTTCGCAACCGCGTTCGCGAGTTCTCTCCTCGGAGGCAGGGCGCTCCTGGATGGCGTGGGGCCTTGGGACTGGCTGGCGCTGACATTGCTTTTTCTTATCGGGCTGCTGGTCGCGATTATGGTGTGGCCGTATTATAACTATACGTTCCGTTTCGATCCAGAGAAGCTGCTCCAGGACTTCGTCGATCAGCACCCTCCCGCAACCCTGGACGGGATGCACCGAGTGCTTGCGCTGCGCATCAAATCCGACATGGCCAGCAATTGGCGGATCATCCAACGCCTGCGCGTCGCACTGCAGCTTGCACTATTTCTGTGGTTGCTGGATCTCCTGGCCTGGTTGTTCGCGATCGCCCGAATCTAGGGCTCGTGCCCTGGCGGGCGTCGTCCGACTCTATGTCTTCAGAAAAGCTTCTATCTGACTGAAGACGTTGACGAACATCGCTTCCGTCAACACGCCGGTATTGGTGTTGTAGCGCGAGCAATGATAGCTGGAAAACAGCGTGATGCCATTGGCCTGCCGCTGCCCACCATGCCGGAACGGATAGGCGGCAACGCGTTGGCCGAGCGCCCGCACGGTCGACTGGTGCGCGATCGAGCCAAGTGCCAGCACAGAGCGCAGATTTGGAAATCGCGCGATCGTCGGCACCAGGAACGTCCGGCAGGTCGCTATCTCGGCGCCAACCGGCTTGTTCTCCGGCGGCACGCAGCGCACCGCATTGGTGATCGCCGTACCGACAAGCTCCAGCCCGTCATCCGGTCGCGCTTTGAATTCGCCGCGCGCAAAGCCGTGCGCGATCAGCGTGTTGTAGAGCAGGTCGCCGGCAAAATCGCCGGTGAAGGGGCGCCCCGTCCGGTTCGCCCCGCGCAGTCCAGGCGCCAGCCCGACGATCAGCAGACGCACTGCATCCTCGCCTTCCGGCGGCAAAAAGGTCGGCACCGGCGCGTTGAACCAGGACGGCTCGCGCCGTCGCCACTCGGCGATGAAGTCGTGCAACCGCGGGCAGAGCGGGCAATCGCGATCGGGTTCGGGGGAGACGACCAGGGGCGCGGTCAAGGCAACGACCGTCAATAGTCTTCCTCGTCGACTTCGGCCGGTTCGGGCCGGCGCACCGGCCGCTCCGACGGATCGCGGCCGACTTCATTCTTAAGCGTCATCAAGTCGATGAAATGGTCGGCCTGGCGGCGCAGATCGTCGGAGATCATCGGCGGCTGCGAAGCCATGGTCGAGACGATCGACACCTTGCGCCCGCGCCGCTGCAGCGCCTCGACCAGCGTGCGGAAATCGCCGTCGCCCGAAAAGATGACATAATGGTCGACGACATCGGCAAGCTCGAGCGCATCGACGGTCAGCTCGATATCCATATTGCCCTTAATCTTGCGCCGGCCGGTCGAGTCGGTGAATTCCTTGGCCGGTTTGGTCACCACCTTGAAGCCGTTATAGTCGAGCCAGTCGATCAGCGGCCGTATCGAGGAGTATTCCTGATCCTCGACCAGCGCGGTGTAGTAATAAGCGCGCAGCAGATAGCCGCGTTTCTGGAAGCTCGCCAGAAGTTTGCGGTAATCGATGTCAAAGCCCAGCGCGCGCGAGGTGGCGTAGAGATTGGCACCGTCGATAAAGAGAGCGATTTTTTCACGAGGATCGAACATGGAAAATGTCCTTTTTCGAAATAAGCGGTCGTCTAAATGCGTGGCGACTATCGGCCGGTCTGATAATAGACCTGTTGGCCTTCATCGTTCGAGATAACGCCAGTTTTACGGCAATCCAAGGCACCATGCCGCACCGCAAGCAATTGTGATCGGCGCTGTGTCGTCGCAGGCGGCCCGCGTCAGAGCTGCGCACCGCCATAAAAGCTTGTATTTTGGCAGCGTTCAGGTTATGGACCGCGCCTGTTTTCCATCAAATCCAGGCATGAAAGGGGCAACTCATGGCCCGCGTAACCGTTGAAGATTGCATCGACAAGGTCGACAACCGCTTCGAGCTGGTGCTCTTGGCCGGCCACCGCGCCCGTCAGATCAGCCAGGGCGCGCAGATCACCGTACCGCGCGACAACGACAAGAACCCGGTCGTTGCGCTCCGCGAAATCGCCGAAGAGACGCTGTCGCCGGACGACCTCAAGGAAGATCTCATCCATTCGCTGCAGAAGCATGTCGAGGTCGATGAGCCGGAAGCCGATGGCGAGGCGATTGCCGACCAGACCGGCAGCGCCGTTGCAGCCACCGATGCCGACGACGCCGAGGACAACGTCACCTTCGATCGCATGACCGAAGAAGACCTGTTGGCCGGCATCGAAGGCCTGGTGCCGCCGGAAAAAAGCGACGATTATTGATCTTAGCGACAACTGCCGACACTTTCGCGTCGGCAGTTTCGTGGCTATCTATGACATGCGCCGTACGCCAGTGCGGCGCATGATTCATTTCAGCATTGCGAGATCCCGGCCATGATGCGTCAGTATGAGCTTGTCGAGCGCGTGCAGCGCTACAAGCCTGACGTCAACGAGGCGCTGCTCAACAAGGCCTATGTTTACGCCATGCAGAAGCATGGCCACCAGAAACGCGCCTCCGGCGACCCGTATTTCTCGCATCCGCTCGAAGTCGCCGCCATCCTCACCGAAATGCACATGGACGAGGCGACGATCGCCGTTGCCTTGCTGCACGACACGATCGAGGACACCACGGCGACCAGGGCCGAGATCGACGAATTGTTCGGCCCGGAAATGGGCAAGCTGGTCGAGGGCCTGACCAAGCTGAAGAAGCTCGACCTCGTCTCGAAGAAGGCCGAGCAGGCGGAGAACCTGCGCAAGCTGTTGCTGGCGATCTCGGAAGACGTGCGCGTGCTTCTGGTCAAGCTCGCCGACCGCCTGCACAATATGCGCACGCTCGACCATGTGCCGGAAGCCAAGCGCCTGCGCATCGCCGAAGAGACGATGGACATCTACGCGCCGCTGGCTGGTCGCATGGGCATGCAAGGCATGCGCGAGGAGCTGGAGGAGATTGCCTTCCGCTTCATCAATCCGGAAGCCTACCGCGCCGTCACCGCACGGCTGGCCGAAATCTTCGAGCGCAACAAGGGCGTGCTGTCGGAGATCGAGAAGGCGCTCTCCACGCTGTTCGACAAATATTCGATCAAGGCCGAGGTCAAGAGCCGGCAGAAGAAGCCGTGGTCGGTATTCCGCAAGATGGAGGCCAAGGCGCTGTCGTTCGAGCAGCTGTCCGACATTTTCGGCTTCCGCGTCGTTGTCGAGACGGTCGAGGACTGTTACCGCGCGCTCGGCGCCATCCACACCACCTGGTCGATGGTGCCCGGCCGCTTCAAGGATTACATCTCGACGCCGAAGCAGAACGACTACCGCTCGATCCACACCACCATCGTCGGCCCGTCGCGCCAGCGCGTCGAATTGCAGATCCGCACCTATCAAATGAACAAGATCGCCGAATACGGCGTCGCGGCTCATTCGATCTATAAGGATACCGGTGGCAAGATGAATGGTGCCGCCCATGCGATCTCGAAGGAAACCAATGCCTATGCCTGGCTGCGGCGCACCATCGAGCAGCTTGCCGAAGGCGACAATCCCGAGGACTTCCTCGAAAACACCAAGCTGGAACTGTTTCAGGACCAGGTATTCTGCTTCACGCCGAAGGGCATGCTGATCGCGCTGCCGCGCGGCGCCACGCCGATCGACTTTGCCTATGCCGTCCACACCGACGTCGGCGACACTTGCGTCGGCGCCAAGGTCAATGGCCGCATCATGCCGCTGATGACGGAGCTGAAGAACGGCGACGAGGTCGAGATCATCCGCTCGAAGGCGCAGGTCCCGCCGGCGGCGTGGGAATCGGTGGTCGTTACCGGCAAGGCACGCTCGGCCATCCGCCGCGCCACCAAGAACGCCATTCGCAAGCAATATTCGGGTCTCGGTATCCGCATTCTGGAGCGCGCCTTCGAACGCTCTGGCAAGACCTTCACCAAAGAAAGCCTGAAGCCGGTGCTGCACCGGCTGGCGCGCAAGGACATCGAGGATGTACTGGCCGCGGTCGGCCGAGGCGAACTTGCCTCCACCGATGTCATGAAGGCGGTGTTTCCCGACTACAAGGACGAGCGTGTCACGCTGGTCGCGCCCAAGCAGCGCGAGGAGGGCTGGTCGAAGATCCGCAACGCCGCCGGCATGCTGTTCCAGATTCCGGGCCGCGCCGCACGCAAGGACAAGAACCAGCCGCGAGACGATGCGGTGCCGATCCGCGGCGTGCGCGGCGATCTGCCGGTGCGCTTCGCGCCGGAGGGGGCAGTGCCAGGCGATCGCATCGTCGGCATCGTGCAGCCGGGAACCGGTATCACCATCTATCCGATCCAGTCGCCGGCGCTGCAGGCCTTTGACGACCAGCCCGAGCGCTGGATCGACGTGCGCTGGGATATTGACGAGCGCACCAAGGAGCGGTTCCCGGCGCGCGTCTCGGTCACCGCCATCAACGCGCCGGGTTCGCTGGCCGACATTGCACAGGTCGTCGCATCCAACGACGCCAACATCCACACTCTGTCGATGGTGCGCACCGCGCCCGATTTCACCGAAATGCTGATCGATCTTGAAGTGTGGGACCTCAAGCACTTGAACCGGCTGCTGTCGCAGCTAAAGGACAATTCGAGCGTCAGCGATGCAAGGCGCGTGAATGGGTGAATAGTGAATAGTGAATAGTGAATAGTGAAAGAGGGTGCTCTCACTACCCTACTACCATTCACCATTCACCATGGACATGGAGTGAACGATGAACACCGATGAAGTGCTGGGCATTTTCCGCGAGGCCGGCGCCGTTCTCGAAGGGCATTTCATCCTGACGTCGGGCCTGCGCAGCCCGGTCTTCCTGCAGAAGGCGCGCGTTTTCATGCATGCCGACAAGACCGAGCGCTTGTGCAAGGCGCTCGCCGAAAAGATCCGCACTGGCGTGCCCGGCAGGATCGACTACGTCGTCGGCCCGGCGATCGGCGGGCTGATCCCGGCCTATGAGACCTCGCGCCATCTTGGTGCGCCGGCGATCTGGGTCGAGCGGGAAGGGGGCGAATTCAGGCTGCGCCGCTTCGAGATCGCCAAGGGATCGCGCGTCGTCATTGTCGAGGACATCGTCACCACCGGCCTGTCGATCCGCGAGACCATCGACTGCCTGCGCGGCCTTGGCGCCGAAGTCGTTGCCGCCGCATGCATCATCGACCGCTCGGCCGGCAAGACCGATGTCGGCGTGCCGCTGATCGCGCTCGCCGAATATGAAGTTCCGGCCTATCCAGCCGACATGCTGCCGCCCGAGCTCGCCGCCATACCGGCGATCAAGCCGGGCAGCCGCAATATATGACTGAGACGCTGCCGTGATTGCCGGCATCGATCATTTCGTGCTGACAGTTCGTTCGGTGGACGATACCTGCGCCTTCTATCAGCGCGTGCTTGGCTTCGAGCGCCTCGACGAGCCGGATCGACCAACGGCGCTGCTGTTTGGAACGCAAAAGATCAATGTGCATGAGGTCGGGCGTACCTTCGAGCCGAAGGCCAAGGCGCCGACGCCGGGCTCCGGAGATTTCTGCTTGATTGCTGCCCGGCCGCTCGCCGAGATATGTGCCAACCTCGCCGCCAATGGTGTGGTGATAGAGGTCGGCCCGGTCGAGCGTGCCGGCGCTCGTGGCGCGATAATGTCGGTCTATTTTCGTGACCCGGACGGCAACCTCGTCGAGGTCAGCGAATATCGATCCTAAGCGACGCTCCTTAAATTCGCCGCGATCATAACCCTGTTCAGAACGGCGATACCCAAGGCTGGCGCGACCGGCCACCGAGCGGATGCCTCGGCCTCGTTGTTCTTCGGCCAGCGCATCGCTATATCAAAGTCGTAGTTGCTTTTCGGCGACCGCAGAGCGCAGCATAGGGCTGTCGCGCCCGGCTGGAGAAGCCGGCGTGAAGCTATTGACGGAACTAGGAACAGGAACAGAGTGCTTTTTCGACGGCGCAAGCCTGATGGTTTTTTCGAGCGGGTGCGTACTTATTTGTGGCCGCGCCGCTCGTTCTCGCGCTCGCTGCGGTATTTTTCCAAGCGCATCCTGCGGCTTAGGGCCACGCCGCATGCCGTGGCCGCCGGTGTTGCGGCGGGCGTATTCGCGTCGTTTTTCCCGCTTGGCTTTCACTTCATCATTGCTGCCATCCTGTGCTGGCTGATCGCCGGCAATCTTGTCGCGGCAGCACTCGGCACGGTCTTCGGCAACCCCCTGACCTTTCCGCTGCTATGGGCCGCCTCCTGGGAGGTCGGCAAGCTGATCCTGCATGAACACCTGCCGGCGCATGGCCCGCCCGCGCATCTCGGCGACATGCTGCATAATCTTTCCTTTGCGCAATTGTGGGGACCGGTGCTGAAGCCGATGACGATCGGCGCAATACCGCTCGGCCTGGTTTTCGGCCTGCTGTTTTACGGCATCACCCGCTGGGGCATGGTCACTTTCCACGAGCAGCGCCGCAAGCGGCTGGCCGAAAGAGCGGCAAAGGCTGGAAAAACCGGGCCGGAAGTTCCTGCCGAATGATTATCGGTATCGGCAGCGACCTCATCGACATCAGACGCATCGAGAAGTCGCTGGAACGCCATGGCCAGCGCTTCATCCAGCGCATCTACACCGAGATCGAACAGGCGCGCTCCGAAAACCGCGCGGCGCGTGCGGCCTCCTACGCCAAGCGTTTCGCTGCCAAGGAAGCCTGCGCCAAGGCATTGGGTACCGGTCTGGCGCAGGGTGTGTTCTGGCGCGACATGGGGGTCGTCAACCTGGCCAGCGGCAAGCCGACCATGGCGCTGACCAATGGGGCGGCAGCGCGGCTGGACGAAATTCTGCCTGAAGGGCACCGCGCGGTGATCCACCTCACCATCACCGATGATTTTCCGCTCGCTCAAGCCTTTGTGATCATTGAAGCGTTGCCGGTCGAAGAAGCGCCACATTGATTGCATCTGACCACCGGCATGACGTTGCCCAGCGCGCGCCGAGACTCTATACCATCCAACGCACAATCGAGGACGACATGAGCGTGGCTGAAAAAACCCAGAAGAAATCCGGCGGACTTGGCGAAACCGTCAGCGTCATAGTCCAGGCCCTGCTGCTTGCGCTGGTCATCCGCACGCTCCTGTTCCAGCCGTTCTCGATCCCGTCCGGGTCGATGCGGCCGACTTTGCTCGAAGGCGACTATCTCTTCGTCACCAAGTGGTCCTACGGCTTCTCCCGCTATTCACTGCCGTTCGGGCCGAACATCTTTTCGGGCCGCATCTGGGGCTCAGAGCCGAAGCGCGGCGACGTGGTGGTGTTCAAGTTTCCGCCGGATCCTTCTGTCGATTATATCAAGCGCGTCGTCGGCCTGCCGGGCGACAAGATCCAGGTCAAGGATGGCCAGCTCTTCATCAACGACGTGGGCGTGCCGCGCGTCAAGGTCGGGCAGATCGACAACCGCGACATCACCGAGGAGATCCGGCCGGTCGATGTCTATCGCGAGACGCTGCCGAACGGCGTCAGCTACGACACGCTCGACCTGACGCAGGCTTCGATCGGCGACAATACCAAAGAGTTCAAGGTGCCGCCCGGTCACTATTTCATGATGGGCGACAATCGCGACAACTCGTCGGACAGCCGCTTCACCGTCGGCTTCGTGCCGGACGAGAATTTGGTCGGCCGCGCCAACCTCATTTTCTTCTCGATCGGCGGCAGCGCCAGCCCGCTCGAAATCTGGAAATGGCCGTCACTGATGCGCGCCTCGCGCCTGTTCCATTTCGTCAATTAGAGCCATGGCGGCGACGAAACGGCTGACCGCCGATGCGCTCGCCGAGGCGCTCAGGGAGCGCACCGGCCACAGTTTTGGCGACCATCAGCGCCTGCAGCGGGCGCTGACCCATGCCAGCGCTCGCGGCAGTCACGCCGGCATCGACTACGAACGTTTCGAATTCCTGGGCGACCGCGTTCTCGGCCTTGTCGTTGCCGATATGCTGCTGGCGGCATTTCCCGACGCCGCCGAGGGTGAGCTGTCGCTGAGATTGAACGCTCTGGTCAACGCTGAAGCCCTGGCGGAAATTGCCGAGGAGATCGGCCTGCCGGAACTTATTCGCGCCGGTTCGGACGTACGCGGCCTCGACGGGCGCAAGCGCGTCAATCTGCGCGCCGATGCATTGGAATCGCTGATCGCCGTGCTCTATCTCGACGGAGGGTTGGAAGCGGCCCGTGCCTTCATCCACAAATACTGGCAGCCGCGCTCGCAAGCCATTGACGCCGCCCGTCGCGATGCGAAAACCGAACTCCAGGAATGGGCGCATCAGGCGGCAGGCGCAGTGCCGGTTTACATAATCGACAGCCGCGAGGGACCGGACCACGATCCGCTGTTCACCGTCAGTGTCAAGGTCGGCGCCTATCCGCCGGCGACCGGCAGCGGGCGCTCCAAGCGCGAGGCAGAGCAGACTGCAGCCGCGGCACTTCTGCAGCGGGAGGGCGTCTGGCTCGATCAAGGGAGTGCCGCATGACCGCCACCGAAGCTCCGGCAACAGAAGCTCCCGCTACCCGCTCCGGCTTCGTCGCGCTGATCGGCGCGCCCAATGCGGGGAAATCGACGCTGGTCAACCAATTGGTCGGCGCCAAGGTGTCGATCGTGACGCACAAGGTGCAGACCACGCGCGCTATCGTGCGCGGCATTGCCACCCACAACAACGCGCAGATCGTCTTCGTCGACACGCCGGGCATATTCAAGCCGAGGCGCCGGCTGGACACCGCGATGGTGACCACAGCGTGGGGCGGTGCCAAGGACGCCGATATCGTGCTGCTCTTGATCGATGCCGAGCGCGGCATCCGGGGCGATGCCGACGCCATCCTCGAGCGGCTGAAGGATGTCCGGCAGCCGATGGTGTTGATCCTCAACAAGGTCGATCGGGTCAAGCACGAGACGTTGCTGGCATTGTCGGCGGCAGCCAACGAAAGGGTGCCGTTCAAGCGCACCTTCATGGTTTCGGCGCTGACCGGGTCCGGCTGCAAGGACCTGCTCGACTATCTCGCCGAGACCTTGCCGGCCGGCCCCTGGTACTATCCGGAGGACCAGATCTCTGACCTGCCGATGCGCCAGCTCGCGGCCGAGATCACCCGCGAAAAGCTCTATCTCAGGCTGCATCAGGAACTGCCTTATTCCTCCCACATCGAGACCGAGAAATGGGAAGAGAAGAAGGACGGCTCGGTGCGCATCGACCAGACAATCTATGTCGAGCGTGACAGCCAGAAGAAGATCGTGCTCGGCCATAAGGGCGAGACGATCCGCGCCATCGGCCAGGCCGCGCGCATGGAAATCGCAGGCATACTCGAGCAGAAGGTGCACCTCTTCCTGTTCGTCAAGGTGCGCGAGAACTGGGGCGACGATCCCGAGCGCTACCGTGAAATGGGGCTCGAATTTCCGCACTGAGCCTGTTTGGGCGATCCGCAGAGCGGCCTGTTGGCCGCCTCAGGATTGCCCAAGTGCCAGCGACACGCCGTCGGCAAGATGTTCTGCGTGAGAGGCGCCGTGATTAAACAGCGCCAGCAAGCTGCGTTGCCGACCCGCGGGCGAAGCTCTCGATGCCGTAGACGGCAACGATGGCGACCGCAGCCACCGCCCAGATCGCAACACCGATCCATTGCTGCTGCACATGGTCGGCGTCGATGAACGCCCAGGAAGCGTACGCTGTTCTGATGGGTGACATGCATCAGAATGGCGAGAAGCACGCTACCGGTGTTCTGATAGAGCCAGGTAAATACCACTGCCGCCAGCACAACGTTGACTGTGCTATAGACGCTGAGATCGCCGACCAGGCCGAGCGGAAAATGCCAGATCGCCCAGATCGCGCCGAGGATCAGGCTTCCGGCCAGCGCCGAATGCTTGGCTAGCAGGCGCGGTGTCGCAAAGCCGCGCCATCCCGGCTCTTCGCCAAGCGGGCCGCTGAAGACCGCATAAAGCGCGATGATCGGCAGTATCTCAATGACAGCTGGAATGTTGCTCCAGGCCGAGAGGTCGCCGGGGTGCCCGATCGGTCGACTTGCATCTTGAACAGCCGCCGAATCATTCCGGGAGGCTATGCGTCGACCACGTCGGTCGACCCGTTCCTTATTGGTACCGGCGCGACGGGAAATCCTGAGCGGGTTCAAAGAAATTTCCGATATTTCATGCAAAATCGGCCAGTAGACCGAATGGAACTCCTGCCGATACTGCGACCGTGCGTGGTTCCCGTTTGTCGTCTCTCCGTCATACACCCTGCCTATAGGCTGTGTGAAAGACCCGCTTCCGAGCAAACCGGAACCGGCAGGCAAACAGCCAGATCAGGACATGACCGGGACTTGGAATCGCATCGACCCCATCCGTCAGATCGAGTTTGCAAACGCCGTCGCTGTTGAGATCGAGCGCGTGCTGGCGCGGCAAGGCAAGGTGACGAACACCGATGCGGTCGTTGCAGCGGGCAGGGTCGCCGGCGCCGTTGCCGCCGCCGTCGCTTTGCTTGCGCCGACCGACATCAGTGCGATCGACACCATGCAGGAAAGATTACCCGGCATGGCGTCGCGTTTCGTGCGGATATTGGCAGCCGAAGCTGCGGAACGCCGTGCCCGGACGCATCTGTCGACGCCGCACGAAGGCCAAGGGGCAGACATCCAACGCCTGGCCGGAACGGGCGACCTCGACTCGATGCGGGTCGAGGACTGGGCCGGTCGGGTCGCCGGGTCGACGTTCCTGCAGCAAAATCTCGGCATATCGCGCTCGACCCTGCATCGCTGGCAGCGGAGCGGCACGGTCGTTGCGTTGCGCTCCGGTGGCCGCAAACATGTATTTCCCCTGGCCCAGTTCATCGACGGCAGGCCGGCGCCGGGTATCAAGGAAGTGTTATCCGCGATGCCCGATCCACGGCATGCCTGGTCGTGGCTGATCGGCCCCGCGCCCGGCCTCGCCGGACGTATTCCCATTGAAATGCTCAAACGGGATCTGGTGGCGGAAGTCGTTCTTGCCGCACAGAACGCAGCGATGGCGAAGTCGGCTTGATCTCGCTGCCAACTCTAGAAGTCTATTCCAAAAAAATAACATGTAGAAGGAATGTATGTCGGATTCCGATAGGTTTGCCGGCTAATGGCATAAGTATATTTTTGTACAATTGTGACAGTGTCTCGTTTGTTCCGGCGGTAAATGTGAAGAAAATATGAAGTGATATTTGTGCAACATGGATTTATTCTGTTATGCAAACATTGATTATTTTTGGAATCATCATTGAGACTGGAATGCGGAAGAGTATGTTCGCCGCCTGAAGAGGGGGTGCGGTGCGCGCCTTTTTCGACGTGGGTGAGGCGTTCAGCCGTTCAACCCATGAATCCAAAGCCATTTTTAACTTTGACTGGAGAGGTCAGAAAATGAATATCAAGAGCCTTCTTCTCGGCTCAGCCGCGGCATTCGTCGCGGTCTCCGGTGCGCGCGCCGCCGACGCTGTTGTGGTCGCCGAGCCGGAACCCGCCGAATACGTCAAGATCTGCGACGTCTACGGCGCTGGCTACTACTACGTCCCCGGCACCGAAATCTGCCTGCGCATCGGCGGCTATGTCCGCTATGACGCCAGCTTCGGCGACGCCGGCCGCGTTTTCGATGGCGCGACGACACATGACCTTATGGACGGTGACGAGCAGCAGACCTGGAACAAGAATGCCCGCTTCAATCTGAAGACGTGGACCGGCCAGGAGACCGAGCTCGGCACGTTGAAGACCTATACCGAGACCCGTTTCAACTTCGGCAACACCAAACACACCGTGAGCGGTGTTGATTTCAGCGTGCAGGACAACAAGGCGGTTACCCTGAACTTCGCCTGGATCCAGCTTGGAGGTTTCCGCGTCGGTAAGGATGAAACTGTCTATGATTCGTTCATCGGTTACGCCGGCAACGTCGTCCAGGACACTATCATTCCTTACGGCACCAAGGACACCAACCTGATCAGTTACTATTTCGATGGCGGTAATGGCTTTACGGCAGTCGCCTCGGTCGAAACGGGCTCCGGCGCTGACCAGTCGATCGACAGCTACGTTCCGTTTGTCGTCGGCGGCGTGAAATACAAGGGCGACTGGGGTGCGATCACTGCGGTCGGCGCCTATAACAGCACGTCGGAAGAATGGGCCGGCAAAGCTCGCCTCGACGTCAAGCCGATTACTGACCTGACCCTGTTCGTGATGGCGGGCTACGGCAGCGACGACAACGTCGCGAAGAACTTCTACAAGCCGTGGACTGGCAACTTTGCCGTCTGGGGCGGCGGCAGCTATGCCGTCAACAAGAAGACGTCTTTGAACGCCCAGGTCTCCTATACCGACGACCAAGACTTCGCCGTTGCGGCCAACGTCGCCTACACCATCGTTCCTGGTTACACGATCACCGCCGAAGTCGATTATTACGACAATTTCGATGCCGACGATGCCGACACAATCGGCGGCATCTTCCGCTTCCAGCGCTCGTTCTGATCAAACGACGATCTCGCAAAAAACGGCCCATAGCGATACGCTACGGGCCGTTTTGGTTTGGCGGCGGATACGTCGCACATCTTGATTTCGCCATCCAACCGGTGACAAGCTCTCGTCATGGAATGGCGCGACGAGGGAATCATTCTCGGCACCCGCAAGCATGGCGAAACCAGCGCCATTCTCGAGGTGATGACGTGCGCGCATGGCCGCCATCTCGGTCTCGTGCGCGGCGGCCGTTCGCGCAAACAGCAGCCTGTCTTGCAGCCCGGCAATCGCGTCGACCTGTTGTGGCGGGCGCGGCTCGACGAGCATCTCGGCACCTTCCAAGTCGAGGCTATCGAGATGAACGCCGCCCGGCTGATGGACAGCGCCGTTGCCGTCTACGGCCTGCAGACGATGGCCGCGCATTTGCGTCTTCTGCCTGAGCGTGACGCCCATGGCGGCCTTTACGAGACGCTTGCGGTGATGATCGCTCATCTCGACGATGCCGATGCCGCCGGCGAGCTGGTGGCCCGCTTCGAGCTGCTGGTACTCGACGAACTCGGTTTCGGCCTCGATCTCAGCCAGTGTGCGGCGACCGGCACCAGGCAGGACCTTGCCTATGTCTCGCCGAAATCCGGCCGCGCCGTGTCGCGGGCGGCGGGCGCGCCGTGGCGCGACAAGCTGCTGGCGCTGCCTGCCTTCCTGCAGCGCGGCTCCGGGCTGCGCGCCGATCCGGCGGCGATCGAGGACGCCTTCCGGCTGACCGGCTTCTTTTTGACCCGCCATGTCTACGAACCGCGCGGCATCGAGCCTCCCGGCGCCCGCGCCGGGTTTCTCGCCGCCTTGCGCAGGCATCATTCACCCGGCCATGAATCCGGCAAGGCAAGCGCCGGGGAAACCGCCACGGGGAAACCACCAGATGAGCGAAGTTGAACCTGATCCCGAAAACGTTTCGCCGCTCGGCCTTGGCACCATTTCGCAGGTGGGCGAGGCCTATGCGACGGCCGAGTTCAAAGTGAATTTGACGCGGCCGATCACGCCAAGGACGGGCGAGGTGGTGTGCGAGGGCAAAGTGGTGCACAAGGGCCGCACGCTGACGGTTTCGGAAGCGGCGCTGAAGGACGCCAACGGCAAGCTGCTGGCTTTCGGCACCGAAACATGCTCGATCTTTCCGGCCAATCTGGCGGCACGTTGAATGGACCGGCCGTTTGGCCGCCGCATTTGAATGTCACTGAACATTGAATGTCAGTGACAACTGGCCTGGTTTGGGGGAACCGCCATGTTTGAAAGCCTGATTGGCCTCGTCGCCATCATCGCGCTGTTCGTCATCATTTCACGCCAGCAGAGCCGCATCGGCCTGATCGAGCGCGAGCTTGGCGCCTTGCGCAGCCTTGTGCTTTCGGGCACGCCTGCGCTGCCGCCGCAAGCCAAGGAACCGGCTGCAAACGACAGCAAACCGGCGGATGCCGCAATCCCGCTTGCGGCCGCAGCCGACATGGCCGTATCGCCACGGACCGCAGCGGTCGTGTCAGCTACAGAGGCCGATGCCGATACAACGGCGCCGTCCGCGCCGGAGTCGGCGCAACCGGCGGCGGCGGCGAAGGCAGCTCGCCAGTCCGACGTCGAAACGGCGCTCGGTACCCGCTGGGCGGTCTGGGTCGGCGGCATCGCGCTGGCGCTGGGTGGCTTGTTTCTGATCCGCTACACCATCGAGGCCGGCATTTTCGGGCCACGCGTGCGGCTTGTCATGGCGGCGGCACTCGGGCTGGTGCTGGTCGCCGGCGGCGAGTTCATCCGGCGCACCGGCTTCAGGGTGCCGGTGCAAGGTGCCGCCGGTGCCTATATCCCGGCGATCCTGACGGCGGCCGGCGCTTTCATCCTGTTCGGTACCGTCTACGCCGCGTACAGCATTTACGGCTTCATCGGCCCGACGCTCGCTTTCACGCTGCTCGGCGCCATCGGGGTGGCGACGATCGCGGCAAGCCTGGTCCACGGTCAGGCGCTGGCCGGCGTCGGCCTGCTCGGTGCCATGGTGACGCCGCTGCTGGTCGCCTCGCAGGCGCCCAATCCGTGGGCGCTGTTCGGCTATCTGGCGATCGTGCTCGCCGCCACCTGCGTCATTGCCCGCATCCGCGACTGGAGGCTTTTGATGGCCGCAGCCTTCGTCGCCACGGGCATCTGGACCATCTTCTACATGACCGACGCGCCGGGGGCGAACCTTGCCGTCATCCTCTTTATCGACGGGGTGACACTGGCCGTGCTCGCCTTCGTCTGGCTTGGCCGCCGCGACGAAGCGGTCGCCGGCAGCGGCTTCGACTGGCCGTCGATCGCGCCGGGCTTCTTCGTCGGCCTTTCGGCGCTGGCCCTGTTTGTCGATCCGGCCTTCGCCGCCATCCGCGGTGCATTGCCGGGGGCCGCCCTTGTCGCAGCCCTGGTGGCGGTGGCGCTCTACCGGCCGCGGGCGCTTGCACTGCTGCACGCCGCCGGGCTGGCGACGGTACTGGTCTATCTCGGCATCATTCCGCCGACCACGATCGCTTCCGATTTTTCGGGTGGCGCTCTCGGCGTCGACGGCATGCCGGTTGTGGGGTCCGATGCCTTGATGCTCAGGGTCGGCATCGCGCTCGGCCTGGTCTTCATCGGAGCCGGCTTTTGGACGGCGCGCCGTTTTGCGTCCGCTGGCTGGCTGCGCGCCGCCGCATGGGCGGGCTGGAGCGCTGTCGCGCCGCTGGTCATCCTGCTGGCGCTCTGGTCTGCCTTCGGCAATCTCGACCGTGACCTTGCTTATGCGGGGGTCGCAGCCGTTTTGGTCGGCGTCTTCGTCGCCGGCGGCGAATGGATAGCGCGCGGCGAAGCGCCGCCGCTAACCGGCGGCGCTGCTGTCTCCTTCGCGCTCGGCGGGGCGGCGATTGCCGGCCTGCTGATGCTGCACATGGCCTTTGGTTCCGGCTGGACAACCATCCTGCTCGGAGCAGCCGCCGTCGTGCCGGCGCTGGCGACGCGCTGGCGCAGTTATCCGGTGCTTGGCTGGATTTCCGTTGGTGCGGTGATTGCAGTGCTCGGCCGCGCTGCCTTCGACCCGACCATCGTCGGTGCCGAGTTCCTGTCGAAGACGCCGGTGTTCAACTGGCTGCTGCTTGGATATGGCGTGCCGGCGCTCGCTTTCGGTTTTGCCGCCTGGCAGCTTGCCCGAACCACCAACGGCCGACCGCGCCTCGCAATGGAGGCCGGCGCCGCGCTGTTCGCCCTGCTCACCGTCGCCATGCTGGTGCGCCATGCCATGCATGGCGGCGTCATCGATACCGCTGCTGCGACGCTTGCCGAACAGGCGATCTACACGCTGATCGCGATCGGTGGCGGTGCCATCCTGGTCGCCATCGACATGCGCTCGCCAAGTTCGGTGCTGCGCTACGGCTCGATTGCAGCGGGCGTGGTCTCGGTCGCGTTCATCGTCCTCCAGCATTTTCTGGCGCTGAACCCGTTGCTGACGGATGAATCGACCGGCAGCATTCCGGTGTTCAACCTTCTGTTGCTCGCCTACCTCTTGCCGGCAGTCGCGACAGGCGCACTGGCGCTCTATGCCCGCGACAAGCGGCCGAAATGGTATGCGGCCATGCTGGCGGTTATGGCGGCGGTGCTCGCCTTCGCCTATGCGACGCTGTCGGTCAGGAGGCTGTTCAAGGGTGAGTTCATCGGCCTGTGGAGCGGCCTCGGCCAGCTCGAGACCTATACCTATTCGGCGCTCTGGCTGGTCATCGGCGTGGTGCTGCTCACCGCCGGTGTCTGGCTGAGGTCGCAGGTGCTGCGCATTGCGTCGGCGGCGCTGATCTCGGTCGCCGTGCTCAAGGTCTTCGTCTTCGACATGTCTGAGCTGGAAGGCGTGTTGCGGGCGCTGTCCTTCATCGGCCTCGGCGCGGTGCTCATCGGCATCGGCTTGTTTTATCAGCGGCTGCTGACAAGAGCGGCGAGGGAGGCCTAAGGGATCAGGGGAGATCGCTGGAGTCACGGCCTTCCTCAATTTTCCAAGGATGCAGAAAAGGCGCTGTCGCCGAAGCTGCCAATCTCCCACTTGTGGCGGAGATGCCCGGCAGGGCAGAGGGGGGCGCGAAGGAACGCGGCCTCAAAGGCGAACAGGGCGAAGCGAATTCGCATTTTTTGCCGGTCGCAACGTATTTTGTTCTTGCTTTGTGCCGGCAGCTATGGTACTAATTTCGCTATGGTGCCAATTGGCTCCAACGACCCGCCCGCCGAGGCGGGTTTTTTGTGTGTGCCGAGCATGATCGACCAGCTCGGAGGTGCAAGTCCTCTACCCAGCCTGATGGCGGCGAAGGGTTATCGAAGCACAAGGGCTCGATTCTGGATCGCTGCGCCTTCCGGCACGTGCCAAGGCGGGATATCGGGTCTTTGTCGCGTCGCTCGCGATGGGAGGGACTCTGTTTGCCTCTCAATCCTGCCGGGAATAAACCTGCCGCTGGCAGCGTTATTCAGATGCTTGGGTGACCGGGGCGGCGGACCGCTTCGCGCTGGCCGCTTGCGCCGCGCCGCGAAGGCGCGTTCAATCACCACGGACAGGGCTCCAGAACCAGCGGTCATGGACGAAAAGAAGGCAGCAATCCTTGGTGAAATACCGCGTCTGCGCCGCTATGCACGCTCGCTGTTGCGCGACCGCGATTCCGCCGACGATCTCGTCCAGGATTGTCTCGAGCGGGCACTTGTGCGGCTCGACAACTGGCAGACAGGAGAAAGCCCCAGGAGGTGGCTGTTTACGATCATGCATCATTTGTTCATCGACCAGATGCGCAAGGTGAACCGGCGCGGCGAGGCAGCGATGCTGCCGCTCGAGGCGAGCGAGGCGCAGGCAGCACCCGCCGAGCAGGTCGAGAGCATCGCCTCGCGCGAGATCGTCGAGGCTCTGCAGGCGATCAGCCCAGACCGGCGCGCGGCCCTTGTGATGGTCGCCATCGAAGGGTTTTCCTATGCCGAAGCCGCCAACATCCTTGGAGTCCCCGCCGGCACTTTGATGTCGCGCATCGCGCGCGGGCGTGAGGAACTGCGCGCGCTACTGGATGATACCGCGCGCCGCCGATCGATAAGGATCGTCGAGAAATGAGCCGGCGCGATTTCTCCGAACGCGACATTCACATGGCGCTCGATGGCGAGTTGCCGGGCGACGAGCGGACGGCCTATGAGGCATGGCTCGACGCCAATGCCGAGATGAAGGCCAAGAGCGCACGCTACGCCGCCGACCGGGCAGCATTGCGCGCGGCCTTTAACGGCGTGCTGGACGAACCCGTCCCGGTGCGGCTGAATAAGGTGGTGCTCGGCGAGGCGCCGGTGGTCAGGGCGGCGGCGTCGCGCTCGCGTTGGTGGCTTGCGGCCGCCGCTGCCGCCATGCTGGTGATTGGCGGTGCTGGCGGCTATCTTGCCGGCATCGGCGGCCTCGGCCTGGAAAATACGGCCGAGGACCAGCTTGCCGAAGAGGCGATTGCCGCCCACGTCATCTATGCCGCTGAAAAGCGGCATGCTGTGGAAGTGCCGGCAAGCGACAAGGATCATTTGCAGAACTGGCTGTCTAACCAGGTGGGTTTGAAGCTGGTGGCGCCAGATCTGGCGGCGCAGGGATTCCAACTGGTCGGTGGCCGGCTGCTGCCTGCCGGCCAGGGCAAGGCCGCGATGCTGCTTTACGAGGACGACAAGGGCGAGCGCATATCGCTCTTCGTAATCGCCGAATCGGCGGCCAAGGCCAAGGGCACCTATGGGTCCGAGGAAAATGGTCCTGAGGCCGTCTACTGGCTGGACAAGGGTTATGGCTGCGCCGTCGTCGGATCGCTGCCGCGCGAGCAGCTGGCTGCGGTGGCCAAGAGCGCCTATGGCCAGCTTCTGGCGGGCTTGAAAAGCTGAGCAGGATCTCGTTTTTCCGGGGCCGCGCCGATGCCGAAACACGAAGGTCGTTTCAAAGCCTTTGCGCGACCTGCCTGCCTTAAAAACTGTCACAATTCGGCCCTAATCGAGGTGCGATAGCGCTTGCTGAATGCTGGCGCTTCGGCTGGTGTGACCGATGTTTAGACTAGGGCGTTTCCACAACCCAATCGAGGTTTTCTGAGCCCGCATGCCTGCCGAGATTCGCAAGGCCCGCGCGTCCGACGTCGATGACCTCGCCGCCATCGAAAAAGCTGTTTTCTCGAGCGACCGCATTTCTCGCCGCTCCTTTCGCCAACTGATCGAACGCGACACCGCCGAACTGCTGGTTGGCGAGAACGATGGTCACGTCGCCGGCTATGCGGTCGTGCTGTTTCGCAAGGGCAGCGGCGTCGCGCGGCTCTATTCGATCGCCGTCGGTCCATTTTTCGGCGGCCGTGGCGTTGGCCGCCTGCTGCTGGAAGAGGCTGAAGCCGCCGCTTTCGAGCACGGCCGCATGATGCTTCGTTTGGAAGTCCGCGAAGACAATCCGCGCGCCATCCAGATTTACGAGCAGAGCGGCTACCGCAAGATCGGCCGTGAACCGGACTATTACGAGGACGGCGCCACGGCGCTGCGCTATGAGAAGACCTTGCGCGGCGACATTCCGGTCGCCACCGAAGTGCCGTTTTATCAGCAGACTTGCGAATTCACCTGCGGACCATGCTGCCTGATGATGGCGATGGCTAACTTCGACCCCGGATTCGTGCCGGATCCGGTGATGGAAATCCGGCTGTGGCGTGAGGCGACGACCGTTTTCATGATGTCGGGGCCGGGCGGCTGCGAGCCGTTCGGGCTTGCCGTCGCCGGCTATGAGAGCGGGCTTGCTGCTGAGATCTATGTGTCCTTCTACGGCGCGCTGTTCCTGCAGTCGGTGCGCAGCGAGGACAAGCGCCGGGTCATGGAGCTGGCGCAGGTCGACTTTCGCCGCCGCGCGGAACTTTACGGCATCCCGGTGAATTACCGTTCATTCGGGCTTGACGACATTCGCACCGCGATCGCAGAGGGAAAACTGGTGCTGGTCCTGATCAGCGGCTTCCTGATGTTCGGCAAGAAGGTTCCGCACTGGGTATTGGCCATCGGTGACGATGGCGATCATATCCTGATCCACGACCCCTGGGTCGAGGACGAGCGGCAGGAGACGATCCTCGATGCTGCCAATATTCCCGTGCCTTACGGCATCTTCATGAACATGGCGCAATTCGGCCGCGACGGATTGCGCGCCGCCATCACTCTCGGAAAGCGCGACAGCCAATGACCTGGGTCATCCTTACCGGCCGGCAGAACGATCTCGACCAGGTGGCGACGCCGCACAAGATCATCACCAATCGCGACTACCTTGCCCATCCGGCACTGTTTCGCGGTCAGCGGCCGAAGGTCATCAACCTGTCGAACAATTATGGCTACCAGAGCCGCGGCTATTACGCGTCGCTGCTTGCTGGTTCGCGCGGCCATAAGGTCATCCCGACGGTCGAAACGATGATCGACCTGTCAGAACGCAAGCTCTATGAGCACGCGTTGCCGGAACTCGAACTCGCACTCAACAAGTGCCGCAAGGACCTGGGTGGCGCTTTTCCGCAGAAGGTCTGCATCTTCTTCGGCATCGGACCATCCAGGATATGGGACCGCTTCGCAAAACTTCTGTTCGACTGGTTCCGTGCCCCGGCGCTCGAGCTCCACATCAGGGACAGCGCCGAATGGGCCTCGATCCGCAAGATTGGCTTCCATCCCCTGGCCAGGATGACCGAGGACGAGGAAACGCACTTTCTCCAGTGCCTGGAGACCTACACTAACCGCGAGTGGCGCGACACCAAGGGCCGCACGCCGGCGCGCTACACTTTCGCAACGCTGGTCGATCCGCATGAGGAACTGCCGCCGTCGGAGATTTCGTCGCTGCGCCACTGGGCCAAGATCGCTGAAAAGATGGGTGTCGAAATCGAGCCGATCACCAAGCGGGATCTGGCCAAGCTCGCCAACTACGACGCGCTGTTCATCCGCGAGACCACTTCGATCTCCAACCACACCTACCGCTTTGCCCGCCGCGCCCAGCAGGAAGGCATGCCGGTCATCGACGATCCGCTGTCGATGATCCGCTGCACCAACAAGGTCTATCTCAACGAGCTGATGACCTACAACAAGGTACCGGTGCCGCCGACGGTGATGATTGCCGGCACCTCGGACCTGGACGTTGCGGCACAGACGCTGGGCTTCCCGCTGGTGCTGAAGATCCCGGACTCCTCGTTTTCGCGCGGCGTCAAGAAATGCGGCACCTTTGAAGAGTTGAAGACGCTCGCAACCGAATGGCTGGAGGATTCCGACCTCCTGATCGCGCAAAAATTCATTCCGACGGAATATGACTGGCGTGTCGGTGTCCTCGGCGGCCAGCCCTTGTTTGCCGTTCATTATCTGATGGCCAAGAAACATTGGCAGATCGTCAATCATAAGGCCAACGGCAAGCCCGACCAGGGCGGCATCAAGACCTTCACCCTGAAGGAAGCACCGGCCCATGTCGTCGAGACGGCGGTGAGCGCGGCGCGCTGCATTGGCGACGGCCTCTACGGCGTCGACCTCAAGGAAACCAGGGACGGCGTCTTCGTCATCGAGGTCAACGACAACCCCAACCTCGACCACGGCTGGGAAGACTCCGGCGAAAAAGACGAGGTCTGGGTGCGGCTGACGCAGTGGTTCCTGGAGCGGCTGGACCGGCCGGGGCGATAATATCCGAACTGAGGGGAAAAAGATGCTGTTCTTTGTAACCGAGGATTTTCGCGGCTGCGACCGCAAGGAGATCTACCGCCGTTTCGCGACCAGGGCCGCCTGAAGCCGGACGCGCTTCTCGTGCACCACAGCTGGATCGCAGCGGATATGAGCCGCTGCTTCCTGCTGGTGGAGGCCGATGACGTCACGCTCCTGCAGCGGTGGGTCATCGAATGGGCGGATCTGGTCGAATTCGAGATTGTTCCCGTGGCGACGAACAAGGATATGGTGGAGGCATTGAGCGGACATCTCTGACCCGTTGGGAACCTCCTGGTTCGCCACACCTGAATGCCGCCTTCTCCTATCAAGGAATTAACACGCGGATCGAGCGTCATCTCAAGGAGATCTAAGGCGGTTGCCCGCGCTTCCGCGAGACTGTCGCACTTAGCCGGACTGCCGGATCGTCGCGCTCGACTTCAGCAGCCGATTAATGTCCGACGCCTTTGACGGCACCCCGATCAAATAGCCCTGGGCCTCGACACAACCCTCCTTTTGCAGGAATTCAAGCTGCGCTTCGGTCTCGACACCTTCGGCGGTGACGGTGATGCCCAGCTGTGCGCCAAGCCCGATGATGGTGCGCACGATCGCCGCGGTATCGCGACTGTCGATGTCACGGGTGAAAGAGCGATCGATCTTGATCTTGTCGACGGGAAAGCGCCTGAGGTAGCCCAGCGACGAATAGCCGGTGCCGAAATCGTCCAGCGCGATGCGGACGCCCAGATCGCGTAGCTGCCTGAGTGTCTTGAGCACCAGATCGCTCTCGTCCATCAGCACGGTTTCGGTGATTTCCAGTTCAAGCCGGTTGGCCGGCACGCCCGAGAACGCCAGTGCCGAGATAACGCTGCGGGCAAAGGTACCGCTTTTGATCTGCACAGCGGAGACATTGACTGCGATCCGCCAAGCCGCCCAGCCTGCCGCGGTCGTGCAGGCTTTTCGCAGCGCCCATTCTCCAAGCGGCACGATCAGCCCGGTCTCCTCGGCGGCCGGAATGAAGTCGTCCGGCCGTACCAGGCCGCGCACCGGCGAACGCCAGCGCATCAAGGCTTCGGCACCGACGATTTCGCCGGAGGCGATGTTCATGATCGGCTGGAAATCCAGCTCGAATTCCCGGCGCGACAGCGCTGCCCTGAGATCGATTTCGAGCGCCCGGCGTGCCCGCACCATCGCGTCCATGGCTGGTTCGAAGAAGCGGTACAGGTTGCGCCCTTCGCTCTTTGCCCGATAGAGCGCCATATCGGCATTTTTCAGCAAAGTGTCGGCGTCCTTGCCGTCATTCGGAAACAGCGCGATGCCGAGACTGATGCCGACACGCATGTCGTGTCTTTTGTCGCGAAACGGCTTTCCGATGATCTCGACGATGCGTTTGGCCAGCTTTTCCGCGTCGCCCGGGCTTTTGAGATTGAACTGGATGATGACGAATTCGTCGCCGCCGAAGCGGGAGACAACGTCCGTTTCATTGCGCAGGCACCGTTGCAGCCGTTCGGCCACGCATTTCAGCAGCCAGTCGCCGGAAGGATGGCCCCAAGTGTCGTTGACCGCCTTGAAGTGATCGAGGTCGAGCGAGAATATCGCCAGCGATCCGTCTCTCGTCTCACTCAGGGCTTGGTCGAGCCTTTCGCGAAGCATCGAGCGATTGGGCAGGTTCGTCAGTGTGTCGTGGTGCGCAAGATGGGTCATGCGCTCTTCCACACGCCTGCGCTCGGTGACGTCGTCGAACGTCGCGACCCAGCCGCCGCCGCTCATCGGCCGGCGCGCAACCAGCAGCGTCCTGCCGTCAGCGAGATGGCGATGCGTTACGTGTGTTTTCCCCGCCCGCAGGCAGGCTTCGATTTGCGAGATTTCGCTGTCGGGGTCGAGCTTTGTATAAATGCCCAGTTCCAGCAGCCGCTTGAACGCATCATGGTGACTCATGCCAAGCGGGAAGTCGGCCGGCCTGACATGATAAAGTTCCAGGAAACGTTCGTTGCGGACGATCAGCTTGCCATCCGCATCGTACATCAAAAGGCCTTGCGACATGTTGGCAAGTGCCGCGTCGAAACGGCGGTGCTGCTCCTTCAACTCCTGCTCGGCGCGCCGTTGCTCGGTGATGTCCTCGTAGATCGATACCCAACCGCCTGACGCCAGCGGCCGGTGCGAAATGTTGACGATACGCCCGTCTGCAAGCGTTTCCTCATAGGTGGAAGGTTTTGCCTGGTCGATATAGGGCTTGCGGATGGCATAGAGTTGCTCAGCGCTTTGCGAGGCGATGCCGATATCCACGCTGTGCTGGAGGATGTCGAAAAACCGGATGCCGGGCCGCACCACTTCGGCGTCGAGGCGAAAGATGCTGATGTAGTTCCTGTTGCAGATGATCATCCGTTCATCGGCATCGAACATGCACAGGCCATGCGACATGTTCTCGACCGCTGCCGAAAAACGCTCGTTCTGTTCGCGCAGCTCGTCTTCAATAGGTTGCGGCTGACCAACGCCTTTGGCCCTCCGTCGGCGGACGGACGAACCAGCCTTGATACCGGCAACGGGCATGAGGCAAGCCTATGGACCATGGTTAACCATGGCACTGTTGTCCCTGCCGGTTAATTTACCGTTTTCAGCCGGCTGGAACGGCAGTCTGGCGTCGAGACTTTTCGATCGCCGCAAAGCGTTTGAGAAAGGCATTCTGCGCCCAAGTCACCGAGCGCGGCGTGACGTCGAAGCGCTCGGCATTGAAGCCGCGCGGCCTGCCGAAGAACTCCGTCGCCTCTGCCGTCGAAAAACCCGCAAGCAGCGTTGCTTCGAAATAAGCGGCGATCTGATCCGCTCGCTTGATCTCCTTGCGCAGTCCCGCGTCGAGTTCGGCCGGCAGTGAAAAGCGCAGATGGATGGCGCGCTGCAGCCTGATCTCGCAATCCCTGTAGCTGCCGCCCATCACGGATTTGAACGGCGAGATCATGTCGCCGATGACATATTCCGGCGCGTCGTGCAGCAGCGCCGCCAACCGCGCGTCGGCGTCGGCATCCGGCATCAGCTCGCCGACAAGCGTTTCGACCAGCAGCGAATGCTGGGCGACCGAAAAGGCGTGATCGCCTCTGGTCTGGCCGTTCCAGCGTGCGACGCGGGCAAGGCCATGGGCAATATCGGAGATCTCGATGTCGAGCGGCGAGGGATCGAGCAGATCGAGCCGTCGGCCGGACAGCATGCGCTGCCAGGCGCGCGGCGGCGCCCCGGCGCGATCTGCAGCCATCAGGCGTCCTCCGCGCCGATGGCTTCCTGCGGAAAGCTGAATTTCGCCCAGGACGGGATAGCGAGCGACACGGCGACATCCTCCGCCAGGACCGGCAGGCCGGCGTCGAGCGCTGCCTTGACCCGGTCGATGCGGGCAATGGCAAGGCCTGTCCTGGCCGCGGTCGAGCCAAGCGTGCCGACCGGTCGCCCCTCCACGGTCAACTCTGCGCGCGAAGTGGGCAGGGTGCGTTCGGCCGAGACAATCAACACCCGACGCCTGGCAGTGCCGCGATGCTGCATGCGCGAGACGACCTCCTGGCCGACGTAGCAGCCTTTCTTGAAGCCGACACCGCCGATCTCGTCGAGCAGCACGTCATGCGGAAAAGCGTCGCCGAGTTGGTAGTCCGCACCGCTTTCGGCAATGCCATGGGCGATGCGAAAGGCTTGCCATGCGGCAAGGTCGCCGCCATCTGCGGTGTCATCATAGAAGCGCTTGACGGCAGTATCGACAAACCGCGCATCAGCAAACGGTGCTGATTCAAATTGCGAAATGGTTGAATCGCTTCCCCATGCGATGGCCACAACCGGCTGATCCAGCTTGGCAATTTCGACTTTGGCGCGCAATTTGTAGAGCGTCAGCCGTCGCATGAAATCATCGGCGGTCTCGGTACGGCATTCAAGTCGGAAAGCATTTTCGCCGGCGCGCGAGATCAGGAAGTCGAAAAGGATCTTGCCTTGCGGCGTTAGCAGCGCACCGGGCTTTGCTTCGCTGCTGCCGAGCACGTCGAGGTCGGTGGTCAGGATGTTCTGTAAAAAGTGCTCGGCATCCGGCCCGGACACGGAAACGAGTGCGCGATCTCTGAGCGAGGCAAAGGGCATGGTGGGAAAACGAGCCTGATCTTGCAAAACTATTGGTCATTACGTAAGCCGCTGGCACTTCCCCCGCAAGAGACCGGATCCGTATGGCCCCCATCTACGATCTCATCCTGACAGGCGGCACCGTGGTCAATCACGACGGCCAGGGTTTTCGCGACGTCGGCATCAATGGTGGGCGCATCGCTGCCATCAGCGACCTCCGCGAGGCGTCGGCCGGTGAGACGATCGACTGCCGTGGGCTGCACATCCTGCCGGGCGTCGTCGACAGCCAGGTGCATTTCCGCGAGCCGGGCCTGGAGCACAAGGAAGATCTGGAGACGGGCTCGCGGGCAGCGGTGCTCGGCGGCGTCACCGCCGTCTTCGAGATGCCGAACACCAATCCGCTGACCACCAGTGAGGCAACCCTTGCCGACAAGGTGCGGCGTGCCACCGGCCGCATGCATTGCGACTTTGCCTTCTGGGTCGGCGGGACCCGCGACAATGCAAAAGACGCTGGCGATCTCGAGCGGCTGCCAGGTGCGGCCGGCATAAAAGTTTTCATGGGCTCGTCCACCGGCGACCTGCTGGTCGAGGACGACGAAGGCGTTGCCTCGATCCTGAGGAACACACGCCGCCGCGCCGCCTTTCACTCCGAGGACGAGTTCCGGCTGCGCGAGCGGCTTGGCGAGCGCATCGCGGGCGATCCGTCCTCACATCCGGTGTGGCGCGACGAGATCGCTGCGTTGCGCTGCACCGAGCGCCTTGTGCGAATCGCGCGCCAGGTCCGCGCCCGGATCCATGTGCTGCACATCTCGACCGCCGAGGAGATAGGCTTCCTCGAACAGCACAAGGATGTCGCGACCTGCGAGGCGACGCCGCATCATCTGACGCTGAGCGCCGATGATTATGCGCAGTTGGGCACCCTGATCCAGATGAACCCGCCGGTGCGCGCCACGCGCCATCGCGACGGGGTCTGGTACGGCGTTGCGCAAGGCATCGTTGATGTGCTCGGCTCCGACCATGCGCCGCACACGCTGGCCGAGAAGGCAAAGCCTTATCCGGCGTCGCCGTCCGGCATGACCGGGGTGCAGACTTTGGTGCCGATCATGTTGGATCATGTCAACGCCGGCCGGCTGACGTTGCAGCGCTTTGTCGACCTGACCAGCCACGGCCCGCAGCGTATTTTCGGCATCGCCAGGAAAGGCCGTATTGCCGCCGGCTACGATGCCGATCTGACCATCGTCGATCTGAAGCGCCGCGAGACCATCGCCAACGCCCAGCAAGGCTCCAAGGTCGGCTGGACGCCTTATGACGGCACGCAGGTGACCGGCTGGCCGGTCGGCACCATCGTTCGCGGCCGGCGCGTGATGTGGGAAGGCGAGATCGTCGCGCCGGGCCAGGGTAGGGCGGTGGAGTTTTCCGAGGCGTTGGCGGGCTAAGCTCCCTGCCTCCATAGGGGCCAGGCTAAATCACTCAATCCCCAGCGACGAAGAACGTCCATTGTCCGGTCGGCGTGATGCCGACTCGGTAGAAGATGTACGCACCGAACTGCTTCATATCGTCATAGTCGCTGGCGGTGACGATCTTGAACAGCTCGACCCGCTGCCTGGCATCGAGCTTGTCCAGCGGCAGGGCGAAGAAATAGGGCCAGACATAGAGATCCTGCGGCGTGCCGGCATCGACATGGACAAAACCGGCATTGAGCACCTCTTCCAGGATGGCGAGGATCTCCTGGCCTTCCGTGTCGCCGGAAAGGCCTTTCAGGAAGGCGATCGGGTCGCCCTCCATGTCGCCCAGCGACAATTGGGTCATCATGTCTCCCGTGCCGATCAGCGGCCGAAGCTTTTCGATGTCGCCGCTTTTGCACGCCTCGACGATCAGATCGTGCATGCGCCTGACCGGTTCCGGCAACTTGGCGAGGTCGTAGACGACTTCGGGCACAGGCGCGTCGGGATCGACATGCGGATTGGCCACGCCGCCATCATTGGCCGGCCCTATCGGTTCGGTTTGTTCCGGCTCGTCGGACGGAGTCGGCTGGCTGGCTGCAGGTGGCGTCGTGCCGAGCGGGCCGGGCATCGGCACGGTACTTCCACGCGGCGACACGTCGCCGTCGGGCGGCGGCGTGACCGGCGAGGGCAGGTCTTCGCGCTTGATCTCGCTGAGGGCGTGAGCGGGACTGCTCGCAAGAAACAGTGCAGAAGGAATCATGGCGCAGGAAGCGGTGAGCCAAATGCTGAGGACCAGGCCGTGCGGCTTGCCTGATATCGAAAAATTCACCGCCTGCTACTCCCTGGTTCCAGGCCCGTCCATGTGCCCGGATATGATGTCCGGGCGGCGCGCCGTCGTCAAAGAACCGGGGTCAGTGCCGCAGTCTTTCGGGCTCGAAGGCCCCGGCAATCACCTTTTCACGCATGCGATCGAGCAGGGCAAGCGCCGAGGTCTCGCCATTGGTGCGCAGCATTTCGCCGAATGCCGTTTCGAGGGCTGCCTCGGCGATGATTTCCGGCTCGATCCCGGCCGACAATCCTTCTGCCCAGGCTTCGCTGTGGCTTTCCACGGCGGTCAGGCGCTTTTCTTCCCTGACCAGCGCGTCGATGTCGTTGACGCCATGTTCCATTGCGATTTCCACCCTTTCAAGCGGTGATCCGTTGGACAGGGATCAAGCTTGAGTTGTCCCTTTTACACGCAGGCGCAGTAAGTATTTGTAAATACGACATTTTTTTGGTCGTCTTCTACAAATTCCGTCGCGTCCAGCAAACCTGCGTCCGATCCGATTCAAACTTAGCCGATTAGGCCGGCCAAGGGGACGGAAACCTTCAGTTTGAGTTAATTTCACATTCGCGCGCTAACGTTTCGTTAACATAGTTGCAAAAGTGCAACATCAGGTTTGCACCAAGACCTCACCCGAGGCAAGCGGAGAAGTGTCGAACGCGTCCGCCGCCCACAGCGCCGGCGGTTGATGCCGGTTTGCCGGAACGGCAGCTGCCGTCGTCAGTTTCCGTAGCGCGAAGCGATGTCGCGAGACAGCGTCTCGCCTTCCTTCATGTAGCGGCTGATGGCTTCCGTCGCCGAGGCGGTGCATTGCGTATAAGTACCGCCGAACGACCGGTAGCCGCGGTTGAAGCTGGCGATGAAGCGGGCGCGCCGCTCCGGGTTCGGATTTTCCGATGCGATCAGTTTTTCCATCTCGGCTCGCCACCGATCGCCCTTCTCGCCACACAGATTACGCAGGAAATGCAGCGAGCCGAGCACTTCCGCCAGCCGCATCAGCCCGGGCTCGAACGGTGCTTCGGCGGCAATCGCCGGGCGCGCACCGACAACCACACTGACGGCGAGGCATGCGGCGAGAAACGAAGACGTGCGGCTCATGAGTCCTTGTGCTGAAACAATTTGTCGCCTGCAAGGCGATTCTCTGGCTCAGGTCTCGCCGTCTTTGTTGGGACCGAGTAGATCGTCCGCAATTTCAAACACCGCATCGGCGAGCGGCATCGCTGTCATTTCGGCCAGCGTATAGAAAGCCGCGGTTTCGGCGTCGTCGCTGGCCACCGCCTCGCCGCCAGCATAATCGGCCCCAAACACCGTCAGCCAGTAGTCGACCGGATGCCCGTCGCCGCTGCCGTCGATGTGGATTTCCCGCAGCGGCCGGTAGCTACGCGCCTGCAATCCGGTCTCTTCCAGCAATTCGCGCCGTGCTGCCTGTTCCAGCGTTTCGCCGGCTTCGACCTTGCCGCCGGGAAAGGCATGGAGGCCTTGCGAGGGCGGCCTGGCCCGCTTGACCAGCAGCACCGTGTTCTCGCGCACGACGCAGACCGAGACTGCCGGAATGATCTTGCGTGCTTCCATGGGCTTCGGATCGCTCGATTGGCATAGCCCGTTGTGGACCGGCCGTCGGCGAACAGCTTTAGCGGTTGCGAAAGGCGGGTTCCATGGCCACTTTCACATGCCACCAATTCGAGAGCTGAATTCATGTGCGGACGCTTTGCCTTGACCGCCACTCCGGACCAGACCGCCGCCTTTCTCAGCCTGGCGGAACTTGAGGAGTTTCCGGCCCGCTACAACATCGCGCCGACGCAGCCGGTGCTGATGGCGCTCGCCGGACTGCCGCAGGCGCCGGGCTCGAACCTGCCCGACCGCCGCTCGATGCTGGTGCGCTGGGGCCTGATCCCGGCCTGGGTCAAGGATACGCGCAACTTCCCGCTGCTGTTCAACGCGCGTTCTGAGGGGGCTTCGGAAAAGGCGTCGTTTCGCGCTGCCATGCGCCATCGCCGCGCCCTGGTACCGGCTTCGGGATTCTACGAATGGCACCACACCGGTGGCAGAAGAGGGCAGCCCTATTGGGTGCGGCCAAGGCGTGGCGGGCTTGTCGCCTTCGCCGGGCTGATTGAGACCTATGCCGAGCCGGGCGGCTCGGAAATGGACACCGGCGCCATTCTGACCGCCCACGCCAATGCCGATACTGCCCATATCCACGACCGCATGCCGGTGGTGATCCATCCCGAAGATTTCGCGCGCTGGCTGGATTGCCGCACGCTCGAGCCGCGCGATGTGGCCCATCTGCTGAGACCCGCCCAGCCCGATTTCTTCGAAGCGATCCCGGTTTCCGACCTCGTCAACAAGGTCGCCAATACCGGGCCGGAGATTCAGGAGAAGGGCGTCGTCGAGCCTGAGCCCGAGAAGGTCAGGCGCCAGAAGTCCGGCGCGAACGACAGTCAGATGAATTTATTTTAGCAAAAGCTACTATTGCTGGTGTGCCGTGAGCGCCTCAATCTTCCCGACGGCATTCTCAGGCAGCGCGCGGCGAAACGATCTTCTGCGCTGGCTTCTTCTTCTTCGCGGTGTGCAGAAGAGCTGCGACGATTGCTGCCGGGCCGATCGCCCGGTAGTGGCTGGCGAGCGCCGGTTGCTTGGCGCGGTTGGATTCTTGCTTAGGCATTGTTCTCTTCCCTGGTAACGTCTTCATGTCTGCGTTTGCTGGCCGAATCCGACCAAATCGTGACGCTTGCTGATCTAGCCGGCGAATGTTTCATCACAGTGCCGACCTGTTTAATAAAATGTTTCAGTGGCTCAATTCCTGTGAGCCAACGATATTTTTGGCGAAGGTAGCGACTTGACGGCAACACCGGGCAAGGCGATAAAGCCGGCCATGAAAACGTCTTTCGCCATTTGTGGCATTTGCATTATCGGCTAGCCTCGCGCTGGTCCTGGACGTTTTCGCCTCATCTCCTCCCAGATTGGACAAACGCCCCGGCCAGCAGGCTGGACCCCGATTTGCGCCTCGGCGTAACCGACTCCATCCAGAGCACGATCCCAAAAGATCATGCCAAAGTAACGCACCGGGAACGCACGTATGTCTGACGCATCGAAGAGCCTGCGCCTCTACAATACGCTAACGCGGAGCAAGGACGATTTCTTCCCGATCGATCCGCGCAACGTGCGCATGTATGTCTGCGGCCCGACGGTCTACGACTTCGCCCATATCGGCAATGCGCGGCCGGTGATCGTCTTCGACGTGCTGTTCCGTTTGCTGCGCCATCTCTACGGGCAAGCGCACGTCACTTACGTCCGCAACATTACGGACGTCGACGACAAGATCAACGCCCGCGCACTGCGCGATTTCGGCGGCGAGATTGCCTCTGGCAAACTGTCGCTGAACGAAGCGATCAGGCGGGTCACCGAAAAGACCGCCGGTCAGTTCCACAAGGACGTCGCGGCGCTCGGTTGCCTGGAACCGACGGTCGAGCCGCGCGCCACCGAGTTCGTCGAGCCCAGGCCCGACGGCAAGGTCGACATGATCTTCTTGATTCAACGCTTGATCGAACGCGGCCATGCCTATGTCGCGGCTGGAGAAGTCTTGTTCGACACCGCTTCCATGCCGGATTATGGGCAGTTGTCGAAGCGCAATCTCGATGAGCAGCAGGCCGGCGCCCGCGTCGCCGTCGATGAGCACAAGAAGAACCCGCAGGATTTCGTGCTGTGGAAATTGTCTTCGCCCGAGGAGCCAGGCTGGGACAGCCCGTGGGGCAGGGGTCGGCCGGGCTGGCACATCGAGTGCTCGGCGATGTCGGCCGCCTATCTCGGCGAGGTGTTCGACATCCATGGCGGTGGTCTCGACCTGATCTTTCCGCACCACGAGAACGAGATCGCGCAATCGCGGTGCGCCCACGGCACCGAAACGATGGCCAAGATTTGGATGCACAACGGTTTCCTGCAGGTCGAAGGGCAGAAGATGTCCAAGAGTCTGGGCAATTTCTATTCGATCACCGAATTGCTGGAGACGGATACCTTTGGCGGCCGCAAATGGCCGGGCGAGGTGCTCAGGCTGGCGATGCTGATGACGCACTATCGCGAGCCGATCGACTTTTCCGTGCGCAAGCTGGAAGAGGCGGAGAATACGCTGCGCAAATGGAAGCGGGCGGCCGATCTGGCGCCGCCGACGGCAAAGCCGGTGCCGGCGGATGTGATCGAAGCGCTGTCGGATGACCTTGCCACCTATGCCGCATTCCAGTTGCTGACGCAGTTGGCTGGTGATGCTGTTGATTTCAACGCAGGTAGCGGCAACGCAGCCGCCGAAGACAACGATGCTGCCGCTTCACTGAAGGCATCGCTTCTGTTCCTCGGCTTCGACATCGCAACAGCCAAGGTGGATGAAGACGCCATTGCCAAGGCGATCGCCAAACGCCTCGCGCTGATCGCCGCCAAGAACTGGGCCGAGGCCGACCGCATCCGCGACGAGTTGCTGACGCAAGGCATCCAGTTGAAGGACGGCAAGGACCCCGTCACCGGCGAACGCATCACCACCTGGGAGGTAAAAAGATGATCGATCATCTCGGCATCACCGTTTCGGATTTCGACGCGTCGAAGGCTTTTTACGACAGGGCGATGGCGCCGCTCGGCGCCTCGCTGCTTTACATGGTGCCGCAGGAATATACCGGCGGCGCCAAGGTCGGCGGCTACGGCCGCGACCGGCCGGTGTTTTGGCTGCACGCCGGCAAGGACAAGCCGAAGGATCATCAGCATGTCGCTTTCACCGCGCGCAGCCGCGCCGAGGTCGATGCCTTTCACGCCGCGGCGATCGCCGCCGGCGGCAAGGACAATGGCGGGCCTGGCCTGCGCCCGCACTACCATCCGAACTATTATGGCGCCTTTGTCTTCGATCCCGACGGCAACAATGTCGAGGCGGTCTGCCATGCCCCGGAGTAGTGCGCGATGAGCCTCGACAACAGACCGGTCTATACAGGCGGCTGCCAGTGCGGCGCGGTGCGCTTCCGCGTCGAAGGAGCTCTCGGCGATGCTTCCGTATGCCATTGCCGCATGTGCCAGAAGGCGAGCGGCAATTTCTACCTGCCGCTGGTCTCGGTGCGCGGCGCAAGGCTGGACTGGACGCGCGGTGAGCCCAAACGCTTCCGCTCGTCCAACGCGGCTTTGCGCGGTTTCTGCGCCGAATGCGGCACGCCGCTGACCTTCGAAGCGCCCGACGGGGTGGCCCTCGCCATCGCCACATTCGACCACCCCGAGGAGATCGCCCCGACCATCCAATGGGGTGTCGAAGCCAAGCTCCCGTACGTGGATCACGTCCACGAATTGCCAGGTGAGGAAACGATGGCCGACGTCTCGTCGGCCTCCTATCTCGCCGATCTCGTCTCCTACCAACATCCCGACCACGACACCGAACAATGGCCGCCGGAGGAAAAATCATGACCGAAACCGTTCGTACCGGCGGCTGCCAGTGCGGCGCCGTGCGCTTCCGCATCCACGGGGCGCTCGGCCGTCCGTCCATTTGTCATTGCCGCATGTGCCAGAAACAGTTCGGGTCGTTTTTCGGCGCGCTGGTGACAGTGCCGAGCGACGGCGTCGAATGGGTGCGCGAGGAGCCGAGTTACTTTCAGTCGTCGGTCAACATCGATCGCGGCTTCTGCGCCCGCTGCGGCACACCGCTGACCTACCGCCAGCCCGGCGCGCTGGAGATCGCCATCGGCGCCTTCGACGACCGTTCCGATCTGGCGCCGCAGATCCAGGTTAACTACGCCGCCAGGCTGCCTTGGGTCGAGACGATCTTCGACGCGTCGATCCATGACGACCCGGATTTCTACGCGCGACAGGAATCCATCATCTCCTTCCAGCATCCCGATCACGAGACGGCCAACTGGCCGCAGCAGGGCCTGAAATTATGAGCAGCGAATTCCGTACCCTCTATCCCGAGATCGAGGCTTTCGAGTCCGGCATGCTCGACGTTGGCGATGGCCATCAGGTCTATTGGGAGCGCTCCGGCACCAGAGGGGCCAAGCCGGCTGTCTTCCTGCATGGCGGGCCGGGCGGCACCATTTCGCCAAAGCACCGGCGGCTGTTCGATCCGAAGCTGTACGATGTCATCCTGTTCGACCAGCGCGGCTGCGGAAAATCGACGCCCAATGCCTCGCTTGAAGCCAACACCACCTGGCACCTGGTCGCCGACATCGAGCGCCTGCGAAAAATGTGCGGCTTCGACAAATGGCTGGTGTTCGGCGGTTCGTGGGGTTCGACGATGGCGCTGGCCTATGCCGAGACCCACCCCGAGCGGGTCAGCGAACTGGTCGTGCGCGGCATCTACACGCTGACCCGCGCCGAACTCGAATGGTACTACCAGTTCGGCGTGTCGGAGATGTTCCCCGACAAGTGGGAGCGGTTTCTGGCGCCGATCCCGGAGGCCGAGCGCGGCGACATGATGGCCGCCTACCGCAAACGGCTGGTCGGCAGCGATCCTGTGGCGCAGGTCGAGGCCGCCCGCGCCTGGAGCCTGTGGGAGGGCGAGACGATCACGCTGCTGCCGGAACCGGAAACCAGCGGTCCCTTCGGCCAGGATGATTATGCCCTGGCTTTCGCCCGCATCGAGAACCACTATTTCGTCCATGCCGGCTGGCTGGAAGAGGGACAGCTGCTGCGCGATGCATGGAAGCTTAAGGATATCCCGGGTACCATCGTTCACGGCCGCTACGACATGCCGTGCCCGGCGCGCTACGCCTGGGCGCTGCACAAGGCGTGGCCGAAAGCGGATTTCCATCTGATCGAAGGCGCCGGCCACGCCTATTCGGAGCCGGGCATCCTCGACAGGCTGATCCGCGCAACGGACATGTTTGCCGGGAAATGACCATGGCTCGCGAGCGCCTTTATCTGTTCGACACCACGCTGCGCGATGGTCAGCAGACGCCGGGTGTCGACTTCTCCGTCGAGGACAAGATCGCCATCGCCAAGCTGCTCGACGAGTTCGGCATCGACTACGTCGAGGGTGGCTACCCCGGCGCCAATCCAACCGACACCGCCTTCTTTGCCGAGCGTCGCACGGCCGATGCCAAGTTCGTTGCCTTTGGCATGACCAAACGGGCAGGAGTGTCGATCTCGAACGATCCTGGGCTTGCCGCGCTGGTCCAGTCGAAGTCGGACGCCATCTGTTTCGTCGCCAAGAGTTGGGACTACCATGTCCGCGTCGCGCTCGGCTGCACCAATGAGGAGAACCTCGAGGCGATCAAGGCCTCGGTCGAGGCGGCGCTCACTGCCGGCAAGGAGGCGATGGTCGACTGCGAGCATTTCTTCGACGGCTTCAAGGCCAACCCCGATTATGCGCTGGCCTGCGCCAGGACGGCCTGCGATGCCGGCGCGCGCTGGGTGGTGCTGTGCGACACCAATGGCGGCACGCAGCCCTCCGAGGTGCGTTCCATCGTCGAAAAGGTGATCGCCGCCGGCATACCGGGCGACCATCTCGGCATCCACGCCCATGACGACACCGGCCAGGCGGTGGCGAATTCGCTTGCCGCCGTGGAGGCCGGCGTGCGCCAGATCCAGGGCACGCTGAACGGCATCGGCGAGCGCTGCGGCAACGCCAACCTGATCTCGATCGTGCCGACACTGGCGTTGAAGCCGGCCTTTTCCCGCCGCTTTGCTACAGGCATTTCGGCAGAGGCGTTGACCGGTATATCGCGCCTGTCCCGCGCCTTCGACGAGTTGCTGAACCGTGCGCCCGAAGCGCAGGCGCCCTATGTCGGCGCCTCCGCTTTTGCTACCAAGGCCGGCATCCATGCCTCGGCGCTGGCCAAGGAGCCGGCGACCTACGAGCATGTGCCGCCAGAGACCGTCGGCAACCGCCGCCGCGTCATGGTTTCGGACCAGGGCGGCAAGGCCAATTTCCTGGCCGAGCTGAAACGGCGTGGCATCGACATGCCCCGGGACGACCATCGCCTCGACGCGCTGATCGCCGTGGTCAAGGAGCGCGAGGCCGAGGGCTATGCCTACGAAGGTGCCGACGCCAGCTTTGAGCTTTTGGCGCGCAAGATGCTGCACGGCCTGCCGGAATTCTTCCGCGTCACTTCGTTCCGCTGCATGGTCGAGCGCCGCTTCGACGCCAACGGCCAGCTGAAGACGGTCTCGGAGGCGATCGTGAAAGTGCTGGTGGAGGGCGACGAGAAGATGTCGGTGGCCGAAGGCCACGGCCCGGTCAACGCGCTCGACATTGCGCTGCGCAAGGATCTCGGCAAATTCCAGAGCGAGATCGCCGATCTCGAACTGGCCGACTTCAAGGTGCGTATCCTCAACGGCGGCACCGAGGCGATCACCCGCGTGCTGATTGAATCACATGACGGCACCGGTGCGCGCTGGTGGACGGTCGGCGTCTCCGAAAACATCATCGATGCTTCCTTCCAGGCGCTGATGGATTCGATCGTCTATAAGCTGATGAAGAACCGCGACATGGCGGGCTTGGCGGCGGCGGAGTAAGAAATGGGCTTTTCGATAAGCTGGCTGGGCTTTCGCGGTTACGGGATAAAGGAAGCTGCGGCGTTGTTCGGGCGCGAGATTGGCGATCCATCGGAGATTTTCGAAGCGCCTGTGAACGCCTATGCCAGCGAAAAGAACTGGGCGATCATCATCCTCGATCCCTGCAGCTTTCCGAACCCGCCTCAGCAATATCTGGCCGCGATTTCGCAAGAGCGGGAAATCGTGATCGCGCACATAGAAGAGCATGTAATGTTCGCGCGCGCCGAGCTCTGGCGCGACGGAAGGAACATCTGGAAAGTCTGGCACAGCGGCGACAAGACCGTGCGGGACTTGCATGTCACGGGTGATCTCCCCGCGTCTTTCGAAGCGCTGAAGCAACAGTGTTTTTCAAAGCAGGATGAAGAAGATAGCAAAGGTACAGAGGTCGATCTTGTTTTTGACCTTCCCCTCGATCTTGCGGCGGAACTGACGGGCTTTAGGCACGATGAAGGTTCGCCCGACAACGTCTTTTTCGAACTCAAGGAGAAGCCTGCTCCGCCTTGAGACCGTGTCGTGCCGGGCCTGCAATCACTCTCGCAGACAGCGGCAATTGTTCGACGTTTAGCGGTCGTGTTGAACCATCAGCAAGACTCCATTGATCCATCAGCAATTTGCGATGGTTTTGGGCAAGCCGCTGGCGCATAGCCTTGGGCCATGACTACCCAAGCACTTCACATCGAGGCCGACACCAAAGCTCGTCGCGGCTTCCTGCTGGCGCTCGGCGCCTACCTGCTTTGGGGGCTGCTGCCCTTCTACATGAAGGCTGTCGCGCATCTGCCGCTGGCCGAAGTTATCGCCCACCGCATCGTCTGGTCGGTGCCGATCGCGGCCGCTGTCCTGGTCTGGGCCGGTCGCACTGCCGATTTCAAAGCGGCAGTTCGTTCGCCGCGCATCATTTCGATGGCGGTGCTGACGGCGGCGCTGATCTCGGTCAACTGGGGCATCTATGTCTGGGCGATCGCGGTCGACCGCACCATCGAGACCGCGCTCGGCTACTACATCAACCCGCTGGTCAGCGTCGTTGTCGGCGCGCTGCTCCTCGGCGAGCGGCTCGACCGCCTGCAGATCGCGGCGGTGGTGCTGGCGGCAATCGCGGTCGCGGTGCTGACCATCGACGCCGGCAAACTGCCCTGGGTGTCGCTGGTGCTAGCCTTTTCCTTTGCCGCCTATGGCTTCTTCCGCAAGACGCTGCCAATCGGCCCGAGCCAGGGCTTCCTGCTTGAAGTGCTGCTGCTGTCGGTGCCGGCACTCGGCTACATCATCTTCCTGATCGCCACAGGACAGGATCATTTCGTCTCCAGCTCGCTGAACGACACCGCCTTGCTGATCGGCTGCGGTCCGGTCACCGCCGTGCCTCTGCTGTTGTTTGCGTTCGGCGCCAGGCTGCTGCGCCTCTCCACCATCGGCATCATGCAATATATCGCGCCGACGATCGTCTTTTTGATCGCGGTGCTGATTTTCGGTGAACCCTTCGGCAGTGTTCAGGCCATAGCCTTCGGGCTGATCTGGGCGGCACTGGCGATGTACTCCTGGTCGATGTTTTCTTCGGCGCGCAAGACCGTTTCCGCATCAGCTCGAGCCGCGTAACGAAGAAAGGCGGCTGGCCGGTCTTAATGCCGGCAGCCGCGTCTTTCACGAGCGCTCAGCGCTTCGGCCCGAAGCCGGGATATGGCTGCAGCGGCACGACGGCGGCAATATCCATCATGCCGGCCTTGACCAGCGGTAAAGTTGCAAGATGGTGGCGCACATCGACATCGCTGCCGGCTTCGAACATCATGCCGCTGCCGGGAATGTCGCCCCGATTCCACACCTGACGCACGGCGCCTTCGGCATAGAGCGTGCGGCGCTGCTCGGCCTCGCCAGGCAGCAGCGGCGCGAAATCGGCGTCGGTGAACTTTTCGGTGTTGCGCGCAAGAAGGGCAAAGAACTGCATCGGAATCTCCTGATGTTGGCCGTTGGAATGGCGGAAATATTCGCTTCTGCTGGCCAGACAGTCCAAGACTGATTAGGCTAAATTTGAGACCTCACGGGACTTGAGCATCGAAGCAACAATGTTCGACCTGCGCCAGCTCCGCTATTTCATCACGGTGGCCGAAACCGGCAACGTCGGGCGTGCCGCCGAATTGCTGCACATCTCGCAGTCGCCGCTCAGCCGTCAGATCATTCAGCTGGAGGAGCAGCTGGGCGTCGCACTGTTCGAGAGGGCGAGGCAGCGTGTTCATCTCAATGCCGAGGGCCGCGCTTTTCTTGCCGAGGCGCGTGCGCTGCTGGCCCATGCAAGACGGCTGGAGGAACTCGGCCGCAATCTCGCCAGCGGTACGGTCGGCCGTCTCGCCATCGGTTATGTGGAAGGTGCGGTCCATGCCGGGCTTGTCGCTCGGATGCTGCGCCAGTTTCGCCGCGACCGGCCCGAATTTCATCTTCAACTGAAGGGTCAGCGTTCCGCCGCCCAGATCGAAGCGCTGCGCGAACGATCGCTCGATCTGGGCCTTGTCAACACGCCTCCTTCTGCCGATGATCCCGACATCGTCGCCATGCTCATCATGCGCGAGCCGCTGGTTCTGGCGATGCCGGAAGGCGATCCATTGGCAGAAATCGCGGAGATACTGCCGCAGCAACTGGACGGCCGTACCTGGATCACGGTGGTGCGCCAGCCTGACGACACCAACCGCAGCCAATTTCTCGCCGCCTGTGCGAAGGCCGGTTTCCTGCCCGACATAGCCTATGAGACGACCGATCCGTTGACGTCGTTGGGCTTGGTCAGCGCCGGGCTTGGGCTGGCGACGGTGCAGGCCAGCCCGCGGAGTGCCGCCCCGCTTCAGATCGTGTTTCGCGATCTGCCGTGGTTCGAACGCACCGTCTCGATCCATCTCGCCTGGCGGCGTCAGGACAAGCGTGCGGTCATCGGAGACTTGAGGAAGGCAGTAGGGAAGGAGTGAATAGTGAATAGTGAATAGACAGGCGCCGGTTTGGAAAGTCTTCTACTTCACCATTCACCATTCACCATTCACTCTACATCTTATCAATCACCGACTGCACGCCCTCCGTCGGTGCATCGACGGAGGATCCCGCCACCATGATAGCGGCGACGATTGCTTCCGGATCCTCGACCACCAGCGGCTTGACCCGTTGCGCCGTGTGGATGAAGCCCTCCGCTGCCATGTGGTCGAGCAACGCCAGCATCGGATCCCAGAAGCCTCCGACGTTGCCGAAGACCATCGGCTTGCGGTGATGGCCGAGCTGTGCCCAAGTCATGATCTCGACGATCTCCTCGACGGTGCCGATGCCGCCGGGCAACGCCACAAAGGCGTCGGATTTCTCAAACATCCTGTGCTTGCGCTGGTGCATGTTGTCGGTGATGACGAGCTCGTCGAGCCGGTTAAGCGCGGTTTCGGTCGCCTCCCTGTTGATCAGAAAACGCGGAATTATGCCGGTTACCTTGCCACCGGCCTTTAATGCCCCTTCAGCGACGGCACCCATGATACCTTTAGTGCCGCCGCCATAAATCAGACGCAGGCCGGACTTGGCGATCGAGCGGCCAAGCAGGTGTCCGGCCTTGATATAGGTCTCATCTCGGCCCGGGGACGAGCCGCAATAGACGCAGACAGATCGAATCGTGTTCATGTTATGATTGGTGATAGGGACTATTGGCATGGTCAAGCCCTGGGGCGGGCTTTTTCTTGTCGGCTTTGGTAAAACAGGCTAGACCGAAATTAGGTGGCTAAGGGGCAGGGAAACATGGCAATTAATCCATTGAAGGCGTTTTTGTTCGCGGCTGGCGGCTCTGTCGCCGCGGCGGGAACCGCCTATGTATCGGGCGCGCTCGACCCGTATCTCAATTCTACCCGGCCTGCGGAGGTCGCGGCGCTGACGCCGCCGGCTTCGAAACCGGCCGCTCCGGCGACCGAGGGCCGGCTGCCGCCTGCGCCCGCCGCGTCCACCGATGCCGCAGCGCCCGCCGCGCCGGCCGCAGCAGGTGCAATCGTGCCGACCTTCGACATCGTGCGTGTCGAAAGCAACGGCTCGATCGTCGTCGCCGGCAATGCGGCGCCCAACGCCAAGGTCGAGATTCTCAACGGTTCGGCTGTGCTCGGCTCGACGGTCGCCGGTCCCGACGGCGCCTTTGCCATTATTCTCGACGATCCGTTGAAGCCCGGCGACTACACGATCACACTGCGCTCGACGGCTGGCAATGTCGTGACCGCCTCGGCGCAGACCGCCGTCGTTTCGATCCCCCAGAATTCCACCGGCCAAGTGCTGGCAATGGTCGAGGAGCCGGGCAAGCCGTCCGAACTGCTCACTGTTCCTGCCCCTCAGGCGAAATCTGACGCCTCGCCGCCTGTCGGCGAACAGGCGGCCGTTCAGCCACCCGCCACCGGCACCGAATTGCCGGCTGCCGCAGCGCCGGCGCCAGCCGCCCCGGCGGCTGATGTTCCAGCAGCGCCTGCTCCTGCCGCGCCGGCCGCTGTTGAAGCCGCGCCGGCTCCGGCAGCACCCGCCACACCGGCAGCGCCCGCTACTCCCGCGGTGGAGCCGAAGATCGTCGTCGAAGCTGTCGAAATCGACGGCAACAAGATTTTCGTTGCCGGCCTCGCCGATCCCGGCCGCAAGGTGCGTGCCTATGCCAACGATATCCTGCTCGGTGACGCGAAGACCTCGCCCGACCGCCACTTCCTGGTCGAAGCGACACGCGACATCCCGGTCGGCACCTACACCATCCACGTCGATGCGCTCGACGCCGACGGCGTGACGGTGGTGGCCCGTGCGGCTGTGCCGTTCGAGCGCGAGCCTGGTGAGGCGGTTGCGGCCGTGGCGCCGGCCGAGCAGAAGCCTGCCGGGGTAAAACAAGCCGAGCCGAATGCTCCGGCGACCGAAGCCGCACCGGCAACGGCCGCCGAAACGCCCGCAACTGCCCCCACTCCTGCAACCGAGGCCCCGGCCGAAATGGCTGTCGCAACGCCTCCGGGCGAAACTCCCGAGACCGTGGCGCCAAAGCTCGAACATGCCGATGGCGCAGTCATCATCCGCCGCCATGACACGCTGTGGCGGATTTCGCGGCGGGTCTATGGCCAGGGCATGCGCTACTCGACCATCTATCTCGCCAACCAGGACCAGATCAGCAATCCGAACCGCATCTGGCCGGGGCAGGTGTTCAAGGTGCCGGAGAAATCGAAGGAAGGCGAGCCCGCCGATCTCAAAGCAATGGGCGACCAGATGACGACGGCGCCAGTCAAGACCGAGTAGCCGTTCTGCCCATCAGGATAGCTTGCGGCAGGGCCAGTCATCGTTTATCGCCGATGGACGATGACCGAATCCCCCCTCGTAACGGACCGAAGCCGCGCGGCAGATGAACGCGCGCCGGCCAACTGCACGCCGGCCAACTGCACGCCGGATAGCCGCGTTGTCGCTGTCCGGCTCGCGGCCCTTTCGCATCCAGCGCGGATCGAAATTCTCAAACACCTTTCCGCAAGCCGTTCCTGCTGCTGTCGCGAGGTCGTCGAGCATCTCGACCTGGCGCAGTCCACCGTTTCCCAGCATTTGAAGATCCTGGTCGAGGCCGGGCTGATCCGCTTCGAGCCTGACCGCCAGCGCTCGCGCTATGAGCTCGACCGCGCCGCGCTCGCCGATGTTTCGGCATCGCTGGCCGCGCTGGTCGATTCCTGCTGCTCCGGCCGCTAAAATCATAAAGGTAAACAAGAATGGCCGAGAAAACCGTTTCCGCAGATTCCGGCTCGACCTTCAGAACGTTGCGCAATCTCTGGCCCTATATGTGGCCGGCCGACCGCGCCGACCTGAGGGCGCGCGTGGTGTGGGCAACCGTACTGCTGGTTGTCGCCAAGCTGACCCTGGTGGCCGGACCCTATTTCTTCAAATGGGCGACCGACGCACTGGCCGGCGATAGCAAATCGCCGCCGCCGCTGCCGGCCCTGCTGCTGGCGCCGGTCATGCTGGTCGTCGCCTACAATGCCGTGCGGCTGGTGCAGCTCGGCTTCAACCAGTTGCGCGACGCCCTGTTTGCACGGGTCGGCCAGCATGCGGTGCGCCGGCTCGCCTTCCGCACCTTCGTGCACATGCACGAACTGTCGCTGCGCTTCCACCTCGAACGGCGCACCGGCGGACTGTCGCGCGTCATCGAGCGCGGCACCAAGGGCATCGAGACGATCGTCCGCTTCACCATGCTGGCGACGGCGCCGACAATCGTCGAATTCGCGCTCACCGCCGGCATCTTCGCCGTCACCTATGGCTGGCTATACGTCTTGGTGATCGCGGTCACGGTCTGGCTCTATGTCTGGTTCACCGTCAGGGCGAGCGATTGGCGTATTTCGATCCGCCGTGAGATGAACGAAAGCGACAATGAAGCCAGCACGAAGGCGATCGACTCGCTGCTCAACTACGAAACAGTCAAATATTTCAATAACGAAGCCATGGAGGCCGAGCGGTTCGACCGGTCCACGGCGCGCTATGAGTTGGCGGCGACCAGGACCTGGACCTCGCTTGGCTGGCTGAACTTCGGCCAAGGTGTGATCTTCGGTATCGGCATGACCGTCGTCATGGTGATGTCGGCGCTCGAGGTGAAGGCGGGCACACAGAGCGTCGGCGATTTCGTCTTCGTCAACGCCATGCTCATGCAGCTTTCGGTGCCGCTGAATTTCATCGGCATGATCTACCGCGAAATTCGCCAGGGCCTGACCGACATCGAAAATATGTTCGATCTGCTCGACGTCAAGCGTGAGATCGTCGATCGGCCGGGCGCCAAGCCGCTGGTCGTCGATGCCGGCAGGGTCGAGTTCCGCGACGTACATTTTTCCTACGACCCCAACCGCAAGATCCTGAAGGGCATCAGCTTCGAGGTGCCAGCCGGCAAGACGGTGGCCATCGTCGGCCCCTCCGGAGCCGGCAAGTCGACCATTTCGCGGCTTTTGTTTCGCTTCTACGACATCCAGCGCGGCAAGATTCTGATCGACGGCCAGGACATTCGCGACGTGACGCAGGAGAGCTTGCGCGCTGCCATCGGCATGGTGCCGCAGGACACGGTGCTGTTTAACGACACCATCGCCTACAACATCCGCTACGGCCGCGTCGGCGCCAGCGAGGAGGATGTGCGCAAGGCGGCAGAACTGGCCCAGATCGGACCATTCATCGAGCGGCTGCCCGACGGCTATCGCTCAATGGTCGGCGAGCGCGGATTAAAACTGTCCGGCGGCGAGAAGCAGCGGGTGGCGATTGCCCGCACCATTTTGAAGGCACCGCCGATCCTGATGCTCGACGAGGCGACCTCGGCGCTGGACAGCCACACCGAGCAGGAGATCCAGGCGGCACTCGACCTGGTCAGCCAGGGCCGCACCACCCTCGTCATCGCCCATCGGCTGTCCACAGTGATTTCGGCCGACGAGATCATCGTCCTGCAGGATGGCCAGATCGCCGAGCGCGGCACCCATGTCGCCTTGATAGCCAAGCGCGGCCTTTATGCATCGATGTGGGACCGCCAGCGCGAGGCAAGCGAGGCCGAGGAGCGGCTGCGCATCGCCCGCGAAAGCGACGAGTTCGGCGTCGTCGTCCGCCGTCGCACCTCGGAGGTGAGCTGAAAATTCGTGCTTGACCTCAACTTAAGTTGGGATCGTAGACCGTTTTGGATCGCAGCAAGATGCGTGCTTCAAAACGGAGACAATCGATATGAGCGAGATAAATCAGGCAATTAATGGCGGCAGCGTATTCCGGGTGGACAAGTTTGTCGTTCCGACCTCCGCTCGCGAGGAGATTCTTGCCAAGGTCCGGATGACGCATGATTTGCTGCGCCAGCAGCAAGGGTTCGTCCAGGATTTCCTGCTTGAGCAATTCTCGGGGCCGGGCGAGTTCAACCTCGTGACCATTGTCGAATGGGAAGGGCAGGCCGCCGTCGACAAGGTCGTGCCGATCATCAAGGCCGCGCATGAGCGCAGCGGCTTCAATCCTCAGGAGACCATCGCGCGACTTGGCGTCAAGGCCGATATTGCCAACTATCAGCGGATTCCCCGGATGTAAGCTCCCTACGGCCAGCCGGCGCCCGGCGCAGTAGCGTCGACGCTGAGCACTTGGCCGGTACGGGCATCGCTGATCATATGTTCGAAGCCGCGCCATTCGGCGGCGACGATGAACAGCGTTTTTCCCTCGCTGCCGCCGAGCATGCAGGCAAAGCAGCCGCGGTCGACGTCGACGCTTTCGAGCATCGCGCCGCCCTCGCGCACCCGCACGCAATGCCGGTTCGGAACGTCGGCATACCAGGCCGCACCTTCGGCATCGAGGCAGATCCCATCGGGAAAACCGTTGCCGAGATTGGCCCAGACCCTGCGGTTGGAAAGGCCACCATCGGCAGCGATGTCGAAGGCGGTCAGCCGGTTGGCGTGGGACTCGGCAACGATAAGCGTCTTGTTGTCAGGCGTCACCGCCATGCCATTGGCGAAGGCGAGGTTCTCAGCCACCTGCTGAACCGAGCCGTCAGGCGCGACCAGCACGATGGCGCCGGGGCCGAAATGCTGGCCGGGACCCGGAGCAGGCCCACCGCCATTGACATAGATGTTGCCGCGTCCATCGACGACGATCTCGTTCCACGGGCTCTTCGACAGGTGTCTCAGATCGGCATGGGTGACCAGCCTCCCGTCTGCCTCCTGCTGAGGACCAGCCCCTCGCAGCCGGAGACGACAAGCAGGCGCCCGTCCGGCAGCCAGTCAATGGAATAGGGCAGGGTGGCCGGCACGGTGAGCGCGATCTCGCTGTTGCCTAGGGCGTCAACGGCGATGATCTGGCCTGTGCCCCAGTTGCAGAACCACAGCCGGCCATCGTGCCAGCGCGGTGACTCGCCGAAGGCCAAGCCGTTCATCACCACTTGCACTTGCCTAGCTGCTGATTTCTGCATGGGCCGAGAACCTCCGGGTTTGCGCAAATCGTCATGGCCGAAAGGCCGATGAGAGGCGCTGTCTTGCCAAGGACGGGCGAGAGTGCTGCGTTCCGACAATCGCAATGAACATTTCCGGTTGATCACTTCGGCAGTCCGGATTCTGCTAACGGCATCCTGAAACGGCGGCGACCGCCACCCCCGAGCGCTCTCATTGTCGCGTTGCGACCGCGGGGTGTTTCCGCTATTGAGGCCGGACTTGGAACCAAGGTTGCCCTCATCCCATGAGCATCGTTGACACGATCAAGAATGCGTTCGTTCCGATCCATCGCGAGGGTTATCCCTTTATCGCTGCGTTCGGCGCGGCGACGCTCTTTCTTGGCTACTTCTCCTCGACCCTGTTCTGGATCGGTCTCATCCTGACGGCCTGGTGCGCCTATTTCTTCCGCGATCCCGAGCGTGTCACGCCGATCGATGACCGGCTGGTTGTCAGCCCGGCCGACGGCATCGTCTCGGCGGTTGGCCCGGCCGTGCCGCCGCGCGAGCTTGGCCTCGGCGGCGGTGAAATGACCCGCATCTCGGTGTTCATGAACGTCTTTTCCTGCCACGTGAACCGCTCCCCGGTGCGCGGCCGCATTTCCAGGATCGAGCATCGGCCAGGAAAATTCCTCAACGCCGAACTCGACAAGGCAAGCACCGAGAACGAGCGCAACGGGCTGGTCATCGAAAGCCCCAATGGAACGGTCGCCGCGGTACAGATTGCCGGCTTGGTGGCGCGGCGCATCGTCTGCTGGGCCGAGCCCGGCGGCGCCATCGGCACCGGCGAGCGCTTCGGGCTGATCCGCTTTGGCTCGCGCGTCGATGTATTCCTGCCCTCGACCGCGACGCCGCGTGTCGCCGTCGGCCAGACCGCAGTTGGCGGTGAGACGGTGCTGGCGGAATTCGGCGGCGTTGCCGCAACGCCGCTCGTGCGGATCTCCTGACCGGTGGCCCCGCCGTTCAAGAAATTCGAGGCGCATGGCGGCGGTGGCCCGCGCATTCGCGAAATCCCGATGCGCATGGTGCTGCCCAATCTGGTCACGGTGCTCGCCATCTGCGCCGGCCTGTCAGGTATTCGCTTCGGCTTCGAGGGCCGCTTCGAGCCAGCGGTGGTAATGGTGCTGCTCGCGGCCTTCCTCGATGGTATCGACGGCCGTCTGGCGCGAATGCTGAAGGCGACTTCCAAATTCGGCGCCCAGATGGATTCGCTGGCCGATATCGTCAATTTCGGCGTGGCACCGGCGCTGGTGCTCTATGCCTTTCTGCTCGACAGGGCAGGTTCGCCGGGCTGGATCGCCGCGCTGCTGTTCACCATCGCCTGTGGGATGAGGCTTGCCCGTTTCAACGTGCTCGACGAAGAGCTCGACCGTCCGCAGTGGCAGACCGAATATTTCGTCGGCGTGCCGGCGCCGGCGGGTGCGGTGCTGGTGATGCTGCCGCTCTATCTGTTCTTCCTCAGGCTTGGGCTTGAACCCAGCCGCCTGGCAGCCTTCATTGCCACCGGCTTTACAATATTGGTGGCGTTCCTGCTGGTCAGCAGACTGCCCGTCTATTCCGGCAAGAGCGTCAGGATACCGGGCGACAGGGTGCTGCCGATCATCCTCGCAGTCGTTCTCTACGTCCTGCTTTTGATGACCTATCCCTGGTATACGCTGACGGCCTCGGTTGCCGGCTATCTGGTCTTCTTGCCGTTCAGCGTGCGCGCCTATTCGAGACGCGCCAAGCGCGAAGGCGAGAAGGTGCCGTCCTCGGATATTGGTTGACAGATTTGGTGCCAGTTCGCGTTGCGCCTGGCAGTGCATGATTCCGAAAAGGGTCGTCCGTTTAGACTCAGGATCGGCTCACACAGCGCGCCGCTGTGGAATGCACCTCAAAAACCCCGTTTTCGGAACTTGCTGGGCGGCTAGACCGTTTGTGTTTGGTAGGTCCGTCTGAGCGGCTGCTCGTGGTACGTCGTCTACGTCGCGCAAGCTGCCGCATCGGCACCATCGGAAACGAGGAGAAATGGCTGTCATCCTCATCGGCGTGTTACTGACTGTCGCCGGCCTCGTCTATATGGCGGTAGCAGCCATCATGCGCGGGCGGCTTAGTGAACCGACCGCTGTCTCCACCGCGCCGGACAGTCCGACGCCCAATCTCGCAACACCAGGTCCAACCCTGGAGCCGCGGCGGCGCGGGCTCCGTTTTCTCGGCCTGTCGCAGAACTGGCCGGGCCTGCTGATGATGGCCGTCGGCGCCATTCTGCTGTTGTCGGTGGTGGTCTTCTAATGCATTCGCGCAAAAGTGTGCAGCGGTTTTGCGATAACGGCATGCATAAAAGCAAGAATCTAAAGCGTGTCGCACAAGGCCGGTCGAACGCGACGCGCTTTAGAGTTCTCGACAGCAAACCTCAGGCGGGTGCGCTCAGTCCCAGCCTCTCGAGTGCCAGCTTTCTAGTCGAGACATAGTCGGTCTTGCCGGAGCCCAGTACAGGGATCTCCTCGACCTTGACGATGTCGTTCGGCACCATCAGTTCGGCCGCGCCGGCTTTTTTGCCGAATTCGCGCAATTCGTGGGGATCGGCATTGTCGGCGGTGGTGACCAGAACGAGGCGCTCGCCGCGCCGCTTGTCCGGCACCGCTACCACGGCGTGATGCTCTTCCGGCCACAGCGACTGCACCAGCATCTCGACCGCACCAAGCGATACCATCTCGCCGGCTATCTTCGCGAAGCGCTTGGCGCGGCCGCGAATGGTGATGAAGCCTTCGCGATCGACCGAAACGATATCGCCGGTGTCGTGCCAGCCTTCGAGCGGCTGCAGCTCGCCAGGCCGGTCGCCGGTCATGTAGCCCATCATCAGGTTCGGCCCGTCGAGCCACAGCCGGCCGGCGTCGCTGATGCCTTCGACCGGTTCGAGTTTCATGCGCATGGCCGGCAGCAGCCGCCCGACCGTTCCATCGCGGCCGTGGATGGCGGTGTTGACGGCAACCACTGGTGCGGCCTCGGTCAAGCCAAAACCTTCGATGATCTCGGCCTGGAAGCGCTCGCGGTAAACCCGGCGCGTCTCCGGCTTCACCGCCTCGGCACCGGCCACGACGAAGCGCAGGCTGGAAAAATCGCCGTCCTTGGCGGTGCGGGCATAGTTGGCGAGGAACGTGTCGGTGCCGAACATCACCGTCGGCCGGACCTTGCGCGCCACCTCCGGAATAAGTTTGTAGTGGAGCGGTGACGGGTAGAGGAACAGCTTTACTCCGGTGACCAGCGGCAGGATGGTGCCGCCGGTCAGCCCGAACGAGTGGAACACCGGCAGCACGTTGAGCAGGATATCGGCCGGCGAGATGGTGATGCGAGCTTCCGCCTGCATCGTATTGGCAAGAAGGTTCCGGTGCGACAGCACCACGGCCTTGGGCGTGCCTTCCGAGCCGGAGGTGAACAGGATCACCGCCGGCTTGGCTGCATCCTGGCGCTGCAACGGCCAGCGCCACAGCAAGCCGGCTGCGGCCTTGTCCAGCACGGTCACGCTTGCGCGGACATCCTCCAGCCACAGCAGTTTCGCCCCGCCCTTTTCCACCGCCTCGACGATGTCGGCGAGGTTGGCCTTTTCGACAAAGGCGCGTGAGGAGACCACGGTTCGGATCATCGCCGTGCGGACGGCGGCGGTGACGCTGGCCGGGCCGGCAGTATAGTTGATCATTGCTGCCACCCGCGCAGCCGACAAAAGTCCGACGAACGACAGCACGACGCCATTGGCGTTGGGCAGGAGCAGCCCAACCGCTTCGCCCGGCGCTGTTATTGCCTCGAACCGTCGGCCCAAAACCCTGGCGCCGATGAACACTTTCCGGTAGCTCAGGGCACCGCCAATGACGTCCTCGATTATTGGGTGCGAAGCGCCAACACGGTCGGCCGCATCGCGCATGGCGAGGAACAGCCCTCGGTCGAGATCACTGCCGAAAAGCCTGGCCTCGGCGAAGCGATCAAACAGCGCATTGGTGTTGGAGGCCTGATCTGGGTTCCGCGCCACCAGCTCGGCGATGGTCATCGGCTCCCGCGCGCTGATCGACAGCTGCGGAAACCAATGGCGCGGCGCCTTGTCCGCCGGCGTCAGCGAGGCCGGCAGGCTGCGTGCGCCGGCAACGAATACCGGCACGATACGGGCGTCGGCCTGCATGGCGATACGAGTGATGGCGCGAAACAACCGAAACGACTTGACGTCTGGCTCGACCGCATCCGGCAGGTAAACGGCGAGCCGGCCCTTGCCCTTCAGCACCCGCACCAATCTGCGGCTGACGAAGACATGCTCGGCGTTGAAGGCGATGGTGCGGCCGAGCTCGCGCCACGGCTCCAGCCACGGCGATCTGGCCGAAGCCTGGTCGAGGATGTGCAGCGTGTCCTCCGGCAGCAGCGACAGCATCAGCGCCGGCTCGATGCGTGACTGATGCCAGATGACATAGATGACCGGGGCCACCGACCTGCGCGCAATCTTGATGCGCTCGTCGCTGATCCGGTAGGCGAGCTTGAACGGCACGTAGAGCAGCGCCTGGCTCAAACGCAGGCCGAGGCGGAACTTCTCCACCACGCCGATCAGCAGCCAGGCCGCGACAAGACCCGCAAGCAGCGCCAGTGTCAGGATCATCGCCGCATCTCCCAACGATCTCACGTCACGGCTCTTCAGTGGCCGCTTCGGGTGAGAACCTAGCCGAAGTTGGATCAACGTCAATGCGGCTCCATTTTTCCTTCTCTTCTATGTTTGATTCGGCTCGGCTGCCTATCGCAGCTACGCCGCTTTCATCCTTCCGCTGATGAACCGGAATTCCTGCGTCTTGCCGCCAAAGCCATAGGCGGCTGCAGGCACTTCATGCACGAGGGCGTAGCTTTCCTCATGCACCTTACCCAGCAGCCGGCCGAATGCCGCGAAAATTGCCTGCAGATACGTCTCCAGTTCGAGCTTGGTGTTGGTGCCGTCGACAACCTTGATGTCGAGCCAGGCCGTGTTGGTGCCATGCTCGGCCAGCGACTTGGCGCCGGCGAACCAGTGCTCGGGGTCGTGATAGGAAATGGCAACAGCTGTGATCGTCGCGTCCTTGCGCAGATGCGTGGCCGTCAGTTCGGTCACTTCCTTGGCAATGGCGGCGGACAAAGCGGCATCGGGCTTGCCGGTAACGCTGACATTGATGATCGGCATATTTCTTCTCCTCGGTTTCAAGCGGCGCCTCTTCGCCGTCGAGAAAATCATGCCATCGTCCTTTGATCAAAAAAATCGAATTGTTTTTGATAAACACTTTGATAGCATCGAACTATGCAGATGTTCGATCCCGACCTCCTCAAGACTTTCCTCGCTTTCGTCGATGGCGGTTCCCTGGCGCGGGCCGCGTCGATCGTCGGTCGCTCGCCGTCCGCAGTGACCGCGCAGATGCAGCGGCTGGAGGATGTTGTCGGCGAACCGCTGCTGGTGCCGCAGGGGCGAGGGCGCGGCCTGACGTCGGCAGGCGAGGATCTGATCGTTCACGCGCGTCGCATCCTTGCCGCGCACCGCGAGGCGTGGCTGGCCCTCAAAGGCGCGCACGCCGACGGGCGCGTCGCCATCGGCACCACGCAGGATTTCGCCGACAGCGGCTTGCCGCAGCTTCTCAGGGCTTTTGCTGTCAGCCATCCGCGCGTCAGGATCGAACTGCGCGTCGGCCGTTCCGCCGAACTGGCGCAGGCTTTGCAGGCCGGCACCCTTGATCTGGCCATTGCCATGCGGCAGGTGCCGACACGGGACGAAGTCGGTGTGCTCAAGGAACCAATGATCTGGCTTTGCTCACAGAACGGGTTGGCCACCCGCCACGACGAACTGCCCTTGGCGCTGCTCGATCCCCATTGCGGGTTTCGCGAAGCGGCGACCAGTGCACTCGATGCGGCCGGCCGTCGCTACCGCATTGCTGCCGGCAGTGCCAGCCTTGCCGGCCTGCGCACGGCGGTGCACGCCGGCATCGCCTTGACGTTGAGGACGGCGCGCTTCGCTCATTCCGGCATCGTCGAGGCGCCGCGCGATCTTGATCTGCCGCCGGTGCCGGTCGCCGAATTCGCCGTCCGCTTGCGTGAGGATGCCGACCGGCCGGCGCAGGATCTGGCCGCGTTGTTCAGCGGCAACCTGGCCTTGGCCAATCGAGCCAGCAAAGAAAAAGCCGACCTTGCGGTCGGCTTCTAAGTAGGACGGGCCGAGGGGTTTGGGGGGACTTGGGGTGGCCCGTCGCAGCCATAATGCCTGAGCCCTATGATGGTTCCATGACTTTTCAAATTAATTTTCAGGACCGGATTTCTCGTGATCGGACCACCAACTCGCGCTCGGACGCGGCGAGGATTGGTCATGCATCCGCTGCGCGCTGCCTAGCCATCAGCCAGTCGCGGCCGGCGTGAGCGAACACCGCGCAAAGCACGATGGCGCCACCGACCATGCTGGCTGCCGGCGGGATCTCCGCCAGGAACAGGAAGGCAAACAGGATCGCGAATGGCACTTCAGCTGAACCCAGCAATCCGGACTCGGCCGCCGGAATAAGCCGGGTGCCCTCCGTCCACAGGATCGAAGCCAGCGCGAACGAGGCGCCGAAGGTGACTAGAAGCACAGCGTCCCTGGCCGAGACAGCCAGCGGATCGGCGACGAACCAGCCGAGCACGAACAGAAGGAATGCCGACACCGCACCCGCCCACACCACCGGCGTGTCGCGGAAGGCGCGCACCATGATCATGTAGAGCGCGCTGCCGATCGTCATCAGCAGCGCCAGCCCGTCGCCGAACAAATGGCCGGTGCCGAAGCCGGACCAGACCATGATTGCCACACCGCATAGTGACACAGCAGCGGCGGCAAGCGTCTGCAGCCGGAACGGCTCGCGGACTAACAGGAGGGCCAGCAGCGCGGTGACGAACGGGGCCGTGGCATAGATGATCGCGACATTGGCGACAAACGTGAACTTGAACGCCGAGATAAAGGCGATGCTCGCGAGCGCGCCCTCGATCGCCAGCAGCCAGCCTCGCCAGCCGAGCCGCAAGCTGTCGCGACCGCCGGAGCGCTGGCGGCGCCATAGGACATAGAGGCTGATCAGGATCGAGCCGACGAAGCCGCGCCAGCAGGTAATGGTCAGCGGGTCGGCATGGATCGATTTGGTCAGCACGCCGGTGAGGCCGAAAACGGCCGCCGATGCCGAGACCAGGATGATGCCGAGGGTACGCTCGCGGGCGCTTTCCACTGTGCATGGCATGTCCAGCGATCCCGTCATCTCACCAGCCTACGCTGCCCCTTCCTGACACCATAGTGTCAGCTTGAGGCGTCCTGCATCGAAAACAGCAGGTAGGCAGCCCCGGTGAACAGGATTCCGGCAAGAACCCGTTCGCGGGTTTCCACGATGGCGATATCGGCCATATGTCCGGCGGCCTTACGAATGTGTTGCGAGAGACGGTGTGAAGGCGTTGGATGCTCCCCGTATCGTCAGGCTATACGGGCGAAACCCTGCCAAGCGCTACGCCAGTGGAGACTTGCGTTTGGGCAGGCGGCATCGCCGTTAGGCAGCGAAGCCAGGCAACTATGGGAGAGAAACGAAATGGACGCGATTGCATTGAAGGCCATGCAGGCGCCGCTGAAGGTGGCCTATCGCGACGACGCCTCGCGCGCGCTGATTACTCTCCGCGCCAAAGGCTCGATCGACGACCAATCGATCGCCTGCAAGGTCGAGACAGGCAGGGCGATCGCCATTGCCGGGCTGCACCCGGCGACCGGCGGCACCGGGCTCGAACTCTGCTCCGGCGACATGCTGCTGGAGGCACTGGTGGCTTGCGCCGGCGTCACGCTGAAGGCTGTAGCGACGGCGCTGGAATTCAAGCTTGGGGCCGCCACGGTGGAAGCCGAAGGCGACCTAGACTTTCGCGGCACGCTTGGCGTGGCAAAGGATGCGCCGGTTGGCTTCCGCGCCATCCGGCTGACATTTGGCCTCGACACCGACGAGCCGCAGGAGCGCATCGATGCGCTGCTCAAGCTGACCGAGCGCTACTGCGTCGTGTTCCAGACCATCAGCCAGAAGCCGGAGCTGACGGTAAGCGCGCGACGCTGACGATCTCCCCCCTTGAGGGGGAGATGTCGCCGAAGGCGACAGAGGGGTTGTCTCGCGTGAAGCGCCAACCGCTGCAGCAGGCCGAGCCCGGTCGGACCAACCCCCGCTGGCCTGTCGGCCATCTCCCCCTCAAGGGGGGAGATCACGCTGTCCTACTGCGCCGACGGCTCCTCGGCGTCGCCCTCGTCGGCGAAGGGCGAGGCGCTCGGCACGCACTGCACCGACCAGCCGGCCGGCGTCGGTTGCTTCTGGTATTCGGCTATGGCGAAGGCGCACTGTTCGCGGGTGTCGAATGTGCTGGGCAGCACGACCATTCCGCCTTGCGGGCCGGCGATCACCAGATACCAGACTAACGCTACGCTCGGTGCCGCCATGAGTATTTCCTCGCTCTGCTTGTTTTGGGAGTCGCACGATCCTAGCAACTCCGGCCCAGCGGCGAAAGCTGGGCCAAAGCGCGGCGTTAAGCCACGGCATCACAGCCACGTGATGTCGGGTCGTTTGGTTCAGTTCACCGCAAAACAATAGAACAGGCCGTCGCCGCCGGTGCCCTTCAGCGCTTCCTGGCTGCAGCCACCGCGTGACGCATGCGAGGAATTCCACGATTTGGCGGCTGCCGAATCATCGAGGCCGGTACGATCGTGATGACCCATCATCGCCACACCTTCTGCTCCGCTCAGCGTCCAGTCGCCGCAGGTCTGGTCGGCTATTTTCGTGCCATCCGGCTTGGAGCCGGTCAACACGTCGTGCCGGTTGGGCGTGTCGCCGCGGCCGTTGACCATTTGGCCCTTTTCGTCGAGTGCCGTCTGTTTGGTGATGGCGTTGGCATCGCTATGCAGGGAAGCGACATCATCGGCGATCTTGACGCCCTTGGCGTTGAACCACGGGCCTTTGCCGATACGGTCGCGTGCATCGGTATCGCTGGTCGAGAGATAGGCGCGCCATGTCTTGCCGGTAACGCCCGCGGCTTCGGCCAGTGAACTACAATGGGCGTCGGCGCCGGCGAGACCGCCGAGATCGGCGCCTTTGCCGGAGCCGACGCTGGTGACGAAAAAGCTCATCGTTGCCTCCTGCGACGACGCGGCGCCGATCACTGCAAGCAGCGCGGTGGCAGTCAAGAGAAGCAGTCTCCGCATATGGTCCTCCGTTTCTCGAATTGTGGCACCCGAACAACGTTGGTGCCGGCGCAATTCTTCCGGCAAAATGCGATGTGTGGCTATTCCGGCTGCCGGTAGGCGACAAAGCGATTGTGCTTGGCCTGGAAGATCAGCCCGGTCTCCTTGAGCGTAGGGCTGGCCAGCGGCACGATACGCTTGGCCATCTCCGAAGGGTGCGGCAGTGTTTCAGGATCCTCGCCGGGTACGGCCTGCGCCCGCATCGCGGTGCGCGTTGCCCCGGGATCGGCGGCATTGACCCTGAGCGGCAGGTTTTCGGTCTCATGCGCCCATGAACGCGTCATGGCCTCGACCGCCGCCTTCGACGCCGCATAAGGCGCCCAGAAGGCGCGTGCGGAGTGGGCAAGGCTGGAGCTCAGCACGATAGCACGGCCGGCATCGGAAAGCCTGAGCAGCGGGTCGACCGAGCGGATCAGCCGCCATGTTGCGGTGACGTTGATGGTCATCACCTTCTCGAAGGTCTTGGCCTCGACATGGCCGATCGGGGCGATGACGCCGAGCACAGCGGCGTTGGCGACCAGTATGTCGAGCTTGCCCCAGCGCTCGTGGATGGCGCCGCCCAGCCGGTCGATCCCCGCCATGTCGGCAAGATCGAGCGGTACTAGCGTCGCCTGTCCGCCACCTGCCTTGATCTGGTCGTCGAGTTCTTCCAACCCGCCGACGGTGCGAGCAACCGCAATCACATGCGCACCGGCCGCGGCAAGCTCCCTGGCGATGAAATAGCCGATACCGCGCGAGGCGCCGGTGACGACCGCAACGCGGCCGGAGAGGTCAAGGGCAGAAATCATGAGGTCACTCTCAAGATCAAAGGTTACGGAGACCAGCTACTATCATAACCGGTCGGAAACCAGATTCCCCGACGCAGGTAATGGCCGATATTCGGCCTGACATGGTTCTGGTCCAGGGTGTCCAGATCGGGGATGATCTTGATCCTGTAGGCGGTTGGAAATTTTCCGCTGGCAAACAACCGTGTTTTGGCGAGATCTACCGCATCCGTTTCGTCTTCTGCGGTGATGCCGACGCCCATCGGAAAACCGTGGCGGCGTCCTGCTTCAAAATCCAGCCAGAACAGCTTCAGCATTGAAGCAGCGTCTGCTAAGACCCGCCCGCCGCCAGTAGCGACAGCGTGCGCACATTGTCGGAGCCTTCGAAGTCGGCAAGCCGGGTCGGATACTGGCCGGTGAAGCAGGCGTCGCAGAATTGCGGCTGCTCGTTGTCGCGGCCGGCCTCGCCGACGGCGCGGTAGAGCCCGTCGATCGACAGGAAGCCGAGCGAATCGACGCGGATGAACTCGGCCATCTCCTCCACCGACATGCGCGACGCCAGCAGCTTCGACTTTTCCGGTGTGTCGACGCCGTAAAAGCAGGAGGCGCGCGTCGGCGGCGAAGCGATGCGCATATGCACTTCCTTGGCGCCGGCATCGCGCACCATCTGGACGATCTTCTGGCTGGTGGTGCCGCGCACGATCGAATCGTCCACCAGCACCACGCGCTTACCTTCGATCATGCGGCGGTTGGCGTTGTGCTTGAGCTTGACACCCATGTGGCGGATCGAATCGCCGGGCTGGATGAAGGTGCGGCCAACATAGTGATTGCGGATGATGCCGAGCTCGAACGGAATGCCCGCGGCCTGCGAAAAGCCGATCGCCGCCGGCGTGCCCGAATCCGGCACCGGCACGACGATGTCGGCCTCGACCGGACTTTCCTGCGCCAGCTCGGCGCCGATGCGCTTGCGCACTTCATAGACGTTGCGGCCTTCGACCGACGAATCCGGCCGCGCGAAATAGACATATTCGAAGATGCAGAAGCGGGTCTTCTGCGGCTCGAACGGGAACAGGCTTTCGATGCCCTTGCTGGTGACGACGACCATTTCGCCGGGCTTCAGGTCGCGCACGAAACGCGCACCGATAATATCGAGCGCGCAGGTCTCGGAGGCGAGAATCCAGGCGCCGTCGAGATCGCCGAGCACCAGCGGGCGGATGCCGAGCGGGTCGCGGCACCCGATCATCTTCTTGGACGTCATCGCCACCAGCGAGAAGGCGCCTTCGACTTGGCGCACCGCATCGATGAAGCGCGAATTCAGGTCGCGCTCCTTGCTGGTGGCAACCAGGTGCAGGAGCGTTTCGGTGTCGGAGGTGGAAGAGAAGATGGCGCCTTGCTTCTGCAGGGCGCGCTGAACGGTCATGGCGTTGGTGAGATTGCCGTTATGGGCGACGGCAAAGCCGCCATCGGCAAGTTCGGCGAAGAAAGGCTGGATATTGCGCAGACCGGCGCCGCCGGTGGTGGCATAGCGTGTGTGGCCGATGGCACGGTTGCCTTGCAGGCTGTCGATGACACGCTGCTTAGTAAAGGTGTCGCCGATCAGGCCGACATGGCGTTCGACATGGAATTGGGTGCCGTCATAGGAAACGATGCCGGCCGCTTCCTGGCCTCGATGCTGCAACGCATGCAGACCGAGCGTTACAATGGCTGCGGCGTCCTGCCGGCCGAAAATGCCGAACACGCCGCATTCGTCGTGGAAATGGTCGTCGGCTTCGGCGGAAAGCACGTCGTCTGCGTCTGCCACTGAGGCTGCCATTGGGGCTCAAGCTCCGCTAAAGTCGCCATATAAGGTCATAGCGCATCGAAAGCAACGCACGTCGTGCGGCGTTCACATGATCGACAGTCTTGAGCCTCGCAAGTCTGTCGAAATCAGTTTGCCGGCGCCGGGTTTGCAGGTGCCGGCGTCGCGGGCGCATTGTCGGCCGGCGGCGCATCGCTGTCGTCGGGTGCCGGAGCAGTGGCGTCGTCGCCGGCGGCAGGGGCTTCCGCTGCAGGCGCGTCGGGGGCCAGAGGCGTCTCGGTGGCCGGCTGATTCGGATTGAGCTTGTTGAGGATGGCGTTTTCCGGATCCTCGGGCAGCAGGCTTTCGAGCTTGGCGCCGATCGATTCGAGCAACGGCTTTGACTTGGCGTTGGCAATCCAGCCTGGAGCCTTGGCGCCGGCCAGCCAATTGAAGAAAAGCAGCGCGACAGCCACGACCAGGATGCCGCGCGCCGCGCCATAGAGGAAGCCAAGTGTACGATCGAGCGCGCCGATCCTGGAATCGATGATCCAGTCGGCGAGCTTCATGGTGATGACCGAAACGACGATCAGCGCGACAATGAAGACGATACCGGCGGCCGCCGCCATGGCGGCCTTTTCGTTGTCGACATAGGGCTGAATGTAAGGCAGCACCGGCTTGTAGAAGAAGAAGGCGGCGGCCGCGGCGGCTGCCCAGGAGATGATCGACAGGATCTCGCGCGAAAAGCCGCGAACCATAGCGAGCATCGCCGAGACCAGGGTGAAGCCGACGAGAATTCCGTCAAGCAGCGTAATCGGCATGTTTTTCGCCCCACTCCGATCTCTTTTTCACGACTCGACGAGCCGCATCACTCTTGCTCGTCGGCGCGGCTGCGCCGAGAGCCGGCTATGCGCGCCACGAGATCGGCAAGCTCGGTGGGCTGGAAAGCGCCGGCTCCGATCCCCCCGACCCCATTACCACCAACAAGTTCCTCGCTGCCCAAGGGCAGAACCGCGCGTCCGAAACCCAGCTTTTCGGCTTCCTTGAGGCGCTGCTGCGCATGCGCAACCGGCCTCACCGCACCCGAAAGGCTGATTTCGCCGAAATAGACGCAATCGGCGGGAAGGGCAAGACCGGTGAGCGAGGAAACCAGTGCCGCCGCCACCGCCAGGTCGGCCGCCGGCTCCGAAATGCGGTAGCCGCCGGCAACGTTGAGATAGACGTCGTGCGTGCCGAAGCGGACGCCGCAATGGGCTTCCAGAACCGCCAGGATCATCGACAGCCGGGCACCGTCCCAGCCGACGACGGCGCGGCGCGGTGTGCCCAGCGTCGATGGCGCCACCAGCGCCTGGATCTCGACCAGCACCGGCCGTGTGCCTTCCATGCCGGCGAAAACCGCGGCACCCGGCGACTTCGCATGGCGCTCACCGAGGAAAAGCTCGGACGGGTTGGCGACTTCCCGCAAGCCCTTGTCCGACATTTCGAAGACGCCGATCTCATCGGTTGGCCCGAAGCGATTCTTGACCGTGCGCAGGATGCGGTAGTGGTGGCCGCCTTCGCCCTCGAAATAGAGCACCGCGTCGACCATGTGCTCGACGACGCGCGGTCCGGCGATCTGGCCCTCCTTGGTGACGTGGCCGACCAGAACGATCGCCGCCCCTGTGGATTTTGCGTAGCGGATCATCGCCTGGGCGGCGGCACGCACCTGGGTCACCGTGCCGGGCGCCGAATCGGCCATATCGGTCCACAGCGTCTGGATCGAATCGAGAATGACCAGATCCGGCCGCTTGCCATCGGCGATGGTGGCGAGGATGTCCTCGACATTGGTTTCGGCGGCGAGCTCGACCGGGGTGTCGGCGACGCCGAGCCGCTGGGCGCGCAGCCTGATCTGCGCGACCGCCTCTTCGCCCGAGACATAGACGATGCGGTGGCCCTTTGCCGCCAGCGCGGCCGCGGCCTGGGTGAGCAGCGTCGACTTGCCGATGCCGGGATCGCCGCCGACCAGCAGCGCCGAGCCGCGCACGAAGCCGCCGCCGGTGGCCCGGTCGAGTTCGCCGATGCCGGAGACGATGCGCGGCGCGTCCTCGATGTCGCCGGAGAGGCTGGTCAGCACCACCGCGCGGCCCTTGCGTGCATTGCGCGTATTGGCCGGGCCGGAGCCGATACCGCCTGACGTACCTTCCTCGACCAGCGTGTTCCACTCGCCGCAGGCATCGCATTTGCCAGCCCAGCGCTGATGCACCGATCCGCAATTCTGACAGATGAACTGAATGCGGGATTTGGCCATCAGGCGCGGCCTGCGGCAATTGAAAGACAGGTCAGCGGGACAGCGGCCCCCTCTGTCCTGCCGGACATCTCCCCCTCAAGGGGGGAGATTGGCAGCTCCGATATTGCCGTACATCTAGCAGCATTGACGATTGCCGAAAGCCGAAATGACATCCGATCTCCCCCCTTGAGGGGGAGATGTCCGGCAGGACAGAGGGGGGTGCGAAGGAATGAGACCTGTATCAAGAGGTCACTCGAACCGATCCGGCAAATGATGCTCTTCCGCAAGGTCCGAGAAGCGGGTGAATTCGCCCTGGAAGGCGAGGCTGACCGATCCCGTTGGGCCGTGGCGCTGTTTGGCGACGATGACCTCGGCCTTACCGCGCATCTCGTTCATCTCGTGTTCCCATTTGATGTATTCGTCGGTGCCCGGCTTCGGCTCGCGGTTCTTCAGGTAATATTCCTCGCGGTAGACGAACAGCACCACGTCGGCGTCCTGCTCGATGGAGCCCGATTCGCGCAGATCCGAAAGCTGCGGGCGCTTGTCGTCGCGGCTCTCGACCTGGCGCGACAGCTGCGACAGCGCGATGATCGGCACCGCCAGCTCCTTGGCTAGTGCCTTGAGGCCGGTGGTGATCTCGGTGATTTCCTGGACGCGGTTTTGCGAGGATTTCGCGCTCGATCCCTGCATCAGCTGGATATAGTCGATAACAATGACGTCGAGGCCGCGCTGGCGCTTCAGGCGACGCGCGCGGGCCGACAGCTGAGCGATAGAAATGCCGCCGGTCTGGTCGATGAACAGCGGGATTTTCTGCATTGTCTGCGAGCAGGCGACCAGCTTTTCGAAATCCATCTCGCTGATCTCGCCGCGCCGGATTTTCGACGACGGGATTTCCGTCTGTTCGGAAATAATGCGGGTGGCCAGCTGTTCGGATGACATTTCGAGCGAAAAGAAGCCGACGACGCCGCCATTGGCCGCCTTGAACGAGCCGTCCGCCTGCTGCGCCGGGACATAGGCCTCGGCGATGTTGAAGGCGATATTGGTGGCGAGCGAGGTCTTGCCCATGCCGGGGCGGCCGGCAATGATGATCAGGTCGGACGACTGCAGGCCGCCCATGCGGCGGTCGAGATCGCGCAAGCCGGTAGCAACGCCCGACAAATGCCCGTCGCGCATATAAGCCGCATTGGCCATGTCGACGGCGGTCTTGACGGCATCGGTGAAGCTCTCGAAGCCGCCATCGTAGCGGCCGGTTTCGGCCAATTCGAACAGGCGCCGCTCGGCATCCTCGATCTGGTCGGAGGGCGACATGTCGACCGGCGCGTCATAGGCGATGTTCACCATGTCCTCGCCGACAGTGATTAGCGCGCGCCGCGTCGCCAGATCGTAGATGGCGCGGCCATAGTCGGTGGCGTTGACGACGGTGACGGCCTCGACCGCCAACCGCACGACATATTGCGCCACCGTCATGTCGCCGACCTTCTCGTCGGCCGGCAGGAAGGTCTTCAGCGTGATCGGCGTCGCGATCTTGCCCATGCGGATGAGCTCGGCCGCGACCTCGAAGATCTTTCTATGCAGCGGCTCGTAGAAATGGCCGGGCTTCAGGAAGTCGGAGACGCGGTAGAAGGCATCGTTGTTGACCAGTATGGCGCCGAGCAGCGCCTGCTCGGCCTCGATATTGTTCGGCGCCTCGCGATAGAGCGGTGTTTCCGCCACGCCGAATTTTCGTGCTGCCTCTGCCATGATGTCCCCGGTCCTGATCCCCGTCTCTCGATATCAGAACGAGACAAGTCAGTGATGACTTATCTGCATCAGTCCCCAACCAACCAACTTTGATGCCCGCGATTCACAGCCAGGATCTTTCGGTGGAAAGAATCTCGATTGACTCGAATCAAGATGGCGAGCCTAGCCGTTCTCAGGCGAGAACAAAACAGGAAAATAGCTGCCGGTCATTCCGGCAAGGCATCACCCCAATCCAGTCGCCGCGCGGCCTTGAACGTCTCGCCGTCGCGCTTGGTGAACAGTCGCTCGGCAGCACCCCCATCCTGTTCGCAAAGCTTCAGCAAGACCTTGCCGGAGCCCGACTTCGGCGGTGCGATCACTCGCGCTCGAGGCGGAGCGGCCGGATGGCGGGAGGCCGCGACAAAGATGAATTTCTCGTCCTCCCACGGCACCTCGGCATCCTTGGCCAGACGGTGTAGGCGCGAGCGGGCGACGCGGCGGGCGAAATGGCACCAGTCGGGGGCGACGAGCGGGCAGGGCGCCTCATGCGGGCAGGGCGCAAGCACGTGCGCGCCCGCCTCGATCAGCTGCCGCCGCACGGCAAGAATACGCTGCCAGCCGGCCGGCGTGCCCGGCTCGACCACCAGCAGCGTGTCTGCGGTCAGCTGCCAGAGCCGGTCGACGAGTTTTGCCAGCGATGCCGGCGCGATCTCATCCAGCACATAGGCTGAAGTCACCAGCTCGGCCGGCTCCAGATCGACCAGGTCGATGGTGATGTCGCCGGTCCGCCAGGCGGTCCTGGCCGTGATCGAATCCGCGGCAAGTGCTTCGCCGACCCTTCGTACCGCGGCGCCGGCCTCGAGTAGCACCGCCTGTTCGAGATCCGGCCAGAGATTGATTGTGGCCCAAAGCACCGTGCCAGGGCCAGCGCCGACATCGAGCAAGGTCTTCGGAGCATAGTCGGGCCGAGACTCGCCCACCGCATCGAGGCTGGCGCGAACGGCCGCATAGGTCGCCGGTAGCCGCGTTGCCAGATAGGCCTTCACCGCCATGTCTTCGGCCATGTGCAGGCGACCGTCGCGCAACTCTGCGCGGTAGCGGTCCGACAGCGTCTTTGCCGCTTGCTTAAGCATCGGCAACGGCACCTGTTCGAGAAGGCGGTCGACGCCTTGTCTAAGCGGGACGGGCAGTTCCATCGCTTAGGCAGTCCGAGGTGCGAGCAGAATGACCGAGGCGCCAACGATGCAGATCGCGGCACCGGCAAGATCCCAGCGGTCGGGGTGCACGCCTTCCGCCAGCCACAACCAGGCCAGCGAGGCGGCAATGTAGATGCCGCCATAGGCGGCATAGGCCCGGCCCGCCGCGCTGGTGTCGACCAGCGCCAGCAGCCACGCGAATAGCACGAGCGAGACGAGACCGGGCGCCAACCACAGCGGCGACTTGTCCAGCCGCCACCACGCCCAGAACGAAAAGCAGCCGGCGATCTCGGCAAGTGCGGCGGCGACGTAGAGGAGGTAGGTCATGAAAAAAGGTCCTGCGTTGACGGGACCCTTTTCAGCGTGCCGGCCGGCAATGACAAGCGGCAATGGCGTGATGCCGGCAGTCTACTCCGGATCCGCCACCTTGCGGCGGCGAGTGGGCTTGGCCACCGGAGCCTTTTCGCGACGTCCAAGATCGCGCATCTCCAGCGCCTTCTCGCAACTGGCCATGTAGTCGCGCGTCATCGGCAGCGTGTCGTTCTTCTTGGCAATCTGGATCTGGAAGATCACCAGATCCTGCCAGCGGAAGGCAGCTTCCGAGGCGGCAAGATAGAACTCCCACATGCGGCAGAAGCGCTCGTCATAAATCGCCTTGGCCTTGTCGCGGTTGGCCGCGAAGCGCTCGCCCCAATGCTTCAGTGTCTCGGCATAATGCAGCCGCAGAACCTCGATATCGATGACGACGAGCCCCGATTTTTCGATGGCCGGCATCACTTCGGATAGCGACGGGATGTAGCCGCCCGGGAAGATGTACTTGCGGATGAAGGCGCTGGTTGCCCACGGCACGCCGGAGCGGCCGATCGTGTGCAGCAGCATGACGCCGTCCGGCTTCAGCAGCGTCGCCGACTTGTCGAAGAAGGTGCGGAAATGATTGACCCCGACATGCTCGAACATGCCGACGGAGACGATGCGGTCGAAACGCTCATTGAGCTCGCGATAGTCCTTGATGTCGAAATGCACCCGGTTTTGCAGGCCTTGCGCATGGACGCGGTCGGTGGCGACGCCGTGCTGCTCGGTCGACAGCGTCACGCCTTGCACGTCGACGTCGAACGCCTTGGCTAGATAGAGCCCAAGCCCACCCCAGCCGGAGCCGATATCAAGAACCGTCTGGCCGGCCTTCAGCCTGAGCTTGGCGGCGATATGGCGCTTCTTGGCCGCTTGTGCCTCGTCGAGCGTCATGTCCGGCTGCTCGAAATAGGCGCAGGAATATTGCATGTCCTCATCGAGGAAGAGGCGGTAGAGGTCGCCCGACAGATCGTAATGGCGCTGCACGTTGCGGCGCGCCCGCGACGCCGTGTTGATCTGCTGCAGGCGCCGGAAGGCGTGGCGCAGACCTTCGATCGCCTTCGACCAGGTGGCATCGATACCGCCGCTGCCCATGTTCTGGAAGGCAATCCGCATCACCCCCAGCACGCCGCCCTCGAGAATGTCGAGTTCACCGTCCATGTAGGCTTCCGGCACCGCCAGCATCGGATCGAAGGTTATTGCGCGCTCGGCATGCCTTGTCTTAATGTGCATGTGCACCGGCTCGCCGCTGCCGTCACCGAAAGTCACCATCGAGCCTTGCGGCCCTGTCACCTTGAGATTGCCTATGCGGACCAGGCGGTCGAGAACGCGTTTCAGCAGAATATTCATGACCAATTGTCCCCTCTCGGCCAGACATGCTGTCCTATTCTGCATCAAGATATAGGGGTTCGAAAAGTTCCATTTGGCATAAAAATGCCCGGGTACGAGGCCCGGGCATTGGTCCAGAATAGCGATTAGCCGGCGAATGCCGACGAAATGACGATCAGCCGTTGTCTTCGCCGCCTTCGAACTCCGCATTCGGATCGAAGAAGTTTTCCGGCCGCGCATTATCGTTGATGTCCTCGCCGTAGATGGCTTCGGCGGTGGTCAGTGTTTCGCCCTTGGCCTGGCGCTCGGCTTCGTCGGCCGTGCGGGCAATGTTGAGCGTGATGGTAACCTCGACTTCCGGGTGCAGCGCGATCGCCACATTGGTGACGCCGATGGTCTTGATTGGCTGGTTGAGCAGGATCTGGTTGCGGTTGACCGAAAAACCTTCCGCCGTCACCAGCTCGGCGATGTCGCGCGTCGAGACCGAACCATAAAGCTGACCGGTTTCGCCGGCCGAGCGCACGGCGATGAAGCTCTTGCCGTCGAGCTTTTCTGCAATCTGCGCGGCTTCGGACTTGCGCTCCAGGTTGCGGGCTTCGAGCTGGGCCCGCTGTCCCTCGAACTTCTTCTTGTTAGCTTCGTTGGCGCGCAGCGCCTTGCCTTGCGGCAGCAGGAAATTGCGGGCGAACCCGTCCTTGACCTTGACGGTATCGCCCATCTGGCCGAGGCGGGAAACGCGTTCGAGAAGAATGACTTCCATGGTTTTGTTCCTTCGCTTGGGCGCTATCCTCAGGATCGGCGCCGAGTTGTCTGGAACAGGTCAGGAAGCTGGGGCGTCGCCGCCTGTGTCGCTGTCCTGCCTGTCGCGGCAGTTAGGATCTCTTGTCGAAATCCAACCCGGGATTTGGTGTTCGATCCGGCTACGCCCGTCGTGGCCGGTGAAAAAGCGGGCGGCGAACCGCCCGCCTGAAGTGTTAGCGGACCACGTAGGGCAGCAGGCCGAGGAAGCGGGCGCGCTTGATCGCCTTGGCGAGTTCGCGCTGCTTCTTCTGGCTGACGGCGGTGATACGCGATGGCACGATCTTGCCGCGCTCGGAGATGTAGCGCTGCAGAAGCCGCACGTCCTTGTAGTCGATCTTCGGCGCGTTGGCGCCGGAGAACGGGCAAGTCTTGCGGCGACGGTGGAAGGGGCGCCGGGTTGGGATCTGGTTGATGTCGACCATTATTCTGCGGCTCCTTCAAAGCCTTCGCGCGGACGGCGCGGGCCACGATCGGCACCGCCATCGCCGAAGCTGCGCGGCGGACGATCACCACGGTCACCGCGATCGCGGTCGCCGAATGAGCGCGGGCCACGATCGCCACGGTCGCGGTCGCCGAAGCCGCCGCGTTCCGAGCGCTCTTCGCGCTTCTGCATCATTGCCGACGGACCTTCCTCATGCGAATCGACCTTGATGGTCAGGAAACGCAGCACGTCCTCGGACAGGCCCATCTGGCGCTCCATTTCATTGAGCGCGGCCGGCGGGCAGGTGATGTCCATGAGTGTATAATATGCCTTCCGGTTCTTGTTGACCCGGTAGGTGAGGGACTTCAGTCCCCAGTTCTCGACCCGGCCGACGGACCCGCCATTCGCGGTGATGACGCCCTTGTACTGTTCGACAAGCGCATCGACCTGCTGCTGCGAGAGGTCCTGCCGGGCAAGAAACACATGTTCGTATAGAGCCATAGTGTTCGTGCCTTTCTTCGTTTCTCTCCCGGTTCCCGGCGGCAAAAGCCTCTGCAACTTCTCTGACCCGCAATCCTTGCGAAGGCGGGGAAGAAAGGAGCATGACGAGACGGTCGAGAGCGGAGACATGGGAGGCGGAAGCGCTTCTGGCTTCACGCGAAGGTTTCGAAAAACCTCCGGCCCTCCGTTCAGCCCCCAGCAAGGACCGGCAGATTGCGGGCGTCTATACAGGAATTTGACCGCAAAGCAAGGCCAAACGACAGGGCAAACGGCCCTACCGTCCCAGAGCGCCACGGGCCTCGACGGCAAGGCGTACGGATTTCCTGAAACCGGACCTTAACCACCATGCGAAGTTCCAGCACCGGCGGGCGTGGCGGCAACCCGTCGTTCATCATGCGGATGCAAAAGCAAACAGTCTGTGCGAGGTCGGCAGCAAGGCGGTTTTGGGGACAAAAATGCTTTTCGACAAATTCTGCCGTTCGAAGAGCGGCAACTTTGCCCTGATGCTGGCGTTCGGGCTGCCTGCGGTTCTGACCGCCGTCGCCTTTGCCGTGGACGTGTCCACCTTGATGAGGGCCAAGGTCAGCTTGCAGAACGCGCTCGATGCCGCGAACCTTGCATCTTCGCATCTCGGCGACATCGAGGCTTCGCGCAAGGACGTCTTCGACCGCTACTTCCAGACCAATGTCGCCGGCCACAGCGAGTTGAGGAACGCCGAAGCGACGCTTACCGTGGAAAGGGGCCTCAATTACATCCAGACAAAGGCTGTCGCCATGGCCGACGTCAATTTGAACTTCGCCTTCCTGTTCGGCAACGACAAGCGCATCACCGTCGATGCCGGCGCCGTCGAATCGACCAATCAGCTCGAAGTCGTGCTGGTGCTCGACAATACCGGGTCGATGGCCAGCAACGATCGCATCGGCGCATTGCGGACGGCGGCGACGGCCCTGATCGACATGCTCGAAACGGCGAAGTCGCCGACGCGCAGCGTACGTGTAGCGGTGGTGCCGTTCGTCACCGCGGTCAACGTCAAGGGCGAGGACTACGATCCGGCCTGGATCGACATGGCCGGCAAATCGCCGAACAATGGCGCCAATTTCCCCTTGGTCGGCGGCAAGCGCGTCAACCATATGGACCTGTTCAAGCAATTGGGCGTCGAATGGAGAGGCTGCGTCGAAGCGCGGCCCGGAACCAACAATGTTTCCGACATTTCGCCCGACCAAAACAAACCGGACACCCTGTTCGTACCCTATTTCGCGCCGGACGATCCAGGTAACGCTAAAAATCCAACCAGCTCCTACGGCAATTCAGCGACCGGCTACAACAATTCCTATCTCGACGATACCGTTGTCACCGTGCTTCCCGGCCTCACCAGCGACATGGCGAAGTACAGTGTTTCGACGATGAAGCTGATCAACGACAAGAGAGGCCCACTGACTATCGGCCCAAACCGGGCCTGTCCGACGCCGATAGTGCCGCTGACCGATGATTTCGACAAATTGCGGAAGGCCGTCGGTGAGATGATCGAATGGAACGGCTCGGGGACCAATGTTTCGGAAGGCTTGTCATGGGGGATGCGGGTGCTCTCGCCGGAACCGCCTTACAGCGACGGCGCGCCGTTCAGGGCGTCAGGCACGACCAAAACGGTGCTGCTGCTCACCGACGGCGAGAATGTTGTCTATGGCGCGAAGGATACGCCACAGAAGTCGGACTATGGCTCCTACGGATTCCTGGCCTCGGGTCGGTTTGGATCCAGCGACCAGACCGCGGCTGCGCGCAATGTCGACGATTGGACAACCAATGTATGCAACACATTGAAGAAGCAGGACGTGCAGATATTCACAGTGCTGCTGCAGGCCGACACCGCAGCCAACCGCAAGCTTTACGAGGCCTGCGCATCGTCGCCGTCGGATTATTACCCGACCAACGACGTCAGTCAGCTCGAAAGCGTCTTCCTGAAAATCGGAAGCTCGATTTCGCAGCTGCACTTGACGAACTGAACGACGTCGGCCGCTCTCCCGCCGCCGCTGCTCAACTCGTGTGTGCAGCCACTTTGCCTGTGGTTTCGGGGAAGAAATCGGGCGCCGCATGGCGCTTGCCGAACATCATGTCGTATTGCAGCAGACGGAAGTCGCGGATTGCCGGATCGATCTCTTTCTGACGCGACCAATCGGGGGTGGCGTCGCCCCCCGGTGCCAAAAGCAAATTGCGGTCGATAACGCGGTAGCGCTCTCGCAACTGTCCGAGGAAGCCGGTGTAATAGGGATGGCTGATGCCGGCTGTCTTCAGGATATGGTAGGGCAGGAAGGACGGGCTGACGGCGCCCAGATCCTCGGCCGGGCCGCTGCGATTCGACCAGACGATCAGCGGCGTCTGGTGGTGCAGCAGCATCTGGTCGGCCGCCTCCTTGCGCGGCGCAACATTGTCCTTCAGGAAGCCGGTCTCGACGTAGACCGGCCCAAGCGGCGGCAGATGGTCGCCGAAGAACGCGATGACGGTCGGCCGCTCGCGTTTCTTCGCCCATTCGATCAGCCGCTCGAGGCCGCGGTCCGCGTCGGAAGAGCCTTCGGCATAGCTCAACAGCGATTCACGCGCCCATTGGCTGATCGGCGCCTGCACCTTGTGGGTCGGATTGTTATAGCGATACGGCTCATACGGCCCGTGGTTCTGCAGGCTGACGGCGAAAAAGAAGACCGGCTCGGCGCTGGTATCGGCTTCGTGGATAATCTCGTCGGTCATCGCAGCGTCCGACGCGAGCGGTCCGCGCTTCTGCATGGGCGGCAACGTCTCCTCGGACTTGAAGTCGTTGAAGCCGAAATCGGCATAGACGGCCCCCCGGTTCCAGAACCAGTTAGTGCCGGGATGGATAGCGCGCGCCCGGTAGCCTTGACTTTTCAGGAAGGTCGCCAGCGAGGGAGTCGGTGTCCGCACATATTGCTGGTAGGGAATGCTGCCCGCCGGCAGGAAGGCGTTGGAAAAGCCGGTCAGGGCCTCGAACTCGATGTTGGCCGTCATGCCGCCGAACTCGGGCGAGAACATGTAACCCGTGCGCAGTGCCCGCACATTGGGGACAGGGTCGGGCGTGATGGTGACGCCGGGTAGCTTGGTCGGATCCCAGAAGGATTCGCTCATGACGACGATGATGTCGGGCTTCTCGGCGGGTACCGAAGCCGTCACCTGCGGTTTGCCGATCGCTTCGATCGCCTTGCCGGAATAGCCGGGCGGCGCCGAGACATGCGCCATCGGGACGTTCAGCGCGAAGGCGAGCGCAAAACCGTTCGAGGCATAGTTTTCCTTCTGGTCCCACATGATCGGGATGATCTGCAGCCGGTCGCGTGTCCACGAGAAAGTGGCATAGTCCATGATGGAGACGAAGAAGGCGATCAGCGGCACCGTCAGCGTCAGCCGGGCAAGGCGGCCCTTGTGGCTGAGTGCCGGAACGCGGCGGCGCCATAGCCGCCAGCCATAGACGAGCAGCGACAGCCCGCCGACGATGCCGATCGCCAGGGCAATGGCGGTTCCCGGGCGATCGCGTACCAGAAGCGGCATCAATGCCACGATCTGCCGGGAATAGAGGAAATCGGTCGGATAGAGCGGATCGCCGAGATACAGCGACTTCTGGTGGCCGACGAACGCCAGCGACAATGTCAGCGGCGCGACGATCATCAGGCTCTGGTGACTGCGGCCGAGCACGGCGTCGAGGCCGATGAGGATCAGCGCAAAAATGATGATCGTGGTCCAGCCGGGTTTGAAAGGCTGCAGAAAGAAATCAATGGTGCCGGCAAAGTTGCCGCGCACGATCAGTTCGATGGCAAACACAAGGATGGCCGCAGCCAGCAAGCTGATAAGGCCATAGCGGATGACAGGCCATTTGCGCGCCGGCAGATAGCCGGTCGACGGATCGCCTTCAAGAAACTGGGGCGCCGCCTCGGCTGCGCTCTGCTTGGTCTTTGCCACTTCAATAGTTCCCCGGCCCGCAACAAAAGCGTCACTCGATTGTCATCGAACTGTCACGCAAAGCTTAGCGCCTGCGGCGGAAATAAGAAGAGCCAGCAAACAAATCGTGAGCGGTTTTCATCATGAGTGATCGCCAAAAAGCCTGCCGAAACAGGCACTCGGCCGATATTACGCGATCAAGGTTGGACTTGACTTGGCCGCACGCCTTGCGTCACAGGCAACGTGAACCAGCAGCTGGGAGCCGCCGATGGCCATCGCATTCACCTTTCCGGGGCAGGGCAGCCAGGCTGTCGGCATGGGCAAGGACCTCGCCGATACCTTTGTGGAATCGCGGCGGATCTTCGAGGAAGTTGACGACGCGCTCGGCGAAAACCTATCGAAGCTGATCTGGGAAGGCCCGGAAGAGACGCTGACGCTGACCGCCAACGCCCAGCCGGCGCTGATGGCGGTGTCGCTTGCCGCAATCCGGGCGCTGGAGGCGCGCGGCTTCTCCCTGAACGGCAAGGTCACCTATGTCGCCGGCCACTCGCTCGGCGAATATTCGGCACTTGCGGCCGCAGGTTTCGTTTCGGTCGCCGACGCCGCCCGGCTGTTGCGCATCCGCGGCAACGCCATGCAGGCGGCTGTGCCGGCCGGCGAGGGCGCCATGGCGGCGATCATCGGGCTGGAACAGGCCGACGTCGAAGCCGCTTGCGCAGAGGCCGCCCAGGGCGCCGCCAAAGATCCCGCACAAGCCTTGGTTTGCCAGATCGCCAATGACAATGGCGGCGGCCAGCTGGTGATCTCCGGCGCCAGGCCAGTGGTCGAACTGGCGGCGAGGCTATGCACGGAGAAGGGCGCCAAGCGGGCGCTGATGCTGCAGGTCTCAGCGCCCTTCCATTCGGCATTGATGAAGCCTGCGGCCGAGATCATGCGGGAGGCGCTGGCCGCCGTGACGAAGAGTGCGCCGGTCGTGCCGCTGGTCTCCAATGTTACGGTGACCCCGACGAGCGATCCCGACGAGATCGCCCGCCGACTCGTCGAACAGGTGATCGGGCGCGTGCGCTGGCGCGAAACGGTGGAGTGGTTCGGCAGCAACGGCGTTGCGACGCTTTACGAAGTGGGCGCCGGCAAGGTGCTGTCGGGGCTGGCCCGCCGCATCAACCGCGACATTGCCACCACTGCCATCGGATCCGCGGCGGATGTCGAGGCGGCGCTGGCGGCGCTTGCATAATCAACTGGCGATTTGACCCCGCTCCATGCGAAGGGTGTTCGCTCAGATCAGGAGGCAAGAATGTTCGAATTGACCGGCCGCAAGGCGCTCGTCACCGGCGCATCGGGAGGTATCGGCGAGGCGATCGCCCGCGTGCTGCACGGCCAGGGCGCCATCGTCGGCCTGCATGGCACACGTATCGAGAAACTGGAGGCGCTGGCCGCCGAACTGGGCGACCGGGTCAAGCTTTTCCCGGCCAATCTTTCCAACCGCGACGACGTCAAGGCGCTCGGCCAGAAGGCGGAGGCCGACCTCGAAGGCGTCGACATCCTCGTCAACAATGCCGGCATCACCAAGGACGGGTTGTTCGTACGCATGGCTGACGCCGACTGGGATAGCGTGCTCGAGGTCAACCTGACCGCCGTGTTCCGGCTGACCCGCGAGCTTACCCATCCGATGATGCGGCGCCGCCATGGCCGCATCATCAACATCACTTCAGTGGTTGGCGTCACCGGCAATCCCGGCCAGACCAACTACTGCGCCTCCAAAGCCGGTATGATCGGCTTTTCCAAATCGCTGGCGCAGGAGATCGCCACCCGCAATATCACCGTCAACTGCGTCGCCCCGGGCTTCATCGAATCGGCGATGACCGCCAAGCTCAACGACAAGCAGAAAGAGGCGATCATGGCGGCGATCCCGACCCGGCGCATGGGCACGGGCGCCGAAGTCGCCTCTGCCGTCGCCTACCTAGCTTCCAACGAGGCAGCCTACGTCACCGGCCAGACCATTCATGTGAATGGCGGCATGGCAATGATCTAACACTTGGGAAAACGCTTCATTCCGTCTTGGATGCACGGGATTTTTCGTGTAATGCCGCCCGCAACCCGGCGGTTCGGGCAAAAACCGGTCCTGTTCCGCTGCGTTTCCGGCAGGACCATCTTTCAGCTTGATTAGCGGCATTCTGCCCGCTAACGAAGACAGACAACCAAAAGACGAGGATGCCCAAATGAGTGACACCGCAGAGCGCGTCAAGAAGATCGTCATCGAGCACCTTGGCGTCGATGCCGAGAAGGTGACGGAGCAGGCGAGCTTCATCGATGATCTGGGCGCGGACAGCCTCGACACGGTCGAACTTGTCATGGCGTTCGAAGAAGAGTTCGGTGTCGAAATCCCGGACGACGCCGCCGAGACCATCCTGACTGTTGGCGATGCGGTGAAATACATCGACAAGGCCTCCGCCTGACGCTATTTGCAGTCATCACCGGGGAGGACCTGCGATGAGGCGTGTCGTCGTCACGGGCCTTGGGCTGCTTTCGCCGTTCGGCATGGGCTTCGAGCACAGCTGGAAGGAGCTTCTGACCGGCCGCAGCGCAGCCAAGCGCATCACCGAATTCGAGGTGGAAGACCTTGCCTGCAAGGTCGCCCACGTCATTCCGCGCGGTGACGGCTCCAATGCCACTTTCAATCCTGAAGCCGTTCTCGAGCCGAAGGAACTGCGCAAGATCGGCGACTTCATCCTGTACGGGATCGCGGCCGCCGACGAGGCACTCAAGGATTCCGGCTGGCAGCCGAAGACGCATGAGGAACAGTGCGCCACCGGCGTGCTGATCGGTTCGGGCATCGGCGGCATCGAAGGCATCGCCGAGAATGCGATGATCCTCAAGGAACGCGGTCCGCGCCGCATCAGCCCATTCTTCATCCCTGGCCAGATCATCAACCTCGTCTCCGGTCAGGTCTCGATTCGGCATGGGCTGAAAGGCCCAAACCATGCCGTCGTCACCGCTTGCTCGACGGGTGCGCACGCCATCGGCGACGCCGCCCGCCTGATCATCTGGGGCGATGCCGACGTTATGGTCGCAGGCGGCGCCGAAGCGCCGGTGACGAGACTGTCGATCGCCGGGTTCGCCGCTTGCCGCGCGCTCTCCACCGAGCGCAACGACGCGCCACAAACGGCCTCACGCCCCTATGATCGCGATCGCGACGGCTTCGTCATGGGCGAGGGCGCCGGTGTTGTCGTGCTCGAGGAGCTCGAACACGCCAAGGCCCGCGGCGCCAAGATCTATGCCGAGGTCACCGGCTACGGTCTGACCGGTGACGCCTATCACATCACCGCGCCTGCCGAAGACGGCGACGGTGCTTTCCGTTGCATGACCGCGGCGCTGAACCGGGCGAAGCTGACGCCGGCCGATGTCGACTACATCAACGCGCACGGCACCTCGACCATGGCCGATACGATCGAACTCGGCGCCGTCGAGCGGCTGGTCGGCAACGCCGCCTCGAAGATATCGATGTCGTCGACCAAATCGTCGATTGGCCACCTGCTGGGCGCGGCTGGTGCTGCCGAGGCGATCTTTTCGATCCTCGCCATTCGCGACAACATCGCGCCGCCGACCATCAATCTTGACAATCCGGAGCGCGAAACGGCGATCGACCTGGTGCCGCACAAGCCGCGGGCCCGGCAGATCGACGTGGCGCTGTCCAACTCCTTCGGCTTCGGTGGCACCAACGCCTCGCTCGTCTTCCAGCGCTACAATGGCTGACCGCTCTGCCGGTTTCCGTCTGCCGTCAATTTTGCCATATTCGCCCCTACTCTGCCCGAGGGGATTCGTCGCAAGATCAAATGGTAGGGCGCTATGAACACAAATCCGGCCGATAACGGGGAATTCGGGCAACGGGCAGCAACGCCCGGCCCGATCGTGCCGAAGACGGCCAGCGAGGCGTTGCGGCCCGAGGCCGGCACGCCGCCGCCGAAGCGCTCGCGTGCCTCGCGCAGCCAGTTCGTCGTGTTCATGAACTTCGTCATCTCTTCGGTGATGCTGATGGTGCTGGCGGCAGGCGTTGCGCTGTATTTCGGCAAGCAGGAGTTCAACGAGCCCGGCCCGTCGGCCAATGGCGACACTTTCCTGGTCAAGCCGAATAGCGGCGTCCAGGAGATCGCTGACCAGCTTGAGCGGCGAGGGCTGATCAGCGACGCCCGCATTTTCCGCCTTGGCGTGCGCGCCTTCGGCAATGATTCGGCCCTGAAGGCCGGCGAATACGAGATCAAGCCGCAGGCGTCGATGCACGATATCATGGAACTGCTGAAGAGCGGCAAGTCGGTGATGTATTCGCTGACTATCCCCGAGGGGCTGACGGTCGAGCAGGCGCTGCAACGGATCGCCGAGCAGGACGCGCTGACCGGCGATATGCCGTCGACCACTCCACCTGAGGGCAGCCTCGCCACCGACACGCTGCGTTTCACCCGCGGCGCAACACGCCAGCAGATGGTCGACAAGCTTCTGGCCGACCAGAAGAAGCTGGTCGACGAGGTCTGGCAGCGCCGAGCGCCGGATTTGCCGATCGCCAACGTTGAGGATTTTGTCACCCTGGCCTCGATCGTCGAGAAGGAGACCGGCAAGGGCGATGAACGCTCGCGCGTAGCCGCCGTCTTCCTCAACCGGCTGGCCAAGGGTATGCGGCTGCAGTCGGACCCGACCATCATCTACGGCCTGTTCGGCGGCAAGGGCAAACCCATCGACCGCCCGATCTATCAGTCGGACATCCAGAAGCCCACGCCCTACAACACCTATCTGATCAACGGCTTGCCGCCGACGCCGATCGCCAATCCCGGCCGTGCGGCGCTGGAGGCCGTCGCCAATCCGTCGAAGACCAGCGATCTCTACTTCGTCGCCGACGGCAGCGGCGGGCACGTCTTTGCCTCGACGCTCGATGAGCATAACGAGAATGTCGCTCGCTACCGGGCACTGCTGAAAAAGCAGGCGCAGGACGCCGCCAAGGCCGGGGCAACCAATACCGGAGCCGACACGCCGGCGGGAGCCATCGTTGACGATGCGGGCGCCACCGCCGCCCAGTAGGGCCGGACGCCATCAGGTTGGCCCTGTGCATGTCCGGGTGGATGTGCAAGGGCTGCTATGGCATTGAAATTCACATGATCCTGTCCGGAGAAAATCGCTCCGGCTTGAGGGGCATTCGGCAAAGGGACGCACGGCTACATGAACTTGCAGAGCATGACCGGTTTTGCGCGCAGTGTCGCCGAACACGACGGCACTTCGATTGCCTGGGAAGCCAAGTCCGTCAACGGCAAAAGCGTCGAGGTCAGGCTGCGGCTGCCGCAAGGTTTCGACCGGCTGGAGCCGGCCGTCCGGCAGACGGTGCAAAAGCGTTTTGCGCGCGGCAATTTCCAGATGACGCTGACCATTGGCCGCGCCGCCGGCGCTCAAGCGCAACCTGTGGTCAACGAGGCTTTCCTGAAGGATCTGGCGGGGTTGGCCAAGCGGCTGCAGGAGCAGTTCGGAGTAGCCCCTGCGGCGGCCGACGGGCTGCTTGCGCTGCGCGGCGTCCTCGACATTCCCGAAACCATCGAAACCGAAGAGGCGCGCAGTGCGCTCGATACCGCAATACTGTCGGCGCTGGAAGCAGCACTGAACGGGCTGCACCAGGCGCGCCAGGGCGAAGGTGCGGCACTTCGTTCCCTGCTGTCCGGCCATATCGACGCCATCGAGGCGCTGACGCTGCGGGCCGAGGCCGATCCATCACGCGAACCGGCCACGATCCGCGAAAGGCTCGCCGAGCAGATCCGCCTGTTGATGGACGCGTCTGCCAACCTGGACGCCAGCCGGCTGCATATGGAAGCGGCGTTCCTGGCCACCAAGGCCGACATACGCGAGGAAATCGACCGGCTGAAGACGCACGTGGTGTCGGGGCGGGCACTGCTCGCCGGAGGTGGGGCCATCGGCCGCAAGCTCGATTTCCTGGCACAGGAATTCAACCGCGAATCGAATACGCTGTGTTCCAAGTCGAATGCTGCCGCCGTCACCGCCATCGGGCTGGAACTGAAGGCGGTCGTCGACCAGTTTCGCGAACAGGTCCAGAATCTGGAATGATCCCGATGCCAAGCCACATGACTGCCAAGCCCCATGACCGCTAGGGATGTAGGTTCCCGCATTCGGCGCCGCGGGCTGATGCTGGTCTTGTCGTCGCCGTCAGGCGCCGGCAAGTCGACGATTGCGCGCAATCTGCTGGAGAGCGATTCCAGCCTGGAATTGTCGGTCTCGGTCACCACGCGGCCACGCCGCGGCAGCGAGATCGAGGGCGTCCATTACCACTTCCGTACCATGCGCGAGTTCGAGCGGCTGCGCGATTCCGATGCGCTGCTCGAATGGGCGGAGGTGCACGGCAATTGCTACGCGACGCCGCGCGAGCCGGCTGAACAGGCGCTGGCCGAAGGCCGCGACATGCTGTTCGACATCGACTGGCAAGGCGCTCAGCAGCTCAAGGAGAAGATGCGCGCCGACATCGTCTCGATATTCATCCTGCCGCCATCGATGAAGGAATTGAAGGCGCGGCTGAAGCGTCGCGCCGAGGACCAGGAAGCGGTGATCGAGACGCGGCTCAAGAACGCCCGCAACGAGATCGAGCACTGGAAGGAATATGATTTCGTCATCGTCAACGACGATCTCGACCGCGCTTTCGCCGAGGTGCGGGGCATCGTCACGGCCGAACGGCTCAGACGCGATCGCCGGCCGGGCCTGTTCGATTTCGTGTCGGGGCTGCTCGACGAAAAGACGGATTGATCAAGGCGGCGTCCCCGCGACCAGGATCAGATTGCGGCTGAGCGCGGCGTCGCGCAGTTCCAATGCCGCGGCATATTCGGCGGAGCGGTACCAACGCCGCGCCGTGTCCATGTCGGGGAATTCCACGATGATCAGCGGCCCGGGAGACCAGTCGCCTTCCAACCTTTCCACCTCGCCGCCGCGTACCAGATAGCGCCCGCCATGCTGGGCGATGGAGGCAGCCGCGCGGGCGCGATAGGCTTCGATAGCCTCTGCGTCACGGATCGTGACGTCGGAAATGACATAGGCGGCCATTGTTTGTCTCCGGGCAGGTTTGTCCGGCTATCTATGCCGTGAGAGCGGAAATTCCACGCAGACGCGTCCCGGCATCACACCGCGTTGGTCAGGCGAACGAACTCCTCGACGCTGAGCGTCTCCGCACGCCTGGTCGGATCGATGCCGGCGCGGGTGAGCAGCGCCTCGCCGCCGAGGCTTTTCACGCTCTGCCGCAGCATTTTCCGGCGCTGGCCGAATGCCGCTTCGGTGACGCGGCTGAGCCGTTTCACCTCTGCCGGCAAGGGGTTGGCACGCGGCACAAGATGCACCACCGAGGACGTCACCTTGGGTGGCGGCGTGAACGCCTGCGGCGGTACGTCGAAGGCAATCCTCGCCTCCGTCCGCCAGCCGGCCAGCACGCCGAGCCGACCATAGGCCTCGCTGCCGGGGCTGGCTGCAATGCGTTCGGCGACCTCGCGCTGGAACATCAGCGTCATCGATGTGTAGAACGGCGGCCACTCGGTAACGGTCAGCCAGCGGATCAGCAATTCGGTGCCGATATTGTAGGGCAGGTTGGCAACGATTTTCGCCGACCCGCCGCTTCCCGGCACTCCTTTTGCAAGCGCTGCAAAATCAGCTTTCAGCGCATCGCCGGCTACGATCTCGAGCCGACCCGGATAGTGGTTCGCGATCTCGGCCAAGGCCGCCAGGCAGCGCTCGTCGCGCTCGATCGCGACGACCCGCCGGGCGCCGTTGAGGAGCAGGGCACGAGTCAGCCCGCCCGGACCGGGACCGACCTCGATAACCGTAACGTCGCTCAGGTCGCCGGCGGTTCGCGCAATCTTGCTTGTCAGGTTAAGGTCGAGCAGAAAATTCTGGCCCAGCGCCTTTTTCGCCTGCAGCCCATGGCGCTCGATCACCTCGCGCAGTGGCGGCAGGCCGTCTATGCTCATCGGGCTGGGCTCATCAGGCGGGCTCATCGGGTTAAGGCCATCGAATTTGGCTGATTGGGCTCAGGGCCTACGGCCTTTTCCCGGTATCGGCAAGAACGCGAGCGAGTTTCAGCGCTGCAATCAGGCTGCCGGCACGGGCGATGCCCTTGCCGGCGATGTCGAAGGCGGTGCCGTGGTCGGGCGAGGTGCGGACGAAGGGCAGGCCGAGCGTGACGTTGACCGCCTCGTCAAACGCCAGCGCCTTGGCCGGGATCAGCGCCTGGTCGTGATACATACAGAGCGCCACGTCGTAGCCGGCGCGGGCGCGAGCATGAAACAGCGTGTCGGCCGGCAATGGCCCGAAGGCGTCGATCCCTTCCTGCCTCAGCCGGTCGACTGCCGGGCGCACGATCCGCTCGTCTTCGGTGCCCATGGTGCCGCCTTCGCCGGCATGCGGGTTGAGGCCGGCAATGGCGAGCCGCGGCTTGGCAATTCCGAAGCGGTTCGCAAGGTCGGCGGCGGTGATGCGGCCGGTGGCGACGATAAGGTCCGTCGTCAGCTCTTTCGGCACCTCGGCCAGCGCGATGTGGATGGTGACCGGCACGGTGCGCAGGTCCGGTCCGGCAAGCAGCATCACAGGCGTCACTTCGGTGCCGGTGTGAAGCGATGCCAGATGCGCCAGATATTCGGTGTGGCCGGGAAAGCGAAAGCCGGCGTCGTAGAGCGGCTTCTTGGCGATGGGGCAGGTGACGACCGCGGCAGCGCGGCCAGCCAGGCAGTCGGCAACGGCGCGGTCGATCGCCTCGATGATGCCGGCGGCGTTGGCTGGATCCGGGCGGCCGGGACTGTCGACGAAACGGGCAGCAAGCGCCACCACCGGCAGCGCGCGCGAAAACACCCCCGGCGCTAACGCCGGCGTCGTCTCGGCAATCGCGATATCGGTGCCGAGCCTGTGCGCCCGCGCGGCAATCAGTGCCGGATCGGCAAGGAGATAAAAAGACGGAACGCCAGCGCTATCGCGGGCCTGCCAAGCAGCGATGGCGATGTCCGGCCCGACGCCGGACGGATCGCCGACGCTCAACGCCAGCGGAAGCTCTGCGTCAGCCACGGCGCTTCGACTTCAGCGCTCGATTATGCGGGCTTTCTTCCGCAACTCCTCGACATATTTCTTCGAGAGTTCGTCGGCGTTCTTGTCGTTCGAACCTTCACTCTGGAACACCATCTGCGCGGCTTTGTCGTCTGACACTTCGCGCGACGAGCAGATGCCGATGAATTCGACACCGCGGTCGGTTTCGCGCGTCGTGGTGGCGCCGCCGACCTTTGTAGCCTTTATCTGCTCGGCCCAGTCCGCCGGCAATTGGGGCGCCAGCACCCGGCCGAGATCGCGAACGGTGACATCGATCAGGCCCTTGGCGAATTCGCGGGTGGTGTTGCAGCCGTTGAAGCGGGCGCGCATGGCATCGGCTTCGCGTTTGCGCTTGGCCAGCGTCGCGCTGCGCTCGGCCGCCGGCACCACGAAGATGACCTGCTGCAACATGTACTCTGTGGCGCTCGGTTTGCTGCCGCCTTTTTCGAGCATGCGCTTGACGAGGTCCTGCTCGCTCACGGCGCCGCCACCGTCTCCGGAACGGGAACGCGCGGTCAGCGCCTGGTTCCAGGCCATCTGCGCCCGGATAAAGTCCTTGAAATGCTCCTTGGTGACGCCGGATTGCGCCATCGCGCCGTCAAGCTGCTTGAGCGGCATCTTGTTGCTGGTGGCGAAACGCTGATAAGCGGCATCGACCTGCGCGTCGCTGATGCGGATGCCGAGCCGCCGGGCTTCGGCCAGGCGCAGCGTCTGGTCGATCATTTCCTGGCCGGCATCGCCCTTTCTGTGCTGCAGGCGCAGGAAAGCGGCCCGATGCTGGATGTCGCCGGTGGTTATCGGTATATTGTTGACGACGTATTTGATCTCGGTGGCGAAAACTGGCCGCGTCACCGCGGTGGTCGAGAACGCCACCAGCAGCGCGAACCCTGCCGAAAAGAGGTATTTCCTCATCGAAAGCATCCCAATTCCATCCCGATTCGGCCCAACCTATCCAGTTCAGGCCGTCAAAATTCGTGCCTGCTCTATGCGGCGAAACAATGTCGTCCGCCAGGCGCCCCGTTGCCGACCGCTGCCCGTTATTGAATGGTGTCGATGGAGCGTTGCGACGAGCCGAAATCGCCGAGCGTGCGGAACGACAGGTTGAAGCCGACGTTCTGCGATACTTCCTTGGTGTTCAGGTCACGTCTTTCCGAAAACGTCATCAAATAGGTAAAGCACGAATCACTATAGGCAAAGCCGACCCCGTCCTTGACCAGAACGCTCTGCTCCAGATCATATGTGCCGGTGCCAAAGACGCGCCAATTCTCGGCAAGATGTGTCGAGGCGCCGAGCGTAACCTCATGGCGATCGGTCGAGAAGCCATAGAGCGGCTGCGCCTGGATGAAGGCGTATTTGGCGCTCAGCGATACCGGCAGGCCTGAAAAGGCGGCCTTTACCTCAGCGCGGCGGATCTCGAAGCTTTGCTCGTCGAAACGGCCGCTGACCGAGCCGGAAAACCCGCTGGGGCTGTTGAAGCCGACAAGGCCGACATAGTCGGAGGTTGCAGTTTCAAGACCTGAATAGGCGCCGACATTGACAAGGTCCGGCGTGCCGAACGAGTTCTGGCCGCCGAGCTGGTAGGATTGGCCGAACACCGCATTGGTGCCCCAGCCATTGTCATATGCGCCGGAATAGCGCAGCCCGACATTGGCGCGTGTGCCGCCTTCCATGCGGTCATAGCCCGAGAATTTGTCGCGCTCGAACAGCGTCGTGGCGTCGAAGACGAAGCTCTGGGCGTCCTCGTTGGGGACCGCCAGCCCGCCGACATATTGCTCGTTCGGACGCATGAATACCTGCGCCATCGGTTCGAAGACATGGCTGGAACTGGTCATCGAAAACAGCACCGGCCAGCGCATCTCAAGGCCGGCGGTCGCCATGTAGCGGGCAAGCGATGAACGCATATCGTCCTCGACGCCGAGATTGGTCGCCATCTGGTTGATGGCGTCGAGCGAGGCCGAGGAGGCGTTGACGTAGCCGGCGTCGCCGCGCAGCGCCAGGAGCGGTGTCAGCAGCAGCCCGCCATCGGTGGTGAAGGTGCGCTTCCATTCGGCTTCCGCGGTAAGGCGGCCGGATTGACCGTCGATGCCGCGGACGTTGTTGACGGACGAAGGGATGCCCGAATTTGCAAGAGCCGTATCGAGCCTGTCGCGGTCAATGACCCGCGCGTTGACGTCGAACGACAGCTGCCCGCCGGCCACCGGCATGTCGGGGATATAGGCGTAGTCGAGCGAGGGCAGCACCCAGGGCTGCTTGGCGGCGCGTGCAGTCGGATCGCTGGCGAGCGTGTCTTCCTGAACGTCGAAGTGCATGGCGCGCACATCGAAGTAATTGCGATCGTTGAGCCCCGTCAGGTACACCTCGGAGCGGTGCACGCTATCGTTGAAGCCATCGATGTCGTAGGTGCGCGCGAAATTCTTGTCGCTCTGGAGCAGGATGTCCCAGCCGAAGTCCCAGCGCGGGTTGATGGCGAACTGGCCCTGGGTGCCCATCATGCCGCGGAACCTGTTCGGGTCGCCTTCGGTTCCCGAATTCACGTTGTGGCCATTGTCGTCGATGAATGCGTCGGGATTCTCCTGCCGGATGCCCGCAATCTTCAGGCTGTACTGACCGTTGTTGAAGCGCTGCCTCCACTCGGCCTCACCGAGGAAACCTTGCTTGATATAGCCGCTGCCAGTGACAGTGAGATCGTAGGTCGGCGAGAGCGCGAAATAATAGGGGACTTTAACACCGACGCCGAGATCGCTCTTGTAGGCGACGCCGGGGATCAGGAAGCCGCTCTTGCGCTTGACCGTTGGGTCGGCGATCTCGAAAGCCGGCAGATAGGCCAGCGGAAAGCCGAAGAACTCGAAATTCGAGTTCTCGAAGCGAACCGTCTTCTTCTCGCCGTTCCAGATGATCTTCCTGGCCTTGATACGCCAGGTCGGCGCTTTGTCGGGCTTGTCCTCGCACGGCTCGCAGGCGGTGTAGACGCCATTGTGGAACGTCGTCAGCACGCCGCCCATGCGCTCCGCGCTTTCGGCGGCGAAATACGCCTTGTCTATGGTCTCGACCCGCAGCGCGTTGACGAAGCCGTCGGCGAAATCGTCAGTGATGTCGGCATGCTGCGAATAGATTTTGGTGCCGTCGCTATTGACGAGTTCGACATTGCCGCTGGCGACGAGGCGTTTGGTGTTGCGGTTGTATTCGACCCGCTGGGCGACGAGACGGTTGCCGCCGTAGTCGATCTGGACGCCGCCGACGGCCGTCACTGTCTGCTTGTCGTTGTCGTAGACCAGCGTATCGGCTGCCAGCAGCATCTGCGTGCCGCTCGGAACCTTCGTTGCCAGCTCGCTGACGTCCTGGGCAAAAGCCGGTGCAACCGGGGCGGCGCTGGCAAGCAGGCACGCCAAGGCGCTCGCCGCAGAGAGGCGTGCCAAACCGGCGTGCCTATGGCTGCGCAAAACCGCCTCCCTCACTAGCCGTCTTCCTTGTATAGCAGGAATGTCACCCCGAAGAACATAGCCACGACAACCGGGACCCAAGCCGCTACGGCCGTGGGTACGAATCCCGCTACGCCGAATGCCTTGACCAGCACCGAAACGACATAAAGCAGAAAGCCGGCCACGATGCCACCCAGAATCATCGTTGCCGACTGCCCCATCCTCGCAAATCGCATTGATACCGTTGCCGCAATCAGCGTCATCGCGACAAGCAGGAAGGGCAGCGCAATCAGGGAATTGAACTGCATGGCGAAGGCGTTTGCCTTGAGGCCGAAGGAGCGGGCCACTTCGATCTTGCCGGGCAGATCGTAGAAGGGAATGGTCTCAGGGCGGGCCAACCGCTCTTGCACGAATTCCGGCTTGAGATTGGTCGGCAGCCGATCGCTGGGTAACGACTGGATGGTACCGTCCCGGAACACCTTGACGTCCTGCAATTCCCAGTAGCCGTCCCGCAAAAAGGCGCGCGCCGCATCCTTGCGCTCGATGATGTCGCCTTGCGGGCTGAAGCTGAAGAAGACCGCGTCGGCCATCTCCAGGCCTTGATTGAGAATGGCGCGCGCGCCGATGATGGTGTCGCCGGCGTTGGTTTTCTGCCTGATCCAGGGCGCAGCATCGGCCGAGACGCTGTTCGACTTGCCCGAACGGAGCTGGGTCTCGATCTCCTCGGACCAGGAATAGGCGTGCGCGGCTACCGGATTGATGACGCCGACCGACAAGGCTCCAAACAGCAGCGCCCCGATGCAGCACGGCAGCAGGAATTGCCATGCGGAAACCCCGGCGGAACGGGCAATGACCAATTCATATTTGCGGTTGAGCGACACCAACGTCGCCATCGCCGAGAACAGGCCGACGAACGGCACCGTCTGCAGCATGATCATCGGCATCCTGAGCCCCGAAATGGCGAACGCAGTTGCGTAGGTGAAGCCCGGCACGCCGGTCGTGCGGCCGGAAAGCTCGGTGAAATCGATCAGGAACACCAGCGCCAAGAGGCCGATGAAGAACCAGATGGTGATCGTCACATAGCGAAAGAAGAAGTACCGACCCAGAGTCCAGCCCATCAGCCGGCCCCCTGTCCGGATGCGCCACGCCTGGCAAAACGGAGCTTGATGGCGCTCCAGCCGTCACTGAAGCGGCCGGCAAGATTGGTTATCCAATCGGCCCAGGCAACCGGCAGTTCCATGGTCCGGTTGGACACGATGAACCAGATGGCGATCGCCGACGCGACGATCGGGACGCCGTAGACCATATAGGCATATTGCGGCACCTTGTCGGCCTTGCCGGCGGCAAAGAACCCGAGCCAGCGCACGAACAGTGCAATCGCGATTGCCGTGATCAGCGGGTGCACACGCGCCTCGCGATGCGAGCGCGCATCTCCGGCAACGGCGAGCGCGATCAGCGCGAAGACGAGCGAATAGGACCACTCGGAAAAACGCTGGTTGAGCTCGGCCAGGTACCTGTTCGGCTTTTGCTGGTACATCTTGTCGTTCGGACTGGGATTGAGCAGATACTGGGTCGTCCGGTCCTTCGGCAAAAGCAGGATGTCAGATGATGCCGACATGAAAGCGGACAAGTCGAAGGCGTAGGAGGTGAACCGGATCACCGAGAGGTCGCCGGTCATGGTTTTGCGATGGATGACGCCGTCATTCATCATCAGCACCTTCTCGTCGCCGCGTTCGATGATGCTGCCGGTCTTGGCGTAGTAGATGAGATTGACGCCTTCTTCGCGCGAATCGGCGACGAAGATGCCGCCGAGGCGATTGTCGGGAAGCCGTTCGCCAACCTGCAGGAACAGGCCGTCATCGATCTTGCGGAAGGTGCCTTCCTGGATGATCAACGACAACAGATCGGCACGCGACGACGCAATCAACTCGCGGTTCTTCTGGCGTGCGTAAGGGTCGACGCCATTGTCGACGGCGAAGGAAAAAACGCTGGCTGCAAGTGCCAGAAGCATGATCGGCCTGACGATGGTCCAGCGTGAAGCGCCGGCGGCATTGATGACGGCCAGCTCCGAATCCGAATTCATCACGCTGAGTATCTGGGCGACCGCGACCACCAGGGCGAACGGCACGACGATCGGAACGATCGTCGGGATGATCAGCGCTGCGACTTCGAAGAAGGTGAGGGCCGACTGACCGCTATCGGTGACGAGGTCGATGCGGGCGAGCACCTGAGTCGTCCAGACGATCGCCAGCGTCCAGACGAGCGCCAGCGCGAATACCGCGAAAGCACGGCGCATGATGTAACGTTCAACGACCTTCATGAAGGCTTTTCTCGGCGATTTCGAACGGCATCATGCCTTGGAACAAGGTAGTCGTCCGGCGCCGGCTGCACAACTGGCTCAGTTTGGCGGTTCGATCTGGGTTCTGTCCCGGATCGCAAAATCCGCTGGGCCGGAGTGTCGGCGGCAATGGATAAGAAAGAGCGAACATTGTTGGTTAACAACAGGTTGCGGCGGGAAGCGGGGCCGGGCCGCGACGAATCGTGGATGGTTCGATATCGCATATGGGAGCGATTTCGGCCAAAGTCTTGTCAAATGCGGCAAAACGACCAAATGTCGCGCCGGTCGCGACCGCCGCGACATGATAAGACGGGTCAGGATCTGTGAGCCCCAGCATGGAAGCGGAAAAATTGCGCGGTCAAACCGGTCGGGAAACGATCTTTGACGGCGCGATCGTGGTCGGCGCCGGCGCAGCCGGCCTTGCCGCCGCCCACGCCTTGATGAAGGCCGGCGTACCGACGCTCGTCCTGGAAAAGGAGAGCCGGCTTGCCGAACCCTGGCATCGGCGGCACCAGCGGCTGCACCTCAATACGCATCGCGATCTCTCGACGCTGCCCGGCGTCGGCTATCCCGCAGGCACCCCGGCTTTTCCGCATAAATCGGCCGTCATTCGCCATCTGAACGATTTCAGCCAGGCGCATGGTCTGCCGGTCGCATTCGGCGTTGCCGTTGAAGAGATCACGTTCGACGGCGATCACTGGACCGTGCGGACGAACTCCGGACGTCGTCTGGCGCGTCATGTCGTCGTCGCCACCGGGCGCGACCGGCAGCCGTTTATTCCCGCGTGGAAAGGCATGAAGGATTTTGCAGGCCGGATTATCCATTCGGCCGATTTTGGCGAGGCGAAGGACTACGTCGGCAAAAAGGTGCTGGTCGTCGGAGCCGGCAATTCGGGGTTCGATGCACTCAATCATCTTGCGAATGCAGATGCCCAAAGCATCTGGCTGTCGGCCCGCAACGGCCCGTCGCTGCTGCCGAAACGCATCGGCAAGGTCGCCGTCCACAGGCTTTCACCGTTAATGGCGAGCTTGCCGGTGCGGCTGGCCGATGCGGTGATGGCGACAACCCAGCGCCTGGTTTTCGGCGACTTGACGAAATTTGGGCTTCCGCCGGCTCCCACAGGCGGTGCGAGCCGTCTGAGCGCCGACTACACCGCGATCGCAGCCGATGACGGCGCGGTTCGCGCCATCAAGGCAGGCACGATCGTGGTGCTGCCACCATTGCGGGAATTTACCCAAGACGGCATCGTATTGAATGACGGCAGGTTGATCACGCGCGATATCGTCATTGCAGCGACCGGCTATCGCACCGGTCTGGAGCAGATGGTCGGCAAGCTCGGCGTTCTCGACGGCAAGGGCGTTCCGCTTTTCAACGGCGGCGATGCCGATCCGAAATTGCCCGGCCTGTGGTTTACCGGCATGCGGCCGAGCATTCGCGGTTGTTTCGCCAACGCCCGCATTCAGGCCAGGACGATAGCGGCGCGGATTGTCAAGCAGCGATAATGAGCCGGACTATGCCGACTGTTCCGCCCGCAATAGACACGCCTTGTTGAAAGGTGCTCGAACCGAAAGGTCAATGGTCATGACGCCAGTCAGCATTCGCTACATGGTCGATGATGTCGCCGCCTCGATCGACTTCTACTGTGGACATCTGGGCTTCGCTGTTGAACAGGACGCGCGACCGGCTTTTGCTTCCGTCACACGCGGCGCTTTACGGCTCCTTCTAAGCGGCCCCGGCAGTTCGGGTGCACGGGCGATGCCGGATGGCCGGCAGCCGGTGCCGGGAGGTTGGAATCGCATCCTGTTGGTGGTGCCGGACCTGAAAGAAGAGGTTGCGCGCCTCAAGAGTGCTGGACTTGTCTTTCGCAACGATATCATAACGGGCGTCGGCGGTTCCCAGACGCTGCTCGAAGACCCATCGGGCAATGTCATCGAGCTGTTTCAACCCGCCGCTCACTGCCGAACGTTTCTCGCAATAATCCAACTCACTTCCCCGAAAGCAGGACATGATGAATTCGAGACCTTCGATCGCCTTTGCCAAATTCGCCGCGCCCAAAAAAGGCAGCGTTTTCGTTCTGGTGGCCGACGAGGGCGGCCTCAGCGATGCCGCCAGGGCTTGCGATCCGGCAAAGACCCTCGAGCGGGCTTTTCCGGTCGCCGACTTCACCGGCAAATTCGCCAGCCTGGTCGAAGTGCTGGCACCGGAAGGGACATCGCTCGAGCGGCTGGTGGCGGTCGGTGCCGGCAAGGGTTCCAATCTCGATGATTACGCCTGGCTGAAGCTCGGCGGCACGATTGCCGCGTCCTTTCGCAAGGCAACCGAAGTGGCCGTCGTGCTCGATCTTCCCGGTGCGGCCGTCAGCGGCAGGCAAGCCGTTCAGCTTGCAGCGGGCATCCTGCTGCGCAGCTATTCCTTCGACAAGTACAAGACCAAAAAGAACAATGGTGACGACAAGCGCGAGCCAAAAAAGCCGGTCAAGGTGACTATTCACACCGCCGATCCGGCAGCTGCAAAGAAGGCCTTCGCCGATGAAGCGGCGGTGATCGACGGCGTCTTGCTGGCGCGCGATTTGGTCAATGAACCGGCCAATGTTTTGGGACCGGTGGAATTCGCCGCCCGCATCGCCGAACTGGAGGCGCTCGGCGTCACGGTCGAGATCCTGGCCGAGAAGGAGATGAAGAAGCTCGGCATGGGTTCGCTGCTGGGCGTAGCGCAGGGTTCGCCGCGTGGCGCCCGCATCGCGGTCATGCGGTGGGACGGCGGCAAGGCCAAGGAAAGCCCGGTCGCCTTCGTCGGCAAGGGCGTCACCTTCGACACCGGCGGCAATTCGATCAAGCCGGCGTCGGGCATGGAGGACATGAAGGGCGACATGGGCGGCGCTGCTGCCGTCACCGGGCTGATGCACGCGCTGGCCGCGCGCAAGGCGAAGGTCAATGTCGTCGGCATTGTCGGGCTGGTTGAAAACGCCGTCGACGGCCACGCTCAGCGACCGGGCGACATTGTCACCTCGATGTCGGGCCAGACTATCGAAGTGCTCAATACCGACGCCGAGGGCCGCCTGGTGCTGGCCGATGCGCTCTGGTACTGCAACGACCGCTTCCAGCCGAAATTCATGATTAATCTGGCGACGCTGACCGGCGCCATCATGGTCGCGCTCGGCCAGCATTATGCCGGCCTGTTCTCCAACAATGACGAGTTGGCGGACCGGCTGACGGCGGCCGGACAGGCGACGCAGGAGCGGGTGTGGCGCATGCCGCTCGGTGCCGAATACGACAAGCTGATCGATTCCAAGAATGCTGACATGAAGAACATCGGCGGCCGCCATGGCGGCGCCATCATCGCCGCGCAGTTCCTGCAGCGCTTCGTCAAGGACACGCCCTGGGCGCATCTCGACATCGCCGGCACCGCGATGGGCGCGCCTTCCAACGAGATCAACCAGTCATGGGCTTCCGGCTTCGGCGTCAGGCTGCTCGACCGGCTGGTGCGCGATCATTACGAGCAATGAGCGGCTGGGGCGGGACTCCGACAATGTAGACTGAACGCATGGCCGAGATTCTGTTTTATCACCTGACCGAATCGACGCTGGAGGATGCGCTGCCCGGCCTCCTGGAGCGCAGTGTCGATCGCGGTTGGCGCGCCGTGGTGCAGACCGGCACCGAGGAACGGCGCGACGCGCTGGACCAGCATCTGTGGACTTTCCGGGACGATTCGTTTCTGGCCCACGCAACGGACCGCGAAGCCCATCCCGCCGAGCAGCCGGTGCTTCTGACCGTCGGCCCTGACAATCCGAACCAGGCGCAGATACGCTTCCTGGTCGATGGGGCGGTGCCGCCGGAGCTTGGCGGCTACCAGCGCGCCGTGTTCCTGTTCGACGGCCACGATGCAGCCCAGCTAGAGGCGGCACGCACGCATTGGAAGACAATGAAGGAGGCCGGCCACACCGTGACCTACTGGCAGCAAACGCCTGACCGGCGCTGGGAACGCAAGGCTTAGAGAACTTGCAGCCAAGTGGAATCACTGGCGCCGCAAGAGTGCGGCGACAAAAAGATGGACCGCCGGCTATTCAGAAGATCGGAGCAAGCCCGATGCCGCCCGATGAACGAACGCCAGGCATGCCGATAGATGCCGCACTTGTTCGCCGGCTGATTGCCGCGCAGTTCCCCAAATGGGCGGACCTGCCGGTAGAGACGGTCGAGCCTGGCGGCTGGGACAACCGCACGTTCCGGCTGGGCGACAGCATGTCGGTGCGGCTGCCGAGCGCTGCCGCCTATGTCGCCCAGGTCGAGAAGGAGCATCGCTGGCTGCCCCGCCTGGCGCCTCACCTGCCTCTGCCGATACCCGTGCCGCTGGCCAAAGGCGCGCCCGGGGAAGGCTATCCATGGCCTTGGTCCGTCTATCGCTGGCTTGGCGGCAGACCGGCGGCTGGCGAACTGATTGCCGATCTCACTGAGTTCGCCCGTTCGCTGGCCGGCTTTCTGGTTGCGCTCTACCGGATCGACGCTGCCGATGGGCCACCGGCAGGGCAGCATAATTTCCACCGCGGTGGCCGGCTTTCGGTCTACGACGCCGAGACCCGAGCCGCGCTCTCGGCGCTCGGCGGCCGCATCGACAAGGCCGCAGCCGAGGCCGTGTGGGCGACGGCCCTTGCCTCGCGATGGCA